>CAYXPN010000235.1:0-9410 GCA_964467075.1 uncultured Planctomycetaceae bacterium
CTATCATCCTGCTTATCCTGTCATCCTGTCTCCCCCCATCCTGCTCATCCTGTCAGTTCCATCATCCCGCGCGCTCCTTCAGCCGGTAGCCCACCCCGCGCACCGTCTCGATCAAGCGCCCGGCACGGCCCAGCTTCTTGCGCAATCCCACGATCTGCACGTCCACGGCCCGATCGGTCACCACGTCGGTTGCCCCGTGCACGGCCTCGGCGATCCGACGGCGAGTGAACACCCAGCCCGGGCGTCGGGCCAGAGCGTGCAGCACGCGAAACTCCGTGGCCGTCAGCTCCACCGACTGGCCCTCGACGTTCACCTCATGGCGCCGCGGGTCGATCAGAACGCCGTGGACCTCGATCGGCGCATCCTCGGCCGGCGCTTCGGCCGCCTTGCGCCGCAGCACCGCGCGGATGCGCGCCAAGAGCACGCGGGGGCTGAAGGGCTTGGTCACGTAGTCGTCGGCCCCCAGCTCCAGGCCCACGACGATGTCCGCCTCCTCGCCCCGGGCGGTGAGCATCACGATCGACAGGCCCTCGGTGGCCGGGTCGCGTCGGATCTGGCGGCAGACCTCCAGGCCGTCCAGATCGGGCAGCATCAGGTCCAAGAGCACCAGGTCGGGCTTGTGCCGGCGCAGCAGGCGCAGTGCTTCGCGCCCCTTGTGGGCGACCAGCACCTCGTAGCCCTCCTTGGCCAGGTTGTAGCGCAACAATTCGGCGATCTGCTGTTCGTCCTCGACCACTAGAATCTGCTGCGCGGACACGGGCCGGGTCTCCCGGGCGTCGAGTTGGGCAAGCCAGTCCACCCGGCACCCATTGTAGCCGGAGGCGCAAACCCTGCCAGGGGTCCGGAAGACCCGCCCACAATGACGGCGAGCCGGGCACGTGAGTGCCCGGTTCGGCTGAAACCGGCGAACCGGAAATACGTCGGCGCCACGGTTTGCGGCGGTGCCGGCCCAACCGCCGGCTGACGGTAAGCGGCTCGCCGGCCTATTTGCGGTGGATGGTGACCACCGCGTGCAGGCCGTCTTCGAGGAAGACCAACTCGGCCGTGGCCCCGGCGAACTGGCGCATCAGCCGGCCCATGGGACTGCGCGCCGAAGGAGCGCTCGGCTGCCGCGGATTGCCCGCCGAGCCGTGAACGCTGCAAATCACCTGCCGGCCGTCCGGGGCCAGCTCATATTTGCCGCCCTCCGGGCAGAAGAAGTGGACCGCGTGCAGCCGGTCGGCCTGGCGCAGAACCTCGGCGGCCGCGGGCAGCTTGTCGGACGAAGCAGCCGCGGCCCGGGCCACCGCGGTAAGCGGCGCCAGGTTGTCCAGACACGCCTGCCGGCTCCTCTCGGCCCAGCCCAATTGGAAGTGCGGCAAGATCCGGTCCCAGTTCTCCGGGCGCACGCGCACCATGGCATGGGCCACGGGCCCGGTGTCGTCAGGCTCTTGGTCGGCGATGGCGGCCAGGTCTTCGAGCACCTCGGGTTTGCTGGCCACATACAGCCCGCGCCCCAGCCGGGCGAAGAACATGCGCCAGCGCACCGGCCCGAGCTGCAGGCAGAAGGATCGCACCGTCTGTCCCGTCTGGCCCAGCGGCACGCGGTAATAGTCCGCGGCGAAGTCGAAGAAGCCGGTCTCTCGCTGCTGCCGGGCCACGGCCGCGAACATGACGTCCAGCTCCTCCAGGAACTCGTCGACCACCTGCGGGTCCTCGACCGGCACGCTCAGATAGACCGGCGTGTTGAGCGAGGCCACCAGGAAGGCGATGGGCACCACTTCGTCGCCCACCCATCCCCGGCGCGCGTCGACGATCATCCGGGCTACGAGATCGCTCAGGTTGAAGTCGAACATGGGCGAGGCGTCGTAGACATGGAGCCCCAACTGGTTGCCGATGCCGCGAGTGACGAACCGCTCCAGGCTTTGCCTCGTGGGGCCCCCTTCGATCTGCTGCCCGCGCGGGCCGGGGAAATCCCGCAGAAAGTCGTCGGCGAAGTCTCCGTGGCGGAGCAGCATTTGCTTGTTGAGGCGCACGGCCACGCTGAAGATATTGCGCTGGGGCACGGGCAGGGCGTCGAGCGGCTCGGGCTCGCCGCCCAGCGCCGCGGCCAGCAGGGTATAGGCCGAATTGTCGATCAGCGGCAGGATGAGCGTCTCGGTGCGGAACTGCTCGGGCGTGACCTGGACGCGCAGGGCGATTGGATCGAAATACTGCCGCCAATAGCGGCTGTAGCGCTCGACAAACTGGCGATAAAGCTGGGCCTCTTGCTCGGTCACGCGATCGACCGCCACCTCGCAGCAGGGGCGCAGTCGGTCGGCCGGCCCGTGGAGCGAACACACGCCGGTCGCCCCGTCGTCCGAGAGGCTATAGGTGCCGCCGCACGGACAGCGCCACTTGCCGCGGCCGAACACCGCGGGCGCGCAGCCGGCCTCGGCCAGCTCTTCGAGCGATCCCGGCGCCTTGCCGTACTGCGTGCGATAGAGCATGGCCGCGTGGCCGATCATGCGCAGATAGCTGTAGCAGCGCATGCGCCTGGCTTCGGTCAGTCGCAGCTCCGGGCCGACCAGGCGGCGGATGAACGGATCGGAGAGATAGACGAAGCCGTCTTCGCGCTCGTCGCCGCGCGGCAAAAGCGAGCGCACGTACTGGTATTCCAGGGTCTCGCCCAGGCGCCGTACCTTGCCCTCGCCCGCAATGGCCCGCAGCACGCGCTCCAGGGCGGGCCGGGAATTGCTCCTGACGTGCAGCTCCTCGCGCGGATAGGCCGAGAACACGTGGATCGCCCGATCGGGCGTGCTCAGGTGGACATACTCCACCTCTCCGACCTTGCCCGTGGCGCGCACGGCGTCGCCGCGCGACTTCTCGGCCTCCAGCAGGAAGCCGTCCATGCGCATGCGCAGCACGGCCGGCTGCTTGGAGCGGAAGAGGAGCGTCACGTCGCTGCCCGCGCGAAGCGACAGGTCGCTGCCGGTGATGGCCACCTCTTCGACCACCATGTCGTAGAAGGGCCGGCTGAGGGGATCGGTCTTCACGGCGAGCTGCTGCTTGAGTCGGTCGCTGGTGCGATGGGTGCGCGCCGAGCCGGCCGCCTGGGTGAAAAGATGAGCCCCCCACAGGTCGCCCGCGTCGCCTACCTCCAGAAGCTTGCTGAGCGAACGAAAGACCACGAAGTACTGGTCTTCGGGCACACACAGGGCCAGCGGCGAGACTTCGACCTCGCCCGGCTCCAGGCCGTGCTCGCGCAACATGCGGGCCCAGGGATGGCTCTGGACGGTCGGGCCTTGGAGGCTGGCCGCTTCCACCAGCCGGTCGCTCTCGGCGCGCGGCTGGCCGGCCGGGCCCGGCGCGCGGCGGGTATCGGGGACCTCGTCGTCAGCCTGCATGGCCTCCAATTGCAAGCTTTCCTGCACGGCCGCGGCTCCGGTAAACAGCGAAAACAGATCGACCTCCGGCGGCTCGGGCCGGCGCCAGCGCCCGGTGAGTTGCTCGATGAGCCCGCGCGCTTCGCCCAGGCGTTTTTCATTTCGGGCAAGCTGGAGCGCCACGTACTGCACGTAAGGGTCGTGCGGGTTGAGCTGGAGCTGGGCCAGGGCCTCATCGACCGTCCAGGCCATGGGGCTGCGCACCCTTTGGCCCGCGGGTTGGCCCTCAGCCGCCCGGGCGCATGAGACACATGAGACAGCCGACAAACCCGGCAAGACGGTGCCCAGGAGCACGGCCCGAATGAGAAATCGCATACGGAGCAGGAACATCATCGCAACTCCTTGCAGCAAAAGGACTTGTGGCCTCGCACCGGGCAGCTTGCCTGCGGAGTGCGTCGTGTGCGCATTCGGCTGCCACTGCGCCGACCATGCCCCCGACTGCTCTTCAGGGCGGTCCCACCCGGCCAGTATAACGCTGGGCAGGCCGCCGAAGGCGACGATTTCCCAGGCGTCCCCGCCGTTGCCCAGGGTCCGCCCCAGACGAACCGCCTGTGCGGACCGGGTGCCCGGGGAACCTTCCCCCCGTAAGGTACGTCTAAGAAATGCGTGAGGCTGTCGGGGAATCCAGTGTGCCGCTGCTTCGGCAGAAGCAGCGCCTCGCGGCTGCCGGCACTGCTTGCCCGCCGGGCAAGCAGTGGCACACGGCGACGGTAGGCCCAACCATGTCTAGGACCGCACTGATGGTGAGACGATCGAGGAACTGGACGCTGATCGCCCTGCTCGGCCTGGCCGTGGCAGCCACGACGTGGTTTCTCAGCACGCTCGGCGCCCAAGACGCGCCCAAGGCCGGCACCGCGGGCAACGGGCAATCGGTCACGCGTCGGTCGCTGCCTGGGCCCGGCCAGCACACCCCGGCCGACTTCGCCCAGCACATGATGCGCCTCCGGCCCAAGGTGCCCGAGGGCTTTACGGTGGTGATCCAGCCGCCGTTTGTCGTGATCGGCGACGAACCGGCGGACACGGTGCGCATGCGCGCCGAGCGCACCGTGAAATGGGCCGTGGACAAGCTCAAGGCCGCCTATTTCAAAGACGACCCGCGAGAGATCATCGACATCTGGCTCTTCAAGGACAAGACCAGCTACGAGAAGCACTGCCGCGAGCTGTTCGGCACGCGTCCCGGCACGCCTTACGGCTTCTTCTCCCACGCCGACAACGCGCTGGTGATGAACATCGCCACCGGCGGCGGCACGCTGGTCCACGAGATCGTCCATCCCTTTGTGGACGCCAACTTCCCCGCGTGTCCCGCGTGGTTCAACGAAGGGCTCGGCTCGCTCTATGAACAAAGCGCCGAGCGCGACGGGCGGATCGTGGGCCGGACCAATTGGCGCCTGGCGGGGTTGCAGGAGGCGATTCGCAAGGACCTGCTGCCGCCCTTGCGCGAGCTGTGCACCACCACCACCCACGAGTTCTATCTGAAGGACAAAGGCACCAACTACGCCCAGGCAAGGTACCTCTGCTACTATCTCCAGGAGGCGGGCCTGCTCGGGAAATACTACCACGCCTTCCATGCCGCGCACCCGCGCGACCCGAGCGGCTACGAGACGCTCAAGACGATCCTCGGGCGCGACGAGAAGCAGATGAAGCAGTTCCAGGAAGAGTGGGAGGCCTGGGTGCTGCGACTGCGATTTCCCTGAGCATTTGTAAACGAATAGTCTCCCCGATCCCGTGCATAGGACCGGGTGGCCGGGGCTGGAGCGAAGCGAAGCCCCGGTAGGCAATACCTTTACAGGTTCTGATGCGGTCTCGGCGTTGTCGTGGGTGGCCAGCACACACCGATGCAGCCGAGACGGATGTGCCACAAACCTCGCCAGGCCACAAGTCGGCAGTTCTAATTGCCCGCTCGCCGAAGCTGCCGGAGCAGGTCGGCAATCTGTTCGTGGACCTGGTCGGTCTGGCGCACCACCAGGGCGCGGCCGGGCACCCAGTAATACATTGAGCCGGGCCCGCCCATTTCGATCCACATGTCGGGCGCCACGGTCTGCCTGATCAGGTCCGCCAGTTGCTCGCCTGCGTCCGCGGGCTGGTTGCCGGCCCCGCCCATGGGGCCCATCATGCCGGGTGCCATCATGCCGGGTGCCCTGCCTCCGGGCCTCATCCCCGGGCCCATTCCCGGCCAGGCGCCCTGCTGGGCCAGCACGCCCTTCTGCTGTGCCGCCTGGACCGTGGGCGGCACTTGCGCCTCGGCGCCAGCGCCCTCGCGTCGCACAGCCACCTGACGTTCGATCTGCTGGGCCAGGGCCAACAGGCGCCGGCGCACCACCAGGCGCAGCCCCTCGCGCTGCGAGACGGCCAGCTCGGTGTCTTGCTGAAGCTCGTGGTACAAACCGAGCAGTTCAACCGCGGCCTGTTGGGCCTGCTCGTCGCTCGGCCGGGCCCAGCGCTGCAGGGCCGCTCGGCAAGCGGCCATCAACTCCCGGCCGGTGCGCGCGCTCGGCGCGGCCTGGTCGGGCTGCTCGGGCGCCTGCGATTGGAGCGTCGCGGGCACTAGCGCCGGCGGGCTGCCCGCGGGCTCCGCGCCTGGGAGCACCAGACACGCGAATGCCGCCATCCACCATGTGGCCATCGCGAAGTCCTCCGTCTGTTCTCCTTTGTCGCCGGCCAGCCTGTACCCTGGAAGTGGGGAGAGCCTGCCGGCCGCTGCCCTCAAGTGCCGATCCTACCCCTTTGGCCGGAAAAACACAACCTTTCCCCGCTTTTTTCCTTGCTCCGGGCGTGCCCGCCGACCAAACCCGCGGCCCACGCCGCTCACCTCGCCAAAACACGGTAGCGGCGCAGCCACATGATCGAACCGTGGGCGTTCACTCATATCGGCCGAGCTCGCGCATCGTCTCGACCATGGCCAGCAAGTTCTCCGGCCGGACCGAGGAGTGGATGCTGTTGGAGCTCGAAAGGCAATAGCCGCCGCCGGGCGCCGCAATCTCGATGGTCTGCCGGGTCACCCGGCGCACCTCCTCGGCCGGCGCCTGGCTCAAAAGATACCCGCAGTCGATATTGCCCACCAAGGCGATGCGGTCGCCATAGCGCTGTTTTATGAGCCCGATGTCCATGCCCGCGGCCGGCTCGATGGGATTCAGCGCGTCGATGCCCGTCTCCACGATCATGTCCAGGATGGGCATCAGATTGCCGTCGCTGTGTTTGACCACATAGGCGCCGGCCCGATGGGCCGCATCCACGCAGCGTTTCAAGCCCGGCAGGATGAACTCGCGGAAATGGGCGGGAGAGATGAGCGTGGAGTTCTTGTCCGCGTAATCGTCGCCGAATACCACCACGTCCACGCCCGCGGCGATCATCCGCTCGGTGGCGCGGATGTCGTAGCTGAGGCACACGTCGATCAGCTCGTGGACCAGGCGCGGATGGTCGATCATGTCCATCAGGAACCGCGTGGTGCCGCGCAGAAACGCGGGATTGAAGAACGCGTCGCGGCAGATGGCCGTCACGGCCTTGCGCCCGCGGTAGCGCTCGACCAGCTCGGGGATCGGACCCAGCACGTCGTCGGCCTCGGGGTCGGGCGGCTGGTAGTGCTTCAGGTCGTCGGGCTCTTTGATGGGCCCCTCGACCGGCGCCGGCGTGCTCTCGGGCCCGAACGCGCGGATCACGCCCCACTTGTCGCGGAACAGCCCGCGCCGCTCGTCGATCATCTCCACATTCTCACGGCTCCACGAGCTGCGGTTCGGACTGGCGTTGTCCAGGCCGATAAAGTCGCTGAACTGGTGGTAGTCGCAGCCCGGCAGGATGGCCTGCATCACGCGCTGGTCGATCACACACTCGAACAGCGGCACGCGGTCCGGCTGCCGGCGCTCCAGGGCGGCGATGACACGCTCGCGGCTGGTCATGGCTGGGGTCTCGCGCGTTCGGGGCGTGTGTCACAACGTGCGCTCGGGGCTTGGCTTGCGAACAGATTTCCGCCCGTAGTCACCGAAAGCCAGACGGTGGATCGGTATTGGCACATCCGGCTTGCCGCAGTCCACGCTCTGGCGAGCGTGGCTACCAGACGCCCCGCGGCAGAAAGGTGACAGGCACCATTTGTGCGAAGCACCCTCCGGGCCGTTCCGGCAAATGGTGCCTGTCACCTTTCTACCGCAATCCCGCAAGGTCATTCAGCGGTGCGAAATCTCGCTCTTGCGCACCGTGTGGGTGTGGATCAACTGGTTGTCGATGTTGATGATCTCGTAGGTCACGGTGGGATCGGCCTGCGTGGTGTCGAACGTCAAGAGGCCGAAGGAACACTTCTCGTTGTAGCTGAACAGTGCGCCGGCCATCGTGCCGTGGCGGTGGATGTTGGTCAGTCGCGAGCTTTCGAACTCCCAGAGCGGATAGGCGCCGGGCCGGTCGATGCGCCACAGGTCGCTGCGGTGGCGGTCGGCCGAGAGCAGGACCACGCCGTCGATGCGCTCTTTTTCCAGAAAGCTGAATATCTCGTCCCGTTCCTCTTGGAAGCCGCGCCAGGTGTCCAGACTGTCGCCCTTCGCCTCCAGCACCCAGGGCACCGACGAGGCCAGCACCCTGAAGGTGCCCCGGCTGTGGCGCAATTGGTCGAAGAGCCACTTCTTCTGTGCCGCGCCGAGCATGTTGGGTCGCTCGCCCTTCGGGTCGGTGCGATAGAAACGGCAATCGAGCATGAAGAAATCCACCTCACCGATGGAGAACGAGAACCAGCAGCCCGGCTGGTCCTTGCCGCCGCCGTAGGCCGGGTTGTTCCAGTTGTTGCAGAAGACCCGCCAGACGGGCCGCTTCCACGCCGGCTGGTCGATCGAGTCGCCATACCAACAGTCGTTCACCCCGAAATCGTGGTCGTCCCAGATGGCATAGATGGCCGTGGAAGCCACGAAGCCGCGATACTCGGGCCGCGACTGGCGCCGGTAGTAGGTGTAGCGCTGCATGGCCGGGCGCGTGGGATCGTCGATATACACGTTGTCGCCCAGCAGCAGGAAGGCCAGCGGCCGGTGGCTGGCGATGGTCAGCCACACGCGCTCATGGGCCTCGGTGTATCCGGCCCCGCCGCCGAAGCCCACTTGGAACCGCGCGGCAGACTCCGCAGGCGGAAACGTGCGAAAGGCGGGAAAATCCGGCCCCAATCGGCTCTGTCCCTTGACCAGCACGTCGTAGTGATACAACGTGTCGGGCTTCAGCCTCACCACCTCGGCCACCGCGGTGTAGTCGCGCTGTGCCTCGGTGAACACGGTGGGCGACTTGATCGCGCTCGAGAGCCCCGCGCCGCCCGAAGCGCGCTGGTCGCTGACGATCACCTGCACCGGCACTTCCTCGGCCGTGCGCACCCAGAACCGCGCGCTGCGGTCGGTCACACAACCGAGCATGGGCCCGTGGATCAGCCGGTCGGCATACTTCTCGGCCAGTTGGCCGAAAGCCTCGGTCTGGGCGAGCGGCTCGACGAGCTCGCGCGGACCGGCCAGGAACCGCTCCGGCGGCAGTCCCGCGGCAATGGCCTGCTTCATCGTAGCGACCGCTTCGTCAAGATTGCCCGACCGGGCCTGGGCGATGGCCAGATTGAAGAGCGATTCGCCGTGGTCCGGCACGCTCTTGAGCACGCGCTGGCAGAGCTCCACCGCGCGCTCCGGTCGGCCGTCGATGATCGCCCGCACCTGGTCCTGGCCGGTGCGCTTGTCCAGCCGGGGCGCGGCGTGCTGGGCCGCTGCCCAACAGGCTTTCGGCAGGATGTCCGACCGGGTGCCGATCACCAGGGCGACGCCCAGACATACGCAACCCACAACCAGCCACAGCCACGTTTGCCGACGCATGGTGTTTCTCCTTGACAAGCTCACCGGTTTCTTTTTACGGCCGCCACTCGGCCGCAGGTTGGGCCGTTCATTCGGCTCCATGATAGGCCCGCCGGATTGCGGCGCCAAGTCAGCGCCCGCTCGGACCGGGCAACCCCGTAGAGCCTGCGCGTGCGTGCAGAGCACGCACGAGGCGCGTTTGCGGGGATTG
>CAYXPN010000236.1:0-9409 GCA_964467075.1 uncultured Planctomycetaceae bacterium
CCACCCCGCCTGAAGTCGCATCCGAAGTTCAGGTGCAGTTCACCGTGCGCTCACCGAAGCCGGGCACCGACCGAAGGTTGGTCGCGGGCCGTTGAGGGCAAATGGTGCCTGTCACCTTTTTCTTCCAGCCCCGACCGTGCAACCTTTGCCGATCTCCGCTTAGGCGGGGGTCGTTCTGGCCGGCCTTTGACTATGGTACTGCCATTGCCGTGGATCCTGCGGGGAGCGTTGTGGTGGGGGGAAGGACTCGCTCTTCTGACTGGGTGTGGGGTGGATTCGACCTTGAGTTCGACGGCGAAGCTGACGCGTTAGTAGCAAAGCTCTCAGCAGTTCAAGACCGGCGGCCTGGGGGTGTTCGATGCGGGATAGTGAAGCGGGTCGCAGCCGCTTGTGCTGCGCGGCCCTCCCCGCACGCGGCGTTCAGCAAGACCAAGAACAACAGGCCCGCGCAGCGAACCGCATGGCTGGCGTTAATCGGTTGGCTCCCAACTTCTCGAAGGCATCACGCGTGTTTCAGCGGGGTTTGCCCTGGGCGTCGACGTCGATCACCAAGCGGAAGCCGATGGGGGTCCAGTTGCCCGTGCCCGGGGGCATGATCATCCGCGCCGTGGTGCGGCAAAAGCGCTCGTCCCACATGCTGCTGCCACCGCGGACCGACTTGACGTAGCCCCCCTCGGGCCCGGTCGGGTTGCGGTCGGGGGCCTCGGCGTAGTAGGTGTGGCCGTACCAGTCGCGGGTCCATTCCCACACGTTGCCCGCCATGTCCATCACGCCATAGGGACTGGCACCCTGAGGGTGGCTGCCCACCGGGCGGAAACCCCTTGTGAAACGCTCCGGATGGTAGGTGTAGGCCGTGTTGTGGATGTTGACGCACTTGTCCGGGTTCCACTCGTCGCCCCAGGGATAATCCCGCCCGTCGGTGCCGCGGGCCGCCTTCTCCCACTGCGCCTCGGTGGGCAGCGCGCCGCCGGCCCAGCGGGCGTACGCCTGGGCGTCGTACCAGTTGGTCATCACCGGGTAGTCGGCCTCGTCGGCGTCGGGTTCCATGCGGTACGAGGGACCTTGGCCCCAGATGCGGTCGAACGGTCGGCCGGCCTTCTCGGCGAACGCTTCGTACTGCCCCAGCGTCACCGGGTACTTGTAAATCCAGTAGCCGTCAAGATGGATGCGCCGCGGCGGGCCTTCGTCGCTGCCGGCCGCCTGGCTGTGGCTGCCGCGGAGGAACTCGCCCTCGGGCACCCACACCAGCTCGGCCCCGTCGACCTCGTTGACCGCCTCGCCTTCGCCCGTAATGCGGATGCGGGGGGCGTTCGCCTTTCGCTCCACAGCCGCTTCCGAGGGGGCCCGCTCGGCGATGAGTGTCTGCCAGGGCAGCCGGAACCGGCCTGGCTCTTCGCCCTGCGGCAACTGTCCCACAAGCGTGACCTCGACGTAGTTCTCGGCCAGCACGGGCGTAAGTCGCACCGCCTGCCAGCCTTCGGCCGGGGTGGTGATCCGCGCCGCCACGTCGTCGCCGCGGTTGAGTTCGATCACCAACTCGCCCTTGTGGTCGGAGAGGGTGTGTTCGCTCGTCTCGGCGTCGGCCACGGCGGTGACGGTGTCCCAGTCCTCGTCCATGTAGTCGGCGCTCCGTTCGGCGTAGGCCTTCACGTCCTTGTCCTGCACGAGCTGCACGCCGCCCGGTTCGGTGTAGCGGAGGTCCACGATTTCCCGTAGCCCTCCGCCGCGGACGCTCAGCGTCGCCCGCCGCGGATTGGGCAGCGCCAGCCGCCAGCGGGCGGTCAGTTCCTCCAGGTCGGCCGGGTTGCCCCGCAGCGTCCGATCGATGCGGAGGCCCCCCTTGCCGGTCAGCCGCACCGTGCGGTGCATCCGGGTGCCGGCCGACAGTTCATCGGACGAAGAGAGCACGACCGTCGTTCTGAGCGAGTTGTTCGAGGGAGGATCGAAATCGCTCCACAGGCTGCGCCACTGCTCGGCGGGGCGGTCCATATCGACATCGCCGAAGGGCAGCCACAGCCGCGTGGCCACGTCGCCGAAGCCGTCGCCGTAGCCGGCCGAACTGGTCCGCGAGTCGAGCAGTTCCTTGCCCGTGGCCGCATCCACGGCCGAGACGATTTGTCCGTCGAGGTCCGGCACGACGGCCGCCTCGATCGCCTTGGCCGACAGTTCGATCATCGGCCCGCCCTTGTCGCGGACGAAGCGGGAGAGGGCCTGCGGGTCGTCGCGCTGCTGTTTGCGGCGTTCGATCACGCCGATGACCTTCGGATCGCCTCCGGGCACGAACCACCGCCGGCCCGTTTGGGGATGGACGGCCGGCCCGCGGTTTTCGTACCACGAGGCGCCTTCCCAGACGAGTTGGTCGATTGACTTGTCCCGGGCGCGGAGGAAGTTGGCCAGTTCCCGCTCGCTGCCGTGTTTGCGGACGGCCTGTTCGGCTTTGTCCATCAGTTGGGCCAGTTCGTCGCGGACCCCGTGGTGGAAAATCTTGCGGGAGGTGATCCGCGTCCAGCCGCTCCACCGCACCGCGCTGGGGATGTGCAGCGCGTCCTCGTAGGCCTTTTGGGCACGCTTGAGGTAGGCGAACATGTGCGGGGCGGCCGCCTTGCCGTAGACGCCTTCGAGATAATCGCGAATCAACGCGTCGGCATCGGCGTCGATGTCCCAGGCCAACTTCATGTAGAGCCAGTTGAGCATGTCCTGCCACGGGCCGCCGGTCGTCTGCGGGTTAATCCCGTAAATGCCCGCCTCGTGCATATACCGCAGGTTCTCGGCGACGTAGAACATCGAAGGCCACTCGGTGCGGTACGTATCCCAGTGCCACACGGTGACCCGTCCCGGGGCGATGCGGGGCCAATCCCGCAGGGCCCGGGCATACTCGCGGTTGGCGGGGTTGTTCAGGATGGGGCCCATCTGATCGCCGGCCGCATTCTGGCTGAGCGAACTGGAAACGACGTTGATCCACAAGTTGGGGTGCGGCTTGAGGTCCTTGGGCGCCGGCAGCGTGCCGAAGTAGGCGAAGGTGATGACGTGCATATCCGGACCTTCCCGCCGCGCGCGGTCGATGATCTCCAGCGCGCGGTTGAACGCCAGCACGTAGGGTGCTGCTTCGGACTGCTGCTCGTAGACCAGCTTGCGGCAGTCCTGGCAGCAGCAGGGCGCAAAGCCGTCGCCTTGCCCGGCGTTGACGATCACGTAGTCGTCGCCCTTGATCCCGCGGCTTCGATCAGCCGCCCGCATGAGGGCCTCGGCCAGCAGCTCGGGCAGCTTCTCCGCAGTTCCGCAGCAGGCGGCCGTGTGCGGCACGTGCCGCTCGCCCTCGAGGCTCAGCGGGTAGATTTCCGGATACTCTTCGAACAGGCCGGGCACCTTCTCCCCGCGAACGCGGCGGTCCTTCGGCGGCAGCAACTGGTAGAGCGAGTGCCCCGACGCCAGCGCGGCGCTGGTCGAGTCAGCCGGATAGCCCACCGCGCGGTTCTGCGTCACCCAGGGGAGCGTCCCCTGCTTGAAGATCAGCCCCCGGTTGGCGAACGAAGGCTCTTGAAAGTCATCGATGTTTTTGAGCACCAGCGTCGGCCTTTCGGGGACGCGTTCGTCGCCGGGTCCGTCGTATCCGGCCGTGCCGGAGCGGCCGCGCCAAATGCGCACATTGTAGAAGCGGCAGCCGAGGTGGTCTTCCAGCAGCCCCCACGCCGCGTGGCTTAAGCCCAGCTTGCTCTGCGCGGTCAGCGTAATACGGTTGCCCTGCGTCCGGATGCGGTAGGCTTGCCGGCCGATGGCGCCGGGGCTTGCCCCCGGCAGTTTGTCGACGATCTGAAGCACAATGGCGGGGCGGCCGTCGGCCTGGTCGAGCGACTCGACCAGCGGCAGCTTCGCCCCGGTCATTCTCTCGATATACGTCTGCAGCGCCTCGGCCGGCGTGTGCATGTGCTCGCGGGCTTTGCGTGCCCGGTCGATCACCTCGGGCCAGTCGGTGTGGCCGTTATGCACGATGACGGCGCGGGCCTCGCCACCTTTGGTCAGTTCCACGTTTGCCCGGGCGGGGGTGCCCATAAGCAGGGCGGCAGCCACGGCGCACAGTGCGACAATCACTTTCATTTGGGCGCTTTCTTTCATCTGGGCGCTTTCGCCATGAGATTTGCCCTCAACGGGTGAGAAAACTGCCTTTCACCACTAGGCCTCAAACAAGCGTGATTTTCACGCCACGGACATAAACAACTCGAAACCTTCCCGGTTTTCGGGCGTCTAAAGGGTATATGAATTTCCCCGGCCCGTAAACCAAGGAGGATTTCGAGTGAAAGCGAGTATACGCAAACGGCTGGCCCAGGGCAAGCGGCGGATCGCGCGGCGGTTGCGTCCCACAGCCTGGACGGAGCAGGCGGAGCCGATGTTGGCCGCAGGCAACATCCAGTACGAGATGGGCGCTCGCGACCGGGCCCTGGCCGCGGGCGGAATCGGTGCGTTGCATCTGGTCGCGCAACGGAGCGGCCTGGTGGAATTGATCGACCGGCACGTGCACGTGTTGAAGCGGCACCTGCCCTACCATGAGTCGGACCATGTGCTGAACATTGCCTACAACCTGCTTTGCGGGGGCACGCGCCTGGAGCACATCGAACACCGCCGCAACGACGAGGTGTTCCTGGACGCCCTGGGAGCGCAGCGCATTCCCGACCCCACGACCGCCGGCGACTTCTGCCGACGGTTCGAGGAGCCGTGGCAGGTGGAGCTGCTGATGGAGACGATCAACGAGGCGCGGCTGAACGTCTGGCGGCGGCAGCCGGAGGAGTTCTTCGCCGAAGCGGTGATCGACGGCGACGGCACGATCGCCGAGAGCGAGCGGCGAGTGCAAGCAGGGCATGGACATCGACTACACCGGCCAGTGGGGCTGCCATCCGCTGCTGATCTCCCTGGCCAACACCGGCGAGCCGTTGTACCTGGTCAATCGGCCCGTGGTCAGCCGCGGATCGGCTGAGCCACTTTCTCTGCTCCCGCGATCATCTTCAGTTGGGCCTGGCAGGGCGTTCATTGGGCCGGTTGGAGAATCATCAGGCCGCCGCCGCACGGCGTCTTCGTGTCGTTGTGTTTCCTTTGTCTCAAACACAAAGACACAAAGCACGAGATTTGGGTCTTTGCTTGTCCCGCCGGGCACCGAGGGAGGCTGATCGCCGCGGGCTACGGTGTGTGTCCGGAGTGCGGCTACGACTTCCCGCCGCCTGAGCGCCAGCAGCACGAGCCTAAAGCCAGCACGGTCGGCGTGCTCTCCGGCCAGGTCGTGGACACCGAGTATCGCGTGCTCAACGTGCTCTACCACGTGCATACCAAGCGCGGCGCCGACGCCAACGCCCCCAAGACCATGCGTGTGAACTACAAGGTGGGCTTGTACCAGTGGCAGTCCGAGTGAACGGCGCGGCGGGCAACACCGTTTCCAATGGCACGGCCGGCGGCCAACTGCCCGGCGGCGGGCTGGACCAGCCCAAAGGCGGCGGCACTCGTCGGCCGTCATGGCGGCGAACTCGGCAGAGAGGTCGTTCGACGCCGCCGAGTCGAGGCTTTCCGCCCTGGAACAACTCGAGCGCAATGCGCGCAGCCTGGAGACCCATCGCGACGTGGCCATCGAGGCGCTGAGGCTCTTGCAGGAAGCGCTTGAGCAGAAAGACACTGAGCGGTCGGCGCGTCTGGCCAAACTGGCGACCGCCGCGGCGCGCGGCTCGCGCAACATCATCTTGATGCGCCAAGCGGTTCAACTGGAGCAGGCGGCCGAAGCGCTCGGCGGCGGATAGAGCCGCGCCACAGGAACCCGGCGGCTCGGCGGGAGCCTCGCCCTCCCAAATCCTGAGCCACCGTGGGACAACGGGCCCACGAGTCCTTGCCACATGAAAACGGAACCGGCCCCAGCCGGACGAGCCGACCGGGGCCGGGATGATCGACACAGGGGCCGCCGCGCGTCGTGGCCGGCGTCAACTGTCGAGGATCGCGATGGCCTTGTCGTCTTCGGCCTCGGTGATGTAGGGGATGCCTGTTTGCTCCGCGGTTTCCCGGTTGGCCGCAAACAGGTCGCCGCGGTCGATCTGGCAGAGCGAGAACTTGCGGGCCCCGGCCATCAGTTGCTGCAAGCCCGCGGCCAGCTTGTCGGCCAGGGTCCACAGGGCGATGGCCCCGAAGGGGATGTTCTTCATCTCGTCCTTGCCGACCTTCTTTTCGACTTCGTAGTAGGCGGCAAAGAGCTGTTGGGGCTGTTCACCCAGCTCGCTTACGCTCTTGGGGAGCTTGTCCCAGAGGCCGTTGACCTCGGCCCGGCGCTGCTCCCCGCCCAAGACGCCTTCAATGTTGGCGCCGAGGAAGCCGGGGATCATCAACGCGCGGCCCATGCAGACCAGCTTGGTAAACGGCGCGCCGAGGGCGAGTGCCTTGAAGATGTGGTCTTCGCGGGCCAGTCCGCCGGCCAGCGCCATATCCACCACGTTGTCTCCCTTGTCGGCCAGGCGTTTGGCATATTCATACGCCTTCGCGTGCAACGGCAGCGAGGGCACCCCCCAGGTTTCCATCATGTTCCAGGGGCTCATCCCGGTCCCGCCACTGGACCCGTCGATGGTCAGCAGATCGAGTTGGGCATCGGACGCGTACTTGATGGCCATGGCCAGGGCTTCCAGGCCGTAGGAGCCGGTCTTCAGCGTGACGCGCGGGTAGCCCAGGCTGCGCAGGTAGTCGACGGCCTTCATGAAGTTGTCGTGTACGGCCTGTGCCGAAGCCAGGTCCGTATAGCCCAGGCGGCTGTGTCGGGCGAAGGTCCGAATCATTCCTTGCTCGAAGGCTTCCTTCACACCGGGCTGGGTGGGATCGGGGTCGACCACGTAGCCGCGCTGCTTGAGGAACAAGGCGTAGTCGTAGCTGTCCACCTGGATTTCGCCGCCGATGTCCTTGGCGCCCTGGCCCCATTTGAGTTCGATGGTCACCTTGTCGCCGAAGCGGTCGATCAGATACTCGGCCACGCCGTTGCGCGTATCCTCGACGTTCATCTGCACCAGGATCGCCCCGTAGCCGTCGTAGTAGCGCAAGAACGTCTCCACGCGCCGGTCCATTTCAGGGGCGCTGTCGATCTTGCCATTCTTGATGACCGCGTCGCGGTCGATCCCCACCACGTTCTCGCCCACCACGATCGGCAGGCCGACCAGGGCGGCACCGATGGCGAACGATTCCCAGTAGCGGGCGGCCACAAACGTCGACCCCAGCGCGCCGGTCATCAGGGGCACTCGCGCCTTGGTCCTGACCTTGGCGCCGAAGCTGGTTTCCACAGATACGTTGGGGAAAACGCAGTCGTCCGGATCGGTGGAAAGGCCGTTGGGCAGCCCATGGGCACCATAGAGGTATCCCCGGATGCGCAGCGCGTTGTAGTTCACCCCCAGATGCGTCGTGTTCGTGCTGCCCGCGGTCACCCAGCCGAAGTCGCGGGGATAGAGCAACCGGCGCCCTACGAGGCTCGAAAGCCAGGTTTCACATCGCCCGGCGCAATCGGCCCGACAGAGAGTGCACAGCCCGGATTCCGACGGGTTCCCCCGGTTGACGGTGCCCAACACATCGTTGTTCTTTGGCCATGGCAGCATACGCAACTCCTCCAGACAAACGGCAGACGGAGTACGGATATTTCGGCAATGGAATGCCGCGCCGAAGTGCTTACTATAAGCAACTTCTCCCGCCAAGGAAGGCCCAATTCCAGTTTTTTCTTATGCTTTCGCCTCCGGGGGCCACGTCGGCGGCATCCGGGCATCGGCGAAAATATCGGCAATAGTGCCGCCATCCATGCCTGCATCGGCAGTCTGTAGGCCATTGACTGCGGCCAAATTGCCGTATAATGGCATCTTGCGGCAGGGGCGCAGCGCCGCGCTTCCCTTTCGATTGCCGATCCAACAAGGAAGTCCGCCGTGGACAAGACCGAACGAAACCGGCTGGCCGTGCTCGCAGCCCTGGACAAGTCCCTTGGACCGACCAGTTCCGCCCGACTGGTCCGCCTGCTGTCCGCCGCGGGCCTGGAGCTGAGCGAAAGGACGGTCCGGCTCTATTTGAACCGGCTCGACGCCCAAGGACTCACTCAGCGCCACGGCAAGCGCGGACGCATGATCACCGACGAAGGCCGCGCTGAGCTCCGCGCCGCACAGACGTTGCAGCGCGTGGGCTATCTTTCGGCCAAGATCGACCAGATCACCTATGCCATGAGCTTCGACCTGGCCACCCGCACCGGACGCGTGGTGATCAACACCTCGCTGGTCAACCCCCGCCAACTGGCCGAAAACCTGGACAGGGTCTGCGCGGTGTTTGCCAAGGGCTATGCCATGGGCAATCGGCTGGCGCTGCTCGGCCCCGGCGAACAGGTGGGCAAGCTCACGGTGCCCAAGGACAAGCTCGCCTTCTGCACCGTCTGCTCGATCACCATCAACGGCGTCTTGCTCAAGCACGGCATCCCCACCATCAGCCGCTTCGGCGGCCTGCTCGAGCTGCGCGAGGGCCGCCCGGCGCGCTTTGTGGAAATGATCGACTACGACGGCACCACCATCGACCCGCTCGAGGTGTTTATCCGCAGCGGCATGACCAACTACGCCGGCGCAGTGACCGACGGGACCGGATTGATCGGCGCCGGCTATCGCGAAATGCCCGAGGACGCGCGCGAGCTGGTCCTCGAACTGGGCGAACGCCTGGTGGCCGTGGGCCTGGGAGCCCTAATGGAGGTCGGACTGCCCGGCCAGCCGGTCCTCGGCATCACCCCCAGTCCGGGACGTTTCGGTGCCGTGGTCGTCGGGGGATTGAATCCCATTGCGATCCTGGAAGAGATGGGCTACCGGGTGTTTTCGCGGGCCCTGTCGGGCCTGTTGGACTATTGCCGCCTGATTCCCGCCGACGAGCTGCCCGATGCGCTGCAGCGCTTTCTCTAAGCCGCCTTCGGCCGCCCGCGGCCTTGGAGCGTGACCGCCGACCTGGCTTTCCCCAGCGCCACCCAGAATGAAATCGACGTGGACGATGCGCTCTCGCTGGTCAAGAACGGTTGCCAGCTTGTGGTCGAAGGCGCCAACATGCCCACGCTTCCAGGTGGAGTGGACGTCTTCCTCGAGGCCAAGATCCTGTACGGCCCTGCGAAGGCCGCCAACGCCGGCGGCGTCGCCACGTCCGGGCTGGAGATGACCCAGAACGCCGGGGTCACGCACTGGACGCGGGAGGAGGTCGATCAGAAACTGCGGCAGATCATGCACGAAATCCATGCCAACTGCGTCGCTTATGGCAAGGAAGGCTCGTTCGCCAACTACGTCAAAGGCGCCAACATCGGAGTCTGTAGCAACATTACAGAGGAACCACGAAAGCACGAAAGGACGAAAAGGCGAAACAGACGAGAAAATAGGAACGCCAAGACCTTTCGAGCGAGCAG
>CAYXPN010000237.1:0-9395 GCA_964467075.1 uncultured Planctomycetaceae bacterium
GTCATTGGTGCTTGGTCATTGGGGGATTTCAGGATTGGAGTCTGGACAGGATGACAGCATGGGCAGGATGGAGTCTGGACAGGATGACTGGATTCGCAGGAGGTACTTGCGGAAATGCGCCGGCGAGACGAGCGGCCCGCGCTGCATGCCCAGGTCTTCCGGATAGCCCATCCACTGGGCGCCCGCTTCCAGGTCGCGCTCGGCCAGCGCCAGATTGAACTGTTCGACCATCTCGATCAACCGCCACAAGCGCGGCTCGTCGTCGGCCATGTCCAGCACCAGGTTCCCGTAGCCGCGCAGATCGCCGAGCTGCTGGAAGGTATGCCCGTGGCGGAGCGAGGCGATCTTCAACCGGGCGACGCCGCGCGCCTTGCGAAGGGCCGGCAAGCCGGCCCCGAAGGGCGCGCACCGGAGCTGCCTCATCCAACCGCAGTGCAGGGCGAAGCCGGCTTTGTCGGCCTGAGCACGCTCCGGCTCAGCGTTCGGCCTGGATGGCGGCCTGGGCCGCGGCCAGTCGGGCCACGGGCACGCGGAACGGCGAACAGCTCACGTAGTTCAGTCCCAGCCGTGCGCAAAAGGCCACGCTGGGCGGATCGCCGCCCTGTTCGCCGCAAATGCCCACTTTCAGGTCCCTGCGCACCGAACGGCCTTTGACCACGGCCATCTGCATCAACTGGCCCACGCCCTCCTGGTCGATGGTCTGAAAGGGGTCGGCGGCCAGAATGTTGCGCTCCAGGTAGGCATGCAGGAACCCGCCGATATCGTCCCGGCTGAAGCCGAAACCCATCTGTGTGAGATCGTTGGTGCCGAAGGAGTAGAACTCCGCGGTCTTGGCCATGTGATCGGCCAGCAGGCAGGCGCGGGGAATTTCGATCATCGTCCCGTAGAGATACTCCACGTCCACGCCGGTCTCTTGCCGCACTTCTTCGTGGACGCGGTCGACGATGGTCTTGGTCGTACTCAGCTCGGCCGCTTCGCAGGTCACGGGGACCATGATCTCGGGCTTCGGGTTCTTGCCTTGCTGGATCAACTCGGCCGCGGCCTCGAAGATCGCGCGGACTTGCATGGCCGTGACTTCCGGATACGTGATCCCCAGGCGCACCCCGCGGTGGCCCATCATGGGGTTGGTCTCGTGCAGGGCCTCACCCCGTTTGCGGACCTGGGAAAGCCGGATGCCGAGCGCTGCGGCCAGCTCCTTCTGGGCCTCCTTGTCCTGGGGCACGAACTCGTGCAGCGGCGGGTCCAGCAGACGGATGGTCACCGGCAGCCCGTCCATCACCTCCAGCGTGTTGCGAATATCGCGTTTGACAAAGGGAGCCAGCTCGTCCAGCGCGGCTTGGCGTTCGGCGGTGGTCGCGCTGAGGATCATCTTGCGCAAGAGGAACAACGGTTGTTCATTGCCCTTGCCGTAGAACATGTGCTCTGTGCGGAACAGGCCGATCCCTTCGGCGCCGAACTGGCGGGCCGTCCGGGCGTCCTCGGGTGTGTCGGCGTTGGTGCGCACGCCCAGCTTGCGGAACTTCTCGACCAGCTCCATAAACTCCTGGAAGCGCGGATTGTGCGTGGCGTCGATCAGCTTCAACGCCCCCTGGTAGACCCTTCCGCGCGAGCCGTTGAGCGTGATCACGTCGCCCGTCTTCAGGGTCACCTCGCCCGCGCTCACCCGGCCGGAACGCATTTCGATCTTCAGCTCACCCGCCCCGACCACGCAGCACTTGCCCCACCCCCGGGCCACCAGGGCGGCATGGCTGGTCATGCCGCCGCGGGCGGTGAGGATTCCTTCGGCTGCGCGCATGCCGTCCACGTCCTCGGGATTGGTCTCCTCGCGTACGAGGATCACTTTTTCCTTGCGCTGGGCGGCTTCCACGGCTTGCTCGGCCGTGAGCACGATCTTGCCCACGGCGCCGCCGGGCCCGGCCGCCAATCCGGTCACGAGCGGCTGGCGGCGCTGTTCGTCGTCGGGGTCGAGGATGGGATGGAGCAGCTCATCGAGTTGCCGCGGCTCGACGCGGAGCACCGCGGTGCGCTCGTCGATCATCGGCGAGCCGTCCGGCGTTTTTTCCTGGAGCATATCCATGGCCATGTTCAGGGCGGCGTTTCCGGTCCGCTTGCCCACCCGCGTCTGGAGCATCCAGAGCTTGCCTTGCTGGATGGTAAACTCGATATCCTGCATGTCCCGATACTCTTGCTCCAGCCGGTTGCGGATGTCCAGAAGCTGGCGGTAGATCTCCGGCATATAGGTTTCCAGCGAGGGCAGGCCGAGGTCCTGTTCGGTTCTGGCCTCTTCATTCAAAGGATAGGGCGTACGGATGCCGGCCACCACGTCCTCGCCCTGGGCATTGGGCAGCCATTCGCCGTAGAACTTGTTCTCGCCCGTGGCCGGGTTGCGCGTAAACGCCACACCGGTGGCCGACTGGTCGCCCATGTTCCCGAAAACCATGGCCTGCACGTTGCAGGCGGTGCCCCAGTGGTCGGGGATGTCCTCGATGCGGCGGTAGGCCACGGCCCGCCGCCCCTGCCAGCTCTTGAAGACCGCGCCGATCGCCCCCCAAAGCTGCTCCTGGGGGTCGTCGGGAAACTCGCGGCCGAGAACCTCCGCCACCTTCTTCTTGTATGCCCGGCAGAGCGACTTCAAATCCTTGGCCGTGAACTCCGTATCGTTGGTGTACTTGCGCCGCTTCTTCATCCGCTCCATGATCTTGTCGAGCTGCTGGCGGATGCCCTTGCCCTCCTCCGGCTCGATATCCTCGGCCTTCTCCATCACCACGTCGGCATACATGGTGATCAGCCGGCGGTAAGCGTCCCACACGAACCGCTCGTTGTCCGTCTTCTTGATCAGTCCCGGGATGGTCTGCGAGCAGAGCCCCACGTTGAGCACCGTCTCCATCATGCCGGGCATCGACTTGCGCGCACCCGAGCGGCAGGAGACCAGCAGGGGATTGGCCGGGTCGCCGTATTTCATGGCCATGGTTGCTTCCATGCGGGCCAGGGCCTCGGCCACCTGGTCGCGCAGCGCCTGGGGAAACTGGCGGCCTTCGGCGAAATAGACGGAGCAGAACTCGGCGGCAATCGTAAAGCCCGCCGGCACGGGCAAGTCCAGCCTGGCCATCTGGGCCAGGTTGGCCCCCTTGCCGCCCAGGGTGTTTTTCATCGAGGCGTCGCCTTCGGTGCCTTCCGGACCGAAATAGTAGACATACTTTTCCATGAGCTTGGTCCCTTTGTTTTATGGCAATACCACCTGTCACAAACAAGCTTGGATCGCGGTGCCCACCGCGGCCTCCGACCGCGCCGCACGTCTGCCGGCGCGCTGGGTGTAGATGAAAGCCTTGTACCCTACCACTGGTCCGAAGCTCCGTCAAGGATGCCCCAAATGACCTATCCGAAAATACCTCGCCAGGACGCCGCGCCAAGAAGCCATCAAGCCCGGCGGTTCGAGCCCGCGGCACTTGCCCGCTGCCCCGCGTCCACACAGGGTCGGGCCTCGCGCCGCGCCCCTGCCGCTGCCGCATCTCCAAACAGCAGCCCCACGAGTTCGATCAATCGGCCCGGTCCACCGATGGAACGCGGCCCGCGGTCGGCTCGTCTATCAGCCGTGAGCGGTTCTTGCCGCGATTCAATGAAATTGGTGGGCAAGGGCGCCGCGATATGGTAAAAAGCGCGGTGCTCAGAGCAGCCCTGCAAGCGCAGCCGTTCCCAGGCCGTCAGACGCCCCGTCACGCGGCCCTGCCGTCGGCCATTTCACATGGCGCGGACCGAACCCGATGTCCGCGCGCGGCAGTAGGCCGCTCATGCCCATCTTGGGCCGGGAATAAGGGCTATGGTCAAAAGCCGCTACCCCCGTCCGCAACATCCCCTTGCGCCGTCCGCTCTGGGCGACTTGCTCCAGGTGCCGTTGCCCCAGAAGTACCAACCGTCCGGTCGGCGCAAACGCTGGAAACTCGCGGACCTGGATGAACGGGCCTGGCAACGATTCGGCCCCAGGGCGTGCCGTGCGCTGGCGCGCGAGATCGTTCGGGTGGTCGGCCGGGCTGTGCAGTCGGGCTTCGCCGCGGCGGGTCGGCGCGTCCCCGCCATTCCGCGCGGCATGACGCTGGCCGATCTGGAGCTGGAGTCGCGCACGGCCAACTGCCTGGCCGCGGCGGGCATCGCCGAGCGTCCCCGGCTCTTGAAGTCCCTGACGATCGGCGACCTGCTGGCCCTGCGCGGTTTCGGCGCCAAGTCGCTGGTGGACCTGTTGACCTCGCTGGAATATGCCCGGGCCCATCCCACGACCCGACGGGGCAAGCGGGCGGCCCGCGCGCCGCAGGAGGACCGGCCCGCTCCGCGGCACCGCTATCCCCGGCCTGGGGAAATCCTTGCTCCCCAGACGCTGCGCGAGCTGCTGGCCGTGCGAATTCCTTTGCGCCTGGCGCGCGGCTCCTCGTTCCGAGGGCACAGATTGTGCGACCTGGACGAGCGGGTCTGGGATGAGCTGCCGCCGCAGAAGATCGCGGAACTAGGACGCCTGGTGGTGTCGCGCGCGGGGTTGGCAGGGCATTGGCGCAGCGTGCTCCAGCGCCGGCTGCCCCAGCCTCCCAAGGGCATGCGCCTGGAGGAGCTGCGCCTGGAGAACCGCACCTACAACTGTCTGGTGCGTGCGGGACTGGGCAGGAATCCGGCAAGACTGGGCAAGCTGACGGTCGGGCGGGTCCTGGCGATCCCGTCGTTTGGCGCCAAGTGTCTGGTGGATTTGCTCTCCGCGCTGGAGACGCGAGTGGTTCGGGAAGGAAAGCTGGATCGGCGGCTTTCGGCCGCGGCCGAGTCGCTGCTGCGGGTGCCTGAAGCCGCCCAGGTCCTCTCCAGCGACCCCCGGCTGGGTCCGATGCTCCAAGCGATCGACACGGAGAGCCGCACCCTGCGCGAGGCAGCCGAGCGACTGCTCAGCCGCCGTCTCGACCCACCGGACCCCGCATTCGTTCGCCGGCGTTTGCGCGGGTTGCAGCAAACGCTCGTGGAGCTGCGCAAGCTGCCGCTGGAAGAGGAGCTGCTGCAAATCTTCGCCTGCGTGACCACGCCGCGGGACTGCCGGATTGTGGCCGAGTATTACGGTTTTGACGGGCGCGGAGGGCGCACGCTCCACGAGGTGGGGCGCAAGTATCACCTGAGCCGCGAGCGCATCCGGCAGATTTGCGCCCGCGCGGCCAGGCGCTGCGGCCCGGGCCCCGTGTTCGCACCCGGGCTGGACCGGGCCCTCAAGTTTCTGGCCCAGCGCGACCCCGCGGCTGTGGAGCAGCTTCAAGGCGAGTTAGACGCCAGCCGCATGGTGCGGCGGCACCTGCCCCTGGCATCGATCCAGAGGGCGGCCGACTTGCTCGCGCGGCGTTTTCCCTTCGCCCTGGTCGAAGTGCGCGCCGGCTGGGTGGCCGTGGCTCGGGCACAAGCCCATCTGGTCGAACCCCTTGCCCAGGCGGCGCGCCAGGTGGTGGCCAACTACGGGGTGGGGTCGCTGGGGCAGGTAACCGCCGCGCTGCCCGCCCGACTCCGGCGCAAGGCTTCCCGGCGCTTGATCCGCGCGGTGCTGGAAGCCACGGGAGAGCTGTGCTGGCTCGACAAACGGCGGACCTGGTTTCGCCCCGTGCGATTGCCGCGCTACGGACTGCCCGGCATGATCAAGAAGGTCCTGGGCGTGGCCGGGCGGATCGACGTGGGGCGCATGCACGCGGCCTTGGGGCGCTATCGGCGCGGGGCGCGGCGGCTGCCGCCGGCCGGGGTGTTGCTGGAATTCTGCCGCCAAATGCCCGGAGTGCGCGTCGAAGGCCGGAGCCTGATGGCCCGCCGGCCCAGAGCCTGGCGGCGTGCCCTGACGGGTGTGGAACGGAAGATCGTCGAGGTGCTCAAGAAACACGGACCAGTGCTCGAGCGAGGCACGCTGGAAGAGCACTGCCTCAGGCGGCACGTGAACCGTTTCAGCTTCAATGCCGCGCTGATGTCCTCGCCGGTGATCGTGCAGTACGGCCGGAGTGTCTATGGACTGCTGGGGCCGCGCGTGTCGCGGCGCACACTCCGCCGCCTCGCCGCACCCAAGACACCGGCCGGCCGGCGCCGTGTGCTCCAGGGTTTCGGACGCACGCGCGACGGGCGCGTGTGGGTGGCCTATCGCCTTTCCAAGGCCGCGGTCTCGGGCGGCGTGGTGACCGTGCCCGCGGCACTCAAGGCCCGACTGCGCGGCCGCTTTGCTTTGCGACTGCCTGACCGGCGCAAACGAGGCACGCTGGTGGTGCGCGAAGGGTGCGCCTGGGGATTGGGACCGGCCTTGCGCGCCGCGGGCGCAGGCGAGGGCGACTACCTGCTGCTGACATTCAACCAGGACCGGGGCGAAGCGCGCTTGCAGCTCGGCGACCGGTCGTTGCTCGAAGGTCTCGCCCGGACCGAAGAAACGTAGGCCGGAACAAGTCGCGCAAGCGACGCCGTTCCGGCAGCAGCATCTTTGGCGACGGGCGTGGTGAGCAGCATCTCGCCGGAACGGCGCTGCGCTTGTTCCGGCCTACGAAACTGGCTTGCCCGCCGCGTAGGCCTTTCTCAGGCCGTAATCCCCCGTGTGAGCGCCATGAAGGCCGCCTCCAGATCGACCTCTTCTTCCTTGAAGAGCGTCAGCCTGTGTCCGGCCTCGACGAGCAGCGTGGGCAGGTCGCTGTAGTCCGTGGTGCCTTCTTTCAGCGTGACCATGATCCGCCTGTCGCTGAGCTCCACCCGTTCGACCGCGTCGGCCTGTTCGAGCAGCCGGGCGGCATCTTCGGCCGGTCCGGCCACGGCCACCTGGAGCACGGTGCGCCGGCGCACCTGTTTCATCACCTCGGAGACCTTGGCGCTGAGGACCAGCACGCCGCGCTCCAGGATGCCCACCTTGTTGCAGATGTCGGCCAGCTCGGGCAGGATGTGGCTGGAGACCATGATCGTCTTGCCCATCTGCCGAAGCTGCTTCAGCAGGTGCCGGATTTCGATGCGCGCGCGGGGGTCCAGTCCGCTGGCCGGCTCGTCCAGGAGCAGCACCTGGGGATCGTGGAGCAGCACCCGGGCCAGCCCCAGGCGCTGGGTCATGCCGCGTGAGAGGCTGGTGACCAGCGCGTCGCGCTTGTAGCCCAAGTCGACCAGCTCCAGCATCTCCTCGCACACCTTGCGCCGCCGGACACCCCGAATGCGATAGGCCGCGGCAAAGAACTCCAGATACTCGATCACCTTCATGTCGTCGTACACACCGAAGAAGTCGGGCATGTAGCCGATCAGCCGCCGGATTTCACGCGGATGGGTATAGATCGAATGGCCGCAGACCGTGGCCTCGCCCCAGGTGGGCTGCAAGAGGGTGGCCAGGATGCGCATCGTGGTGGTCTTGCCCGAACCGTTCGGTCCGATGAACCCGTAGAGATCGCCCTGTTCAAGCTCCAGGGTGAGGTTGTCGATGGCCCGCAGGTCGCCGTAAATCTTTGTCAGGTCCTGGGTCTTGATCATGGTCGTGTTTCCGGCAATTGGTGGCTGGACTCATGGCAACTGCTCCCCTCTCCCGAAAAGCGGGAGAGGATGGCCGCGCAAGCGGCCGGGTGAGGACGGTTGGCTCAAGGGTCCCCTTGCTGCGACAATCAGGACGGTCCCCGTCAACGGTTACCGCACCCCGACGGATCGGCTACTCGCTTGTCTCCACAGGAAAAACAAACCGCACCAACACGGTCCGCTGCTGCAAATCTTCGGCCGGCACCTGCCCGTTGCACACCCAGCGGCCAGCCCCCCCGGCGGCGGCGTGGTCCTCGTCGAGCAAGCGGGCGAACAGGATGGCCCGACCCGTGTGCAGCAGCCCGCTGAGGTCCACATACTGGTGATCGTCGTTGCTCAAACCCGTATAGGCCCGGCCGCCGGCCTCTGCATAGAACAGCATGGCGCGGAGGATGTAGGCCACGTCCCGGCTCGACTGGTCGTAGGGGGTGGCCTGCTCCTCGGCGCCTGCCATTCCGCTGGTTACCATGCGGATGCCTGTCAGCCATGTCCTGAGCGAGATGCGCGGCGTGCTGGCTCCCAGGCTGCAACTCGCGCCGGGCCCCAGGTCGCCCAACTCGTACGCCTCTTGCCCGTAGGCCAGCACACAGCCTTCCAAAGGGCAGGGCAGGGCGTTGGTGATCGTGCCCTGCAGCACGTCGTCCTCTTCGATCAGTCGGGCCGTCGGAAAGGTGGTCGTAAGGCACGACCAGCGGGCCGTGAGGCTTTTGGTGGACCAGACGGCCACCGGCACTCCGTCCAGCGCGTCCAGGCACGGCGAGAAATCGTAGGTCTCCGGCCACAGCGACAGCTCGCCCGCCGGCGGATTCATCCCACCCAGGGCCCCGCCGGGCAGTCCGTGCCAGGCCGTCAGCAATTCGGCCTGGTCCGTGCCACAGCGCGGCCAGCCGGGCTTTAGCGTAAAGTCGTAGCGCGCCGTGCGTGGGCAAAACACCCCGGCCCAGGCCGTGCCCCGCACCAGGCCGGTGGCGGTATCTACGTCGATCACCTCGGCCTGGTGAATGCGCAACTGCCGGCCCTTCAGCCAGTACGCCAGCCCCCAAACCGCTGCGCAAACGACCACCACCAGCAGCGGAAACGTCACCCAGGTCCATTCCATGCGCCGGCTGAACCGGCGCAACAGGAAGTAGTCGGCCGGGCCCAACAGCAACACATACACCGCCACCAGCGCCGCCACCACCGCAAATGGAACGGCACTAACTCCTTCATACTGGTCCAACGCACTACGCAACTGGCCGGCCATGTTCTGGTAGCCGTAGTGCATCAGCGCCGAACTCTCCGCAGCCGGCTCCTCGGCCGGCTCGGGCAGCTCGAGCAGCCGCGCCACCAGCAGCCCCCGATCCGGCCACGACGACCAGGGCGGGCCATCCAGGTCGGCTGCCACCAACGTCACCTGACCGAACCCGTGGGCCGTACGCACCACCAGCGGAAGCCCGAGATACGACGCCTCGACCCGCCCTTCGAGCGACCGCCATCGCGGCACCGGCAAAGCCAGAGGCCTCAAGCCGCGGGGAACCGGCCGCGGGCTGGAGCAGTAGGTCTCCAGCGGCGCAGTGTCGCGCAGCACGGCCATCTCTTCCAACTCGCCGGGGGCGAACGCCGCCAGCGGGCCGTTGCCCGCGAACACCGCAGGCGAGCGGGCCCCGGCGAGGATCAACAGCCTGCCGCCCAGTCGGGCCCAGCGCGCCAGGGCCTTCAAGCGCGGATCGTCCGGTCCCAGCATGCCCTCGGACGGGCCTGGGCCGCGATCCGGATTCGATGCGGCCCCAGACTCCTGCGCACGCTCATCCCCCCCACGCTCATCCTGCGCACGCTTAGAGACTATCCGAAAACACAGTTTGGGTGGCCGTGGCTGGACCGAAGGGAAGCCA
>CAYXPN010000238.1:0-9385 GCA_964467075.1 uncultured Planctomycetaceae bacterium
GCCATCAAGATCGCCGAGGTCGAGGCCCTGACGAAGGAATACCTCGAAGCGGGTGGAAAGCGATTTGCCCGATCCGACTTTGTGGCGTTGCTCAAACAAGTGGACGCCGACCAGGACGGCCAGGTCACGCGCCCCGAGTGGCGTGCGGCCCAGGCCCACCGCTGGCCGGTGATCTGGCTCTGGCCCTTGGTGCTGGCGCTGGTGACCGGGGCCGTCTTCTGGCTGGGATTCCACGAGAACCGGCGGACTGCGAGCCCAAGCCGGCCGGATGCCCCGGGCAGCGGCGAGCCGCCCGGCTCGGCATAGTCGGGGCCTTGCAGCCACCACGTCGCACGGCGAGCCGGGAGCGTGAGCTCCCGGTTCCGACGAATCGACCGGCAACATCCCATAGCGTTGCCACGAACACCGCTCACCCCACGCCCGCGGCGCGCGGCCGGCGGATTCCCAAGTAGCCGGCTCATCTATGGCAACGCTGCAGGCTCGCCAGACGCCGGGCCGGACGGCCCGGCGCCCGCAGAGGGGGTCGAGGCCATCCTGCGGGCGAAACCTGCCGGACGCTCGGAACGCAGGCAAAGACGGGTTATAATTGCACAGAACCAGACCGCGCGCCCGACGCCCCTGCCGCGGCGGCTTCCGCAGAAACGCAACTCGTCCCCGAAGAAGCAAGCCCATGGCCCACACGCCGCTGGTGAGCGAGCTGCGCACGCGCCTGGGGCCGGAGAACGTGCTCTCGGCCCCGTCGGAGCTGGCCGTCTATGATTGCGATGCGCTGACGATCCATCGCCAGACGCCCGCGGCCGTGGTGTTTCCGCGCTGCACGCGCCAGGTGGCCGACGTGGTGCGCATCTGTCGCCGCCGCGGCGTGGCCATCGTGCCGCGCGGGGCGGGCACGAGCCTGGCCGGCGGGTGCCTGCCGGTGCGCGAGGGCGTGCTGCTGATGCTCTCGCGCATGAATCGCATCTTGAACATCGACCCGCGCAACCGCATGGCCGAGGTCGAGCCCGGCGTGGTCAACCTCCAGTTGGCCCGCGCACTGGCGGGCACCGGTTTCCATTTCGCCCCCGACCCCTCGAGCCAGGGCGCGGCCACGATCGGCGGCAACGTGGGCACCAATGCCGGCGGACCGCACACGCTCAAATACGGCGTGACGGTCAACCACGTGCTGGGGCTGGAGGCCGTGGTGGCCGACGGCGCGGTGCTCCAGGTCGGCCCGGTGCGCGACCCGGGCGAGCTGGACCTCATCAGCGTGCTGGTGGGCAGCGAGGGCACGCTGGGCATTGTGACCCGAATCTGGGTGCGGCTCACGCCCGATCCCCAGGATTGCCGGACCATGCGCGCGATGTTCGATTCCGTGGGCGACGCCACGCGCGCCGTAAGCGCGATCATCGCCGCGGGCATCATTCCCGCGGCCATGGAGCTGATGGACCAGGGCATCCTGGCCGCGGTGGAAGAGGCCTTCCATTTCGGGTTTCCGCCCGATGCCGGCGCGGTGTTGATCATCGAGGTAGACGGCCCCGCGGTCACCCTGGGCGAGCAGCAGGAGCAAGTGATCCAGTTTTGCCGCCAGCACGGCGCGCGCGAGGTGCTCCAGGCGTCCACGGCCCAGGAGCGCGTCGAGCTTTGGAAGTGCCGCAAGCTCTCGATCGGTTCACTGGGCCGGCTCAGCCCGAGCTATCTGCTCCAGGACGGAGTGGTGCCGCGCACGCGCCTGCCGGAGGTGCTGGAGCGGATCATGGAGATCGGCAGGCGGCACGGGGTGCGGATCGTCAATGTGGCCCATGCCGGCGACGGCAACGTACACCCCATCCTGCTGTTCGACGAGCGCGACCGCCGACAGGTCCGCCGCGCCATGGCCGCAGGCGAGGAGCTGCTCGAAGCCTGCATCGCCCTGGGCGGGAGCATCTCGGCCGAACACGGCGTGGGCGTGGAGAAGATCACGCTGATGGACCGGCTCTTCGACACTGCCAGCCTGAAAGCCCAGGCGCGATTGCGCCAGGCGTTCGATCCGCAGCGCATGTTCAACCCGGACAAGGTGCTGCCGCCGGACGTGCTCGACGAGGACGATCTCGAGCAGACAGCAGACAAGACACGCAAAGCAGAAGTATCGTAGGCCGGAATCAGCGCAGCGCCGTTCCGGCAAGATCGCTTACGGACAAGCATGAAACAAGCAGTGACCAGACCCGCAACCGACATCCTCCCGCTGGTGGAATCCACCGCGCCGACCGCTCCGGCCGGTGTGGCGCAGGCAGTGCGCCGGGCCGCGGCAGATCGTGTAGCGGTCTATCCCATCGGCGGCGCAACAGCGCTCGATTGTCCCGTGCCCCCGGTGCGCCACGGGCTGGGTGTGGTGCTCACGGACCTCAGCCGCATCATCGACTACGCGGCCGAGGACCTGACGATCACCGTCCAGTCGGGTGTGACCCTGGCGCAGCTCGACCGCTGCCTGGCCCAGCACCGTCAGCGCCTTCCGGTCGATGCTGCGCAGCCGGAGTGCACCACGATCGGTGCCCTGGTGGCCGTGGACGGGGCCGGGCCGCGCCAATTCGGCTGCGGCACGATCCGCGACTATGTATTGGGCATCCGCGCAGTGGACGGCCGGGGCGAGGAGTTCACCGCGGGCGGGCGCGTGGTGAAGAACGCGGCGGGCTACAATCTGGCCCGCCTGATGGCCGGCTCCTGGGGCACGCTGGGCGTCCTGACCGAGGTGAGCCTGATGGTGCGCCCGCGCCCGGCGCAGAGCGCCTGGCTGGCCTGCCGGCCCAAGGACTTCGACCATGCCGAGCGACTGCTGGCCGACCTGGCCGGCTCGCAGGTATCGCCTGTGGCCGTGGAGCTGCTGGCCGGGGCAGGCGGACTGGAGCGAATCGGACCCGGCGCCGCACCCGATACCGGCCGGAGCGCAGACGGTCTGTGCCTGGCCGCCGGCTTCGAGGGGAGCGAAGCCGAAGTGCAGTGGATGCTCCGGCAGCTTGCCGGCCGGTGGCGCGGGCTGGGAGTGGCTGAGCCCTGGGAAGTGCGTGCTCGGGAGGCGGACAGGCTTTGGGGCCAACTGGCCGAGTTCCCCGCCCAGGTCGAGATTCGCGTGTTGCCCGGCCAGGTGGCAGCCCTCGTGGAGCAGCTTGTGGGGTTAGATCCGGCAGGTGCGTTCCAGGCCCACGCGGGAAGCGGCGTGGTCCTGGCCTGTTTTTCGTGGCCCGATCCGGCCGAGCTGGCCGGCGCCTGGCGCAGCAGGCTACGGCCCATGGTCTGCCGGGCCGGCGGCCGGCTCGTGTTGCGCCGGGGCGGGCCGGGCCTCGACCTTAGGCCCGACGAGCTCTGGGCCACCGACGGCGTAGCCCGGCAGGTGATGCGGGCCTTGAAGGACCGCTTCGATCCCCGGCACATCCTCAATCCCGGCCGCTTGGGCTACGAAACTGACTGACGTTTGCGTTGAACTGGACATCCACGTTGAACTTGACGTTGGCGCTGAGAAAGAACCACGACTCGCACATGATCTCGCCGGGCGAACAATACGAAACCACCCGCGACGACGGCCACCACCCCGCAGCAGGAATCGACTACGAGCTGTTCCTGCGCTGCGTACACTGTGGGCTGTGTACGTCGTCGTGTCCCACCTACACCGAGACGGGCGACGAGAATGACAGCCCGCGCGGACGCATCCAGTTGATGCGCCTGGTGGCCGACGGGCGCATGGGGCTGACGGACCGGATGCGCGAGCACCTGGAGTCGTGTCTGGACTGCCGCTGCTGCGAGACGGCGTGTCCGTCGGGCGTGCGCTACGGCCGGCTGATCGAGCCGTTCCGCGTGGCCATGGAAGAAGGCGAGCAGCAGGAGAAGCTGGAGAAGCGCTGGGACTGGTTCCGGGAGCTGGTGTTGCTGCGCCTGTTTCCCTATCCGGAGCGTTTGCGGCGCATGCTCGGGCCGGTGCGCTTCTTTCAGCGCCTGGGGCTGCTGCGCGCGGCAGAGCGGCTGGGGCTGATGCGCCTGTTGCCCGGCCGGCTGGCGCGCATGGTGGACATGCTGCCCCCGCGGGTCAAGCCGGGACCGCGCCTGCCCAAGTTCCTGCCCGCGGTGGGACGCCAGCGGGCGCGCGTGGCGTTCTTCGTGGGCTGCGTGGCCGACGTGATGTTTCGCCAGGTGCACTGGGCCACGCTGCGCGTGTTGCAGCAGAACGGCTGCGACGTGTTCATCCCGCCCGAACAAGGCTGCTGCGGGGCCATCCACCTGCACTCCGGCTCCAGCCGGGGCGCGCGGCAAATGGCCGACGCCAACCTGGTGGCCTTTGAGCTGGACCGCTACGACGCGATTGTGGTGAACCACGCGGGCTGTGGGGCCATGATGAAAGACTACGGCGTACACTGGCGCGACGGGCTCCAGCCCCATCGGGCCCGGTTTGCGGCCAAGGTGCGCGACGTTCACGAGTTTCTCGACGAACTGGGCCTGATCGCGCCGCCGGGCAGGGTCCGGGCCGTGGCCACCTACCACGACGCCTGCCACCTGGCCCATGCCCAGGGGATCACCGCGGCGCCGCGCCGGCTGCTGGCGCGCATACCGGGGCTCAAACTGGTCGATCTGCCGGAGACGGAAATCTGCTGCGGCTCGGCCGGCACCTACAATCTGTTGCACGCCGAGATGTCCGACCGCCTGGCCGAGCGCAAGCTGGACAATATCTTGAGCACGGGCGCGGAGATCGTGCTGGCGGCCAATGCGGGCTGCCTGCTGCAGATCGCCGCGGCGATACGGCGGCGTGGGGCTTCGGTGCGCGCGATGCACCCCATGGAGCTGCTCGACTTGAGCTATCGCGAGGAGGACCCCCGGGGCTTCGCGGGGCAGAAGCGGCCGAAGTCGCCTCAGCGGTGAACTGCGCCAGGGCGATCACGCGCTGTCCGATGAGCTGGTCGTAGCAGGACGGTGCCGCAGGAGGATGTCAGTCTTTTCCGACTTCCGGCATGCGCTGAATTGCCGCGCGGCAGGCGTCGATACACGCTCCCAGGGACGGGTCGTTCTTGCCCGCACGATACAGATCCATAGCGGCCACCAGATCCTGGGCAAACTCGATTCCGCCCAACGTGGGAATATGACCGCCCTTGCGAATCGCTTGGATAAGCTGTTGCTTGTAGCGGTCGCGCTCGCATTTGGCTTTTTCTCTGGGCGGTTCGACACCAACGACCATGGCGAAGGATTCCGGGTCGGCCATGAACCACCGCTCCACGTGCGGATCGGCGCAAGCGAAGGCGACGCGATCGGCAAGCTCGGTGGTCAAGTGCTTCGCAAGCTCGCGCTCGACGTCTTACGGGGTGCTGCAGTTGGCGTCCATTCCTACGACAAGAAGCTCCGGTAGTGGAAGTGTGAAGCATTCAACCGCCTTCCGGTAAAGGCGCAGTTCGCGATCCACCGCCGGCCGCGCGCCGCGCGCGGATCGAACCTGAACGCGAATCGAACGACGCTCTTCCCTGCCAAGACGCAACAGCAACGCCTTGAGAAACTCTTCATGCGCACGATCTTCGGCAAACAAGTCGATCGCAAATCTACTCATCCAGCAGCCCCCTCAGCACCAGCCCCTCGAAGGCCGCGTCTTCGACATTCGAACTGAGTGCCTCAGCGATCTCGCGGTCGTCGAACAACCGGCCCGCGCTGTCGAACGGCTCGACCAGGGTGCCCTCCGGGTCGTGGCGGACCTGGAAGAGGCGCACGATGTGTGGATCATCGCGCCAACGGCGGGCCATGATGCTGCACAACAGCGGCGAATGGGTGGTGATCACAACCTGCCGCTGCTGTTCGACGCACAGCGAGACGAGCACCTCGGCAATCAGTTCCAACCGCCGCGGGTGGACTCCGTTTTCAGGCTCCTCGAAGGCCAGAAGCGAGCCGCCCCACGGGTTGACCGCCAGTGCGCTCAGCGCGAGCACGCGCAGCGTACCTTCCGAAACGACGCGCGAGGAGAAGTCGTTTCCACCCTGCCGCACTCCGACGTCCAACGTTCCTCGTTGCTCATCCAGGGTTACGCTCAGAGCCTCAACCGCAGGTACGATGGTGCGCAGAGTGCGCAAGACCGCGTCAAAGCGTTTCGGGTTCTCACCGCGCAAGTAGTAGAGGAATGACGAAATCTGCTCGCCCAGCGTGCCGATGTCCTGGGTGGTTGCCGGCGGCCGCGGCTGCCGCATCGCCACACGTGGATCAAGATAGTAGGCCCGCCAACCCGACATTTCCTCCCGGCACTTCTCGATCGCCTGGTACTCTTTGCCCCCCAGGCGGGGATCGGACAGGATCGTGTGGTTCAAGCCGACCGGCTCCTGCCGCGGGTGTGCCGGCTTGCTCCTGCGCCGAATCCTCAATTGGCCCTCGACCTGCTCGATGATCGGATTGCCTCGTGTGGAGCCGCTCTGCGTTAGCAAAGCCAGGTATTCATCGGCAACGCTCAGATGCCCGGATGATGGGTTGATCTGCACCTTGATCCGGTAACGAAAGCGTTCCTTCCCGATCCCTATCGTTGCCTCCAACTCGAAACCCGGCTCCGGTTTCTTCAGCAGTTCCGCCAGTCCCCCCGGCGGGAAAGAAAAGGCTTCGATCGGATACCCGCGAATCGGCTCCGACAGCGCGTCGCTCAAGGTTCGGCTCGTTGCCAGGCGCGAGAGCATCTGGATCGCGTCGATCAGGTTCGACTTGCCCGCAGCGTTCGGCCCAAACAGAACCGCGAGTTGAGGCAATTCGACGTCCTCGACGCGCACCAGCGACTTGAAGCCGCGAATCGTGAGTTTCTCCAGCACTTCTTCGACTCCCGGACACCTGGAGTAACATGGCGTCGAGCAACCGCGTGTCTGCGGTGACTGTAGGATACAGCGCCGGCAGGGCGATGGGTAGTCCCACGAATGGAAGGCCGGGCCGTTGCTCGACCTCCAAGAGGCCGCGCAGAAAGCTGGTCTGGCCGCCGACTTGTCCGGAGATCATGTGGCGGATTCAACCAGGTGTGATTCGCTCGCAGCCGATCGACCTCCGGCGCGCCCCCCTGCCGCGCGTCACTTCACGTTCACCCGGCAGACCCACAGATCGCCCCCGCCCCGGCCGCCCGGGCGACTCGACGCAAAATAGAGCTCCGTTCCGTCAGCGTTGAGAAACGGCTGGCTGTCGGTCGATGTCGAATTGATCGCCTGCAGGTTGACCGGTTCGCCCCAGGGCTCCTCGGTTGTGCGCCGGGCGGCCATGTAGAGGTCGTAGCTGCCCACGCCGCCGTCCCGAGTGCTGTGGAAAATCAGCATCCGGCCGTCCCGGGAAAGAGACGGACTGCCCTCATAGAAGGCACTGTTGACCGGCGCTTCCAGATTGACCGGTTTGGACCACGGATCAGTCAGCGAGTCGCGAGTGCTCATCCAGATGTCATGAGCGCCGTGCCCGCCCAGCCGATTCGAGGAGAAAAGCAGCGTACGCCCGTCGGGTGAAAGGTATGGTTCACGGTCGTCGTATGAAGAGTTGACCGCCGGGCCCAGATTGATGGGCTCTACCCAGGCAGCCCGCACCGTCGGCCGCGTGCTCACGTAGAGGTCATAACTGCCCTCCGTGTCCGAGCGCTTTGCGGCGAACAGCAGGCACAGTCCATCGGCCGAAACAAACGCGTCCGTCTCATACGAGTCGCGGTTGAACTGCCGCGGCAAATACACCGGCGGGCCCCACGGCTGGTTGGGCTTCTCCCGGCTGCACATCCACAGGCCCCTCGCATATCGCGACAGGGGCCCCGGAACCCGCCGATAGGATTGGAACAGCAGGTTGCGGCCGTCGGCCGAAACCCGCGGGCATTCGTCCGTGCCGGTCGAGTTGACGATCGGTCCCAGGTTGACCGGCTCGCCGACGACCTCCAGCTCCGGCATCCTGGCCGGCGCCGCGGGCACGCCGCTGCCCGGCGATCCGCCGCCCGCGGCGAGTTGCTGGTCGAGCTTCTTCAAGCGCTCCGTGGCCTTGACCAGCTCCAGGCCCGAGAGCCCGGGAACCGCCCGACGATACCACCAGGCGGCCCGACGCTGGAACGCGCTGTGGTCTTCGCCGCGCGACTGCTCGGCCAGGTCCCACCAGACGTCCGCGGCCCGGACGCACTGGGTCGCATCTGCGGGGTCGGACGCCAGGTCCGCTGAGGCCGCCTGGGCCAGTCGCTCGTCGCTGCCCTTGGCCAGGTGCGCGAGCCCCTCGGGCCACTCGTCCCAGAGAAAACACATCGCGCGGCCCAGCGTGAGGTGGGCCTCGGCATCGTCCGGGTCCGCTTCTAAACGCGCGCGGGCCTCCTGGGCGGCCTGCCACTGCCGATTGAGGTGGGTCATCTCGGTGCGGAGGTTGTAGACCTCTTCACGATACGGCCTTCCCGGCAGGCGGCGCGACACCTCGTAGGCGGCATCGGCCACACTGAGCGCCAACTCATAGCGCTTCGCGGCCACGGCCCGATCGGTCAGCCCCTTCGACGTCCTGACCAGCTCGCCGACCGCGCGATCGTCTGCGGCCCGTTCCGCGGATTGCGCAAAGAAGAACACCTGGGCGGCCAGCACGTCGAATACGTAGCTCTCGCCCATCTGTTCCAGCCGATCAAAGGCCCAATCCAGCTCACCCCCCTCCACCGCCAGCTCCGCGGCCGAGCGCAAGACCACGAAGCGCTCGGCCGGCTCAAGTTCCGCCCCTTCGGCCAACTGGGCCAGTCGCCGGGCCAGCTCGACCTTCTTCTCAGCCGTGCGCTCGGCCTGGAGATCATAGATCTCATCCAGGCGCTTGCGCAGCTCCTCCTGTTCGGTCGCGCTGGGCATCGGCAGCCTGGCCGGCGCGGGCCCTTCGGGCTGCTCGGGCGGAGGTGTGCCGGGCAGCGGCCCTTCTGTTACCGGGGGCTGCTCGGGCGGAGGCGTGGGCCCCTCGGGCTGCTCGGGCGGAGCTATGGGCCCTTCAGGCTGTTCGGGTGGAGGCGTGGGCCCTTCAGGCTGTTCGGGTGGAGGCGTGGGCCCTTCAGGCTGTTCGGGCGGAGGCGTGGGCCCTTCAGGCTGTTCGGGTGGAGGCGTGGGCCCTTCGGGCTGCTCGGGCGCCGGCGCAGGGACTTCGGGCCGATTGGCCAGCTCGTCGGGTGGCGTGCCTCCGGGCCGACTCGCCAGCCAGGCCACCAGGCCCACCAGCACGACCAGGGCGAAACCGGCGGCTGCAAACTTGAGGATTCGCAGAACGTTCGCGTTGGGGCGCGGCAACAACGGAGTGCCGGCGGGAGTCGAGGTGCCCGGCGTTTCCGCAGCGGCTTGCGCGGCGGGCACGGGCTGTGCACCGGACAAGGGCAAGGGCGCCGGCTTCGGCCGCGGCTTGCGAGCCGGGCTGCGCGCAGGGCCGCTGCGCTGCGAGGACTCGGAAGCAGCGATCTCGGCGCGCAAAC
>CAYXPN010000239.1:0-3770 GCA_964467075.1 uncultured Planctomycetaceae bacterium
CTGTCACCTTTTTCTTCCAGCCCCGACCGTGCAACCTTTGCCGATCTCCGCTTAGACGGACTACCGGTATATGTCCTGCCGCATCGTCTATTGATCGACGCGCAAGCCGGGTGGGGTTTAACGTTTCGGCAAAGCTTTCCTGCCGCCTGTCGCTCTGCACGACCCGGCGCGAGTGCGGCCGTCAGGATCGTCGCAATCGGCAGCGTGCGTCCGCGGCGAGCGGCCCCTAACCGATCACCATCGGCCGGCGGTCCTCTTCCGCGGCCAGTTGGGCGTGGTTTTCGATCAGGAAGTCGATCGCCCGGCGGAAGTACTCCAGCTCCTCGGTGTCGAACAGCCGGGCCTTCAGGTCCATTTGCTCCAGGCGCTCGGCCAGTTGCCGGCGATAGGTCTCGTCGTCGGCCAGGCGCACGGCCCTGGCCACGTACTGCTCGTCGCTTTGCGCCACGAGCTCGTCCAGGCCCAGCTTACGCAGCAGGGCCGAGGCCGCGCGATTGTAGAACTGCCGGCCTTCGTAGGTCACGATCGGCTTGCCCAAATAGAGTGAATCGACGATCGTGTTGTAGCCGCCGAAGGGATATGAATCCAGCGAGAAGTCGGCCTGGTCCATGCGCTGCATGTAGAGCGGGTATTCGCTGTTGCCCACCACCGTCAGATCCGGCCCGAACAGCTCTTGCAGATCGCGGCACAGTGGCAACAGCAGGTTGGAACGCTCGACCGACCAGTTGGGAAAGACCTGGAAACGCACGGGCCGGTGGGCCTGCCGGCGAATAGCCAGCAGGTTCTGGAGCATGGGATGGTTGATCTTGCTCGACCCCCACGAGCAGTTGACCACCACCTGCTCGGCGCCCTGTTCGGTTGCGGGCGGCCTGGTGGAAGGCACGCGCCGATAGTCCGGGTAGACCGGATGGGCGCCGATGCCGGGAATGGCGACCAGGCGCTCGGAATAGTTGCGCTCGGCGTCTTCGAGCACCTCGCTATCGGCCCCGCCGATGATGTAGTCGATCTCGGAGCCGAACGTGCTGGCCGGGTGCCCGTAACCCATCACCTGGATCGGAGCCACCCGCAGATCGGCCAGCCAGATGGACTCGGGCAACATGCCCACGTCGGGGTAGTAGGCCAATTGGAACGTGTTGCCGACCAGCGGGCTCAGGTCGAAGCGATCGCCGTGGAAACGCACGTGGATCACGTCGGCAAACAGCGAGGTGTCCAGCAAGGGATGGCCCTCGCCCAGATGGACCAGGCTCAGCCGGTAGCGCTCCTGCAGGGTGCGCACCAGCGGGTAGCTGCTCTTGTAGACCGCGCTGCCGGGCCACCACTTGCCGGTGATCACGGCCAGGTGGTCGCCCCGGGGGTTGTTGCGCAGGTCCACGTTGCCGAGCCGGCGGCGGATGCCGGCGTGGATTTTTTGCTTCACCGCGCGGTCCACCTCCGGATTGATGTTGGTACACAGGAAATAGAGATGGGTCACGCGCGGATCGATCACCTCGAAGCGATCGTCCATCTCTTGCAGATGGCGCTGCACGTTCCGGTGGCTTTCGGCCGAAGCGCCCGACCCGACCGACAGCGGATAGAGCATATACCAAAGGGAAGCCAGGAACGGATTGACGTCGAAGAACATGCGCGGCGGAATCCAGACCTTGTTCCGCGCCGAATAGAGCAGCAGCAGGCGCACCAGGTTGCGCTGCTGCCGGCCCACGATTTCCACCTGGGCGTCCGTGTTGCGGAAGTTGGAGACCGCCACCAGGTTGGTGATCACCGGGTGCAGGTTCAGCAGGGGCACCACCTGGTTCTCGGGAATCTGCAAGTCCTCCTTGCTGAGCAGGAACAACAGCATCTCCACCAAAGCGTTGATCCGCCGCTGCAATTCCGGGCCCATGCGCGTGTAGGTGTGGACGGCATAGTGGCCCAGCAGCTCCTGCAAGCGACCGATCAACTGCTCGTGCCTGCCCGAGCTGTACAGGCCCGTCAGCTCGGCCGGCTCGACCTCGGGTGGTTCGAGCGCCCGCCCTAGCTCCCACGGAGCGGTGCCGGCCGCGCTGACGACCGGCCCGAACGGCGTGCTGGTGCGCACCGGGGCCTGGGCCGGCAGGGCCAGGTGCGAGGGGTCCACGCGCCGGTTGGTGGCGCGCACCGCCGGACCGATGGCGGCCTCGGGTCGTTCGGTCAGGCGCTGGGCCGCCGTCTCGTCGACCAGCCGCGGCGGCAGATGGGGGCCGCCTACCGGGCCGACCTCTCGGGACGCGTTGCCGTGGCGGCGTGTGGCGGCAGAGCGCCCGGATGGGCGCCTTCGATTCTGAGACTTGTTGCGTCTTCCCATGACTCGGCTCCGGCGTATGGGGTCAATTTGCCTTGCTCGAGCACCAACACCTCTTCACAGCAGATTCCCTCGTGCCGCATCTGGTCGACGATGTCCGCGGCGCGCCAGCGCGTGGTGATCACGATCACCTCCACGGGATGGGCCTTGAGAAACTCCGGGGCGCGGATCGCCTGGCCCGTGCCGGGCACGTAGCGCCCCAGCTTGTTGCGGTCCGAATCGACCACCAGCGGAAACCGCTCGGCCGGGAGCTCCAAGGCATTGAGAAACGCCGCGCCCTTGCCCGTCGCCCCCCAAAACGCCACGCCCCTGCCCGAGGCCACCAGGCGCTCCAGTTGGCTGCGCACCCTGGCTCGTTGCTCGGCCACACCCAGGCGAAACGACTCGGCACGGCTGCGGATGGGTTCGATCGCCGCGAGCCGCAGCGGTCGGGCCACGGCCACGGCCACCTCCTCGCCGTAGCACGACTGCACCTCGATCACCTCGTAGCCGGCCGTCTCGAACATCATGCGCAGGCTCAACTCGCTGAAATTCGAAACGTGCTCATAGAGGAAATCCGTCACGCGCCGCTCGGCCAACGCCCGGTCGATGCGCGGCACCTCGGCCAGAAACAGCGGAAACAGCTCGTAGCGGTTGCACCAATAGGCGATCGACGCCACGAAGTCCTGCGGATTCTCCAGGTGCTCGAGCACGTGGCGGCAAACCAGCCCCTCGGGACGCAGATGCTTCAAGTCGCGCTCGGGCAGGAAGTAGTCGCGATGCACACTCAGGCCGTGCTGCCGCGCGTGCTCGGCTTCACTGCCGGGCTCAAAGCCCACGCAGTGTGTGCCGGGAAACTCCTCGCCGAGCAACTTCAAGAACAGCCCGTCGCCGCAGCCGATGTCCACCAGCGTCCGGCCCGCCAGACCGGATTGCCGGCCCAGCACGCGCGCCACGTGGCGCAGGTGCTCCTGCCAGCGCGCGCCGCGGTTGTACATCAGGTTGGAGTCCTGCTCGTAGGGCACCCGGCTGTAGTCGAACGCCACGTTGAACACGTGGCCGCACCGGGCACAGATATGGAAGTCCATGGGCAGCCTCTCGGCCGACCGGGCTGCCTGGGGCGAACGCGGCAGAGCCAGGGCCGCCAGCGGCTGGGGCCGAGGATTGTAGAGCGGATAGGTGATCTTCCAGCCGCAGGCCAGACAGCGCCCGTCCATGATCGGTGGGTTCCTTCCAATGCGTTGCTTCTCGTTGGTTCCGCGTCCTGTGCGCCGCTGCGACACAACACGCTGGATCAAGCCGTGGGCCCTGGCACGGCATCTCGGCTGCTTGCGCGTTCGTCACCAAATGGGAAATTTGGGCAGCACAGGAAGTCTGGCATAGATCTGCGCGACTCAGAAATTTGGGGAAACCCGCGAATTGCCCGGCACGGGGCTTTGACGTTGTCTCGTTTAACGGCAAGCCGAAGGCGATC
>CAYXPN010000239.1:3870-8076 GCA_964467075.1 uncultured Planctomycetaceae bacterium
TCGTTTAACGGCAAGCCGAAGGCGATCCGTAAAGCGCCCGCACGGGCCCTGGCCCTCGCTCGACTACGCCACGGACTGGCAAGTCCCCACTAACCCGCATCCTTTTCCGAATCGGCACTCTCGGCGCATGTCTTGCGGCTAACCGCTGAGATATCGGGGTTCCACGTAGGTGAGGGTGTCCGGGAATCCAGTTTGCCACTGCTTCGCCAGAAGCAGTGCCTCGGCGCGGCCGGGCGCGTCAGCGCCCGGTTCGGTTGGAAACGCCGGTCATGTCGAACCCGGGGCCGGGGCAACCGCCGGCTCACGGTAAGCGGCTCGCCAGCGCGCTGGTGTCCAACCGCCGGCTCACGGTAAGCGGCTCGCCGTCTGCCCGATCAAGCAGGCTCAAGAAACGCAACCGGCGCGCCCCGTAGAGTCACGGGACGCGCCGGCGGATACCTCGTGCCTGGGATTACCGCAGCAGGGCGAGCACGTTCTGCGGCGTGCTGTTGGCGATCGACAGCACCGACACACCCGACTGCACCAGGATCTGGGCACGCGTCAGGCTGGCGCTTTCGGCGGCGAAGTCGGCGTCGCGGATCGAGCTCTCGGCGTCGGTGAGGCTTTCCAGGGTATCGTTCAGGGTGTTGATGTTCGACTCCAGCGTCGTGCGCTGGAACGCACCCAGGCGCCCCCGAAGGGTGGTCACCTGGTTGATCACCTCCTCGACGATCTGGGAGGCGCCCAGCGGGTCGGTTTTCACGTCGTATGGTCCACCCGAACGAAGCTGGAACAGCCGTCCGGAAGGCCCGCCGAGCTGGGCCGTGCTGATGCTCTGGATGCCGAATCGGGCCTGCTGGTTGGAGACCACGTCGGGACCCAACTGGAACTGGGCGCCGCCGCTGTCGATCGTAAACTCGATCGTGGTGTCGGCGGCCACCGTGCTGGCGACGTACATCGACATGTCGAGCGTCGAGGTGTTGATCGTGGCCTTCAGGCCGTCGCCCACCGCCTCGATCCCGTTGATGCGCAACTGGATGTCGGCACCGGTATCGCGGTCGGCGGTCGTACCGTCGGCGTCGGTCACCGCAAAGGTGCCCTGGATGGACTTGACCGAGACAAAGGCCTTGGAGCCATATTCGGTCGAGCGGAAGATCAACCCGTCGTCGCCGATATAGTCGCCCTCGTCCACGTTGCCCAGCAGGGCCGCACCGTTGGTCGAGCCGGTGTTGCTCACCCCGCCCGAGAGTGTGCCGAAGTCCGTGCTGTACAACACGCCCGTCGTGCTGTTGACGGCCGAGATGTCGAACAAGGAGTACTCGGTGCCATAGTTGGCGGCAGTAAACCGGGCCAGCGCCTGGGCCAGCGTGGTCGTGCCGCTGGCGATGCCGATCGTCAGCGTCTTGTCCGTCGAGTTATAGCTGTAGGTCACGTCGGCCGCGGCACCCGCGGTGAGCGTGTCGGCGAACTCGATCCGCACGTCGTCATAGGCGGCGCCGGCCGTGCGGGCCTTGACCAGCATCCGGGCGTTGTCGCCCCCGCGGTTGTAGGTGGTGCCTTGGGCATAGTCGTTGGTCAGGGTCTGGCCGTTGGTGGCGAAGGTGAGATCGCTCGAAGTGACGGCCAGCAGGCCGGCCCCGGTGCTGCCGTAGGCGTTGGCCACGCTGATGCCCAGGTCCGTAAACGGGTTGCTACCGGTATTGGCATAGGTAACCAGGTCGTTGGCCGTAGTGGTCACCGTGCCGTTGGCGTCCGTGGCCAGGTGGACGACCATCGCGTTGTAGGCCGGGCTGCCGCCGGTGCTGGTCTCGCTGTAGAGTCCGGTCAGGGCCACGGTGTCTGTGCCCGCACCCAAAACCGAGGCGCTGAAGTCGCCGCTGACGATCGGATCGTTGTTGATCAGATCGACCACGTGCTGGGCCGTGTGGGTGGCACCGCCGGTGTAGAGGCCGACGTTGATCCGCTTGGTGCTGGGGTTGTAGACCACATACTCCTGGGCGGCCGCGGCCACGGTGGTCACTTGCAGCGACACGCCGTCCCAGTCGGTGCCGGTATTCTTGGCCTCGATCTGGAAGGAGGCGTTGGCGGCGGTGTCCTGGTAGACCAGCTTGGACTTGCCCGTGAATCCGAGCTTCTCTTCCAGGGTCACACTCAGGCTCTGGCTGGCCCCATCGTTGACGAAGCGGATCGGGACGTTGCTGGCCGAGTTGGGGGCCAGGAACTGGAGGTAGTCGTTCGTGTCGGTCGAGAGCCCCAGGTTCTGGCTGCCGTAGTAGCTGTAGTACTCGAACGGCTGGACGGTGCCGGCCCCGCTGTCGCCGGTCTTGACCGCGGCGTCGGCATACCCGGCCGCGTTGGCCGTGATCTCGGCGGCCACCAGGGTGGCGCTGGAGGCCAACACGTCACCGTCCGAGCCGCCGGCCAGCGGGCCGTACGTCCCGGCGACCGCGACGACCGCACCGCCCGCGTTCGCCGTGGCGGTGAACAGCGAGGAAACGCTCGGGAAATTGGCATTGTTGATCAGCGTGACCGCGTCCGACACGTTGTTGGCACCTGCGGCCAGGCTGATGTGGATTTCTTTCTGGACGTAGTCGTAGTAGGCAGACGCCGTAGTGGCGGAGATCGAATCGATAACGAGCTGCACACCGTCGAATTCCGTGCCCGGCATGTCGGCGGCCAGGTCCACAGTGTCGCCGGCTCCGCTCAGGTCCAAGGCCGCGGCCGAGGACGCGGTCCACGCGCTGGTGGCCAGGGTGACCACCACGGTGTCGGTGCCGCTGGCGTTGTTGGTGTAGGCCACGCTGAGACTCGATCCCGCCGAGCCCTTGACGAACTTCACGGCGATGTCGCCCGCGGTGCGCCCGGCGTTCTCCGCGGTGATCACCACGTCGTTGTTATCACCGTAGCTGGCCGCGGTCAACTGGCCGGTGCCGTCCGCGGTGGCCTGCACCCGCGAGACCACGGCCTCCACGCCCAAGGCGTCGGAGACCAGGTTGATCGCAGAGGCCATGGACGAGACCGAGCTGCCGTAGGCGAAGCTGAAGGCCTCGAAGCCGTTGGTGCCGCCCACCTCGAGCGTCACACCATCGGTGTCGGTCACCGTGTTGGAGGCGTACTGGAGCTGGGCCTTCTCGGCCTGGGAAACCACGTCGACCGACACGCTGATCTGGCTCAGGGTGCCGAAGTTGGCCTGGTCGATCTGCAGGTCGGTGATCTGGCTGGAAGAGACGCCCGAGGTGATGAAATCCATGTTCCCGTCCAAGAGGCGCTTGCCCTGGAACTGGGTGATTTGGGCGATCCGGTCGATGGCCTCCAGCGAGGAGTCGACCTGCAACTGGTTGGCGTCCAACTGCTCGTCGCTCATCGCGCCCGTGTTGGCCGCTTCGGAGATCAGGCCGCGGATGTCGTTCAACAGCGCGTTGACCTGGCCCAGGGCACTGTCGGCCGTGCCGATCATCTGATTGGCACGCTCGCTGTTGGTGATTGCCCGCTCCGTGCTCACAATGTCGCTGCGGAGCACCTCGCTGGCGATCAAGCCGGCTGGGTCGTCTTTGCCGGCGTTGATCCGCAGGCCGGTGCTCAACCGCGTGAGCGCCTGTTGGAGCTGGGCGTTGGACCGCGCCAGAGTTTTCTGGGCAGTAAGCGAACTGACGTTTGTATTGATGCGGGTCATGCCACACACCCCTCCTTCATGCGGTTCTGCGCCCCAACGCGACCGGATGCTGGATCGGTCGACGCTACCGGGTCAATCGACAGGGCACACCGCCCGGCTGACTTTCGATCGCCGAGGCGGACGGGAAAACGGATGTTCCTCTCCGACCTTTCTGGGGTCTTCTCCAGGGCACTCCTGCCTGATGCCCCCTACGACGCTTCGTCCGTGCAGTCACCCGGGCGGCGCCTGCTGGACCGCCACCTATGCGTGCGTATCGGCTTTGGCAAGATAGCGGCTTTAGGCAATCTGCGGTAAGGCGCGCTCTCGCGCCCTTGTTTGCCTATTGCTGCTTTCGGCATCCCCCTTCACAGAGCAAAACAAAACGCACGTCGGGAATGCCCTTCGTGACCTGTCTCGGCCAGACAACCGGCATATCCGCTAGACTCCGCGCCCGCGTCTAACGGCAGGCCGCAGGCGACCGCGGCCATCACCCCAGCGCCGCCCTCTCGTTTAACGGCAAGCCGCAGGCGACCGCGGCCATCACCCCAGCGCCGCCCTCTCGTTTAACGGCAAGC
>CAYXPN010000239.1:8176-9360 GCA_964467075.1 uncultured Planctomycetaceae bacterium
CGCAGGCGACCGCGGCGACCACAAGCAGACAGAGAAAAGAGAGAAGGTGCCGCACACCAAATCTGGAGACTGTAGGAAAATCGCGAGACGAGCGGCGTGTTGCTTCGTCCCCCGGTGCCTTCTGCCCTTGCGCGCGGCCTTGTGCCGGCATCCCGAAAAGTCACCTGGAAAGGCACCGCGGGGCAAACACGCACGCTTATCGCGGCTGGCGCGGCCCGGGACGGCCCATCACGGCCGCGTGGCGGTCTGGATAAGCTGGAAAGCGTCCGGCGAGCCGGGCGATCCGCAGCACCTGCTGATTGTCCTCCGAGAGCCCGCAGAGCCGCAACATCCCGCCGCCCACTGCGATCCGCTTGTGCAACAGCACAAGCTGCCCGATCAAGTGGCTGCACAACACGTCCAGCTCATCCAACTCCAGGATCAACCGCCGGGTGAAATGCTCTTCCAAGAGCCACCACAGGCGGTCGGCCAGCGGAGGGGCGTCATCGGCCTCGGCGTCCGGGCGACGCAGGCGCACAAAGAGCCAGTCGGGGCCTCGTTCCACGTCCAACTGCCAGCCGGGCGCGATTTGGAGCATGGCCGTTTCCTCCCTGATTGCCTGGTGGCAGGCGCGCAACACCCGAGCGTGGGCACTGAAGGCCACCACCTGATTCGACTCAGCCACGTGCAAGCCCGGCGCACGACCCGACAAGTCGCTACAGATCAAATGATGAGCAGGTGCGCCGTCAAACGTTATAAGCTAATTGCCGGATCAGGTTCCCGCAAGCCCCCGGGAGCCGGATGGCCGTCATTCTCTTAGCTCTTACCAAAGGGCGCCCTGCCCGCGCCCCGCTCGCCGCGTCAGGAGCACGATCGCGCCACACACTGCCACTGGAGCCCGTTGGTCACCCTGATCTGAAGTACCGTAGTGCTCTGCGAGCACCAGTACCGTAGCGAGCACCAGAATAGTACCGTAGGGTGCTCTGCGAGCACCAGAATAGTCGTGGTGCGCACAGCGCACCCTACGGCCTGTGGCCATCACTCGAACACCCTCACTCACGCCGGCACCTTCGGCTGGCCGTTAAACGAGCCTTTCCACTCGTAGCCCCACGCACGCCCGGACCCAGTGCTCCCCGGGCTGACGAAACTAAGAGACTATCCGAAAACCGGCGTGCGACCTGGGTGGCCGGGGTTGGAGCGTAGCG
>CAYXPN010000240.1:0-9358 GCA_964467075.1 uncultured Planctomycetaceae bacterium
ATGGCGACTACGAGGACCAGGGCGACAACATCCGCTACTTCACGCGCGACGCCAATTTCAACGTGACTGCGGCCGTCGAGGGCACTTTTGATACCGGCAGCCAACAGTGGCAATGGCAGCTTGACGAGCGCTACGTGTACACGCCCTACGGCGAGGCCACGGTGTATGACGCGAATTGGAGCGCGGGCTCGGCGCAGGCCCCGACCGCCGACGGCCCCTTGTACTGCGGCTACTTCTTCGACGCGGAAACCTCGACCTACCACGTGCGCCACCGCCAGTATCACCCCACCCTCTCCACCTGGCTCACCCGCGACCCGCTCGAAAAACACCTGGCCGACTATCAAGCGGAGCTTAAGTTGCTGTTCAAAAACAACTTGAGGGTGTCCGGGAATTGCCCCCGGATTTCGGTGGAAAACGATCGTGTGCCACTGCTTGCCCGCCGGGCAAGCAGTGCCGGCAGCCCCGAGGCACTGCTTCTGGCGAAGCAGTGGCACACTGAATTCCCGGACGCCCTCAAATAACTTAGCCGTTTGTAGGCCGGAAACCACGGTTTGTCGGCGTTTTCTTGGCCGCGAACCCGCGACTCAACGAAAGCGAAATGGCTGAGTTATTCTTGAACAAGTCCTCAGGCTCGAAACCGGACCAGCAAGCATATCCGCCTGGCCCTCAAGCGGATTCGCACGCTGCTGGCCCACAGCGGCGTCCGGCGGCTGGGTGACATTAGCTCGGCACGGGTGCTTGGTACGCTGGGGGAGTTGCGACGAAGCGGGCTTTCGACTGAAACGGTCAACCATCACACAGCCGCGGCCAAGCTGTTCACCCGGTGGTTGTGGCGGCAGAGGGCAGCGGCCATGCTGAGGCGTGATCTGAGGGCCGCTGGCATCGACCCCGAGGCGGGGAGCCAAGTGGTGGACTTCCACGCCCTGAGAAGCACCTACGCGACGAACCTTGCTTGGCTGGGGGTAAACCTGCAGACGGCCCAAGCGCTCATGCGCCACTCGGACCCGAAGCTGACGGCCCGGACTTACACGAAGCTGGGCACTACCGACCTGGGCCAAGCGGTGGCCGAGCTGCGCTTGCAGCGGGCTGAGGGCGGCTCGAAGGCAGGGGGTGCCGAGGCGTGACGGGCCGGAGTTTGGGTGCCACTCGAGGGTGCACCTGTTTTTGGCTTTTCCTGACTTTTTTCGGCACTACCTGTCATTATTCGCAAGGCCCCTGGACGGAACTGTGGCCGACGTAACCCGTTGCTGTGGAACGGGTTGGCACGAACACGGGCGGTCTTGTCGCAAGTAGCGGCGCAGGGACTCGAACCCCGGACACGCGGATTATGATTCCGCTGCTCTAACCAACTGAGCTACGCCGCCCAACTCTTTTGCCTGCAAGGTCTTACGGCGCCCCTTGTTTTCTCCGATCTCGGGGTGTTTGCAACCGTTTCTACAATAGTTGCCATAAAAGGGTACCTGCCGGAACGGGCCGGCGGGCACCAACACAACCGACCTGGATAGGAGGTCAGTCATGCCGACTAAATCTACCGCGAAGGGGCGCGGGCGGCAAGCGCCGGCTGGTGGCCGGCCTGGCTGCCGACGACTTCGAGTCGCTGCGGGCGGACATGGCCAAGGGCGTCGGCCCGGTGCGGCTGGCCGGGCAGATTCAGCAGACCCGCATGGTGTTCAAGTATGCGTGGGACAGCGGGCTGCTCGACAAGCCGGCACGCTTCGGGCAGGCGTTCCGGCGGCCGCGCGCCGACGTGATGCGTCGCCACCGCAACGGCAGCGGCAAGACGCGCATGTTCGAGCCGGCCGAGCTGCGCCGTCTGCTGGACGCGGCCGATCCACAACTGAAGGCCATGATTCTGCTCGGGGTCAACTGCGGGTTCGGCAACGCGGACTGCGGCCGGCTTCCGCTCAAGGCCCTGGACCTGGAGCGGGGATGGATCGACTTCGCCCGGCCGAAGACCGGCATCGCGCGGCGCTGCCCGCTGTGGCCCGAGACCGTGGCCGCGCTGCGGGCCTGGCTGGCCCAGCGCCCCAAGGCGAAGGACCCGGCCGACGCCGACCTGGTGTTTCTGACGCTCAAGCGACGCGCGGCGTGGGCCAAGCCCTCGTCGGCCAACCCGGTGTCGGCGGAGTTCCGCAAGCTGCTCGACCGCGTGGGGCTGCGGCGGCCCGGCGCCTCGTTCTACGTTCTCAGGCACGTGTTCCAGACCGTCGGCGACGGCGCACGTGACCCGGTGGCCGTGTCGGCTATCATGGGTCACGCCGACAACACGATGGCCGGCGTCTATCGTGAGCGTGTGGACGATGATCGGTTGCGGGCCGTGGTCGGGCACGTCCGCACTTGGCTGTTCGGAAAGGAACAGTGCAATGAAAGCTAAACCCAAGGTGACAACGGTAGGCGAACTACTCAAGGCTGTGCAAGCCGGGCACCGGCAGGTGGCGGTCCCCGCGCCCGGCGACAAGCGGCCACGAAGCAAGTCGTTCGACTTCGACGGCCTCATGCGGCGGATCAACAAGAGATACCGGGCCGGCTTGTCCGAGGCCACGCTGCGGGAGGCGGTGGCCGACGTGGCGGCGCACCGCGACTGCCCGCTCGGCGACGTGCGCCACATGACGTTCGGTCAATTCAATTCGGTGCTGGACGAGGTGATGGGGCAGAGGCGCTATGGGCCGGACGCCAGGCGGCAGATCCTCTGGCGGAACGGCGAACCTTACAAGCTCAGCCCGAAGAATTGGGAGTTCCTATGCGTCGTGTGGGGCAGGTACAACGTTCCCTTCGCCGACATCGGCGAAGCCCTCTGGGGCGATGATGCCGCACCGGGCAATCGAATCCGCCAGCTAGTCAGTCGGCTGGACAGGCAGTTGTCAAAGCACAAGATAGTCTTGACGCTCATTTCGGATCGGGAGCGGGTATCCCCCGCCGAAGACTGGCCTGAGTAATTACGAAAAGCGTAACAAGACGTAACAGTCTACCGTGTAGGGTTACACAACGAGCAGCGCCTACACAGTGCCTTGGGCTTCCTGCGCCCGGTGGACTACTACCGGGGCGACCCGGCGACTCTCCACGAAGAGCGGCGGCGCAAACTGGCCCAGGCCCGCCATCGGCGCAAAGAGAAGAACCTGGGCCTGAGGCAACCGACCTTGCCGCTGGAACACCAGAGCGGCCCTGCCAGCCGCAGGAACATCCAGAGCAAGAGTGTCCCTTGACCCCGGGAGGTGTCCCTTAACGTGAGCCCGGTTTAGTCTCAAATCCATTAAAACAAATCAAAGTTCGAGTAGTACTCGCCGCGTTTGTCCGACTCGTCCGTATAGATGACGTATTCAACGGCCATCAACGGTGCCCTCAGAGAGGAGCGTCTGCCGCCGGTCGAGTGCAGCGACTAATCCGACCTCGGCACCCACAGGAGGTGGCCTCGGACCGTACCGCGCAGTGGAGCTACGGCCGGGCGCATCACCGATCCGACCCAGAGCATCGACCCCACACGGTTTTGGGGGCGATCATTCGCGTGCCGCCTGCATGGCCGCATGCTGGCGTTGGCGCCAAAGGAGCGACAGGGCCCCCCTACCACGGCTTGCCGCCCTTGCGCGTGCCGCAGATCGCCACCTCCAGTCCCAGCGCCTCGGCCATGGCCGCCTTGGCCAGCAGGGCCTGGTCGGCTGCACGCGCGCTGTCGGCATAGGCCACCTGGATGTGGTTGGCCTTGTGTCGGGCCATCATCTGGTCGCGTGTGACACCGTAGGTGGCCGCGTGCATGATCGGCCACTGCGGGGTGGTCTCCTGCCAGCGGCGCTCGGTCTCTTCGGCGGGCAGCTCGACCACGCCGGCCCGGCCCAGGTCCATCTTGAGCTTGTTCTTTTCCACGTAGATCCGCGACCAGACGATCTCGCCGGGCTTGGAGACGCCCTTGAGCGTGCCGCCGCCCAGGCGGAAATACATCGGCGGCTGGCGCTCGCTGGAGGCACCGGCCCAGCCGTCGACAAAATGGGCCGGCGGCGCCGAGCCGCTGATCAGGAAAACCCACACGTAATCCTTCACCGTGCCCGAGCGGTCCCAGTCGCCCCAACGCACGTCGTGCAGGGTGTTCTCCACCGGCTGGCCCATGGCCCGGTGGACGCGATCGGTCATCAGCCCATCCAGGCCGGCACACTGGTCCACCTCGTTGAAGTGGGTCACGGGCCGGCCGTCGTAGAGCACGCGCCGTCCGTCGCGGCTCTTGACGGGCGGGCGGTCGGTGTTGTTGAGCGTGCCCTCGACCAGGTCGCTGGCCGGCAGCAGGTCCTTGAGCCCCTGCTGATACTGGATGCCGACAGCAGCGCAGCCGAAATCGTCGGCGATGCGCACGGCCGCGACGTACATCTTGCACTGGGTGAGCACCTGTGTTTCGGTCAGCTCGGTTTCCTCGTTGGTGCCCAACTGGAACTTCACGCCGCGCTCGAGATACCAGCGATAGACGGCCTGGGCCTCGGCATCCGAGACCTGGGTGGTTTCGTAGTAGAGGGCCGACTGGCTGAGGCGTTCCTTGAACACGCCCAGCGGGTTGAGCAGCTCGTCGGGGATGATGGCGTTGTACATGCCCATGCAGCCTTCGTCGAAGATGCCCATGATGGCCTTCTCGCGGCGGAGCTGCTCGGCCAGCGCTTCACCCAGGCGTCGCTCGGAGGCGGGCACCTTGATTTTCTTGAGCGGTGTAACATGGCGCTGGGGATGGCGCACCTTGCCCTGCTGGAGCCAGGCGCTGAGACTTTCGAGAAACCCTGCGTCCGTGAAGTCCTCGCTCCAGAGCGTGCTGTACGTCTTGCCGGCCTTGGTCAGACAGCCGTTCAGGTTCAACATGCCCACCAGCCCCGGCCACGTGCCCGACCAGTTGGCCACCGTCAGAATCGGGCCCTCGTGGCTCAGCAAGCCGGCCAGCACGTGATGGGAGTATTGCCAGACCGCCTCGGCCACGATCAGTTTGGCCGTGGGATCCAAGCGCGCGAAGACCTCCAGGCCCTCTTTCTGCGAGGCGATGAAACCGTGTTTCTCGGCGGGCTTGTAGGGGTGGGCCCGAACCAGCGCAAAGCCCGCCTGGGCCACGGCGCGCCCCAGCGCTTCTTCCATCTCCGCTTGCGCAGCCCAGCACTTCTGGTTCGCTGCCAGGCGCAGGTCGCCGCTGGCCACGAGCAGCACCTGCTTCTTGGGCACTTTGGGTGGCTTGGGAACCTTGGGCAAAACATATTTAGCCATCCGTCGGGTCTCCTTTAATTCGACTTGACCTGGTCGAGGCTGAACGTCGGTCTTTTCGTTGTTGGGTTCGAGAAATGAAGCTTGGGTAAACGGGGCCCTCGCTTACCTATATGCCCCAAATTTGGTGCCGGTCACCTTTTTGGGCGCACGCGCCAGCATGGGAGTCCCCATCATATCCTTCATTTGCCCGGCAGCATAGCCACTGGCGCCCTCCGGGGGTGGCCGCCTGTCGGGGGCGGGCCGCGGAAGCTGAAGAACACCGCCGCGGCCCGGTGGAACGGGAAAGTGAATCGCTGCCGCGCGGCAAACGGTCGGCTGGAGCATTACCAGCGAGAGGGCTGTCAGAAAAATCGGAGACGCCTTTCCGACCCATGACATGGGACGGCTCCTTGGAGCAAGGCAAATGCGACGCTGAAATGCGGCGCTCGGGCAGGGGCCGTCGCGTTTTGGCGCGTGCGGAGCGCGGCACGCCATACTATAATGCGGCCACCGGGGGGTGGCCGCGCGGTGTCCGCGGCTACAGCGGCGTGCTGCAACGGTGCGGCGATCCGCGGTCTGGCGACCGCGGCTACAGCGGCGTGCCTGCCTTTAATCGCCCCGTACTGCCGTTGGACGAACGGCCGTTCCAGCGGTGCTCACCCCATTCGACACCCCAACCGGAGAGACCACCATGTTCTCACGAATCCTTGCCTGCGTGGGGGCCGCGCTGGCCCTGTTGTTGTCCCACCCGGCGTTTTGGCCGGACGGTGTGGCTTTCTTTGCAGCAGCCCTCGCAGCAACGGCCGATGCGCCGGCCGCGGATTTCTATGTCTCGCCCGAGGGCAATGACGCCTGGTCGGGACGCCTGGCCGAACCGAACGCCGAGCGCACCGACGGCCCGCTGGCCACCCTGGCCGCTGCCCGCGATGCCGTACGTAAACTGAAGGCCCAAGGCGCACCAACGCGGCCCGTGCGCGTGTTGGTGCGCGGCGGGGTGTATCGGCTGGCTGAGCCGCTGGTCTTCTCTCCCGAAGACTCGGGCATGGCCGACGCGCCGGTCATTTACGCGGCCTATCCCGGCGAGGAGCCCGTGCTAAGCGGCGGCCGGCCGGTCCGCGGCTGGCAGCAGGGCGAGGCCGGGTTGTGGACCGCCACCGTGCCCGAGGTGGCCGAAGGCAAGTGGTATTTCCGCAGTCTGTTCGTGGGTGGTCGCCGCGCCACGCCGGCGCGCGTGCCGAACGAGGATTGGTATTTCACGGCCGGGCCCGAACGCCCGCTGGGCGACCGCAACGCCGCGCGGCGCGATGTAAGCCGCAAGAAGTCGTTCCGCTATCAAGAGGACCACATGCGCGCGTGGTCGAATCTCGACGACGCGGTGCTGGTCTACTACCACGCCTGGACCTCGTCGCGCCACCGGATCGCCGAGGTGGACACCGCCGAGAAGATCGTGCGCCTGGTCAATCCCAGTGCGTGGCCCATGGGCTGGTGGGGCAACGACGAGCGCTATTACGTGGAGAACCTGCCCGAGGCCCTGGATGCGCCGGGCGAGTGGTACTTGGAGCGCGCGACCGGCCGGCTGCGCTACTACGCGCGGCCCGGCGAGGACCTGGCCACCGCGGAGGTGACGGCCCCGCGGCTTCGGGTGCTGTTGCGATTGGAGGGCGAGCCCGCGGCCGGCAGGTTCGTCGAGCACCTGCACTTCGAGGGCCTCAGCTTCCGCCACACGGACTGGCTGATGCCCGAGAGCGGCGTGGTGGACGGCCAGGCCGCGGCCTTCCTGGACGATGCCACGGTCTTTTGCCGCGGGGCGCGCCGCTGCGTGCTGCGGGCCTGCGAGATCGCGCATACGGGGGGCTACGGGCTGTGGCTCGAAGCGGGGAGCAAAGACAACCGCGTGGAGCAGTGCCACATCCACGACCTGGGCGCAGGCGGGGTGCGCATCGGACAGACCGGCCTGCCCCAGAACCCCGACGAGCAGGCCGAACGCAACACGCTGCACAACTGTTTTATTCACGACGGGGGCAACGTGTTTCACGCGGGCGTGGGGGTGTGGATCGGCAAGAGTTCCCACAACACGGTCTCGCACAACGAAATCCGCGATTTCTACTACAGCGGCGTGTCGGTCGGCTGGAGCTGGGGCTACGCCTCCTCGTCGGCCCACCACAACTGCATCGAGTGGAATCACATCCATCACCTGGGCTTCGGCAAGCTGAGCGACATGGGCGGCATCTACACGCTGGGCCTCTCGCCGGGCACGCGCCTGGCGGGCAACCGCATCCACCACGTCTGGGCGTTCTCCTACGGCGGCTGGGGGCTCTACACCGACGAGGGCAGCACGGGAATCGTGATGGAGAACAACATCGTCTACAAGGTCAAGGACGGCTGTTTCCACCAGCACTACGGGCGCGAGAACATCGTGCGCAACAACGTGCTGGCTTTTTCGGCCACTTTCGGCCAGGTGCGCCGCAGCCGCGAGGAAGACCACCTGTCGTTCACCCTGGAGCGGAACCTGTTCTATTTCCAGGGCACGCCGCTGTTGGGCGGCAACTGGACGAACGGCAACTTCGCGCTGGACTACAACTGCTACTGGCGCACCGACGGCGAGCCGATGGTCTTTCCCGGCAACCGCACGCTGGAGAAGTGGCAGGAGGCCACCGGTCAGGACCGCCATTCGATCATTGCCGACCCGAAGTTCGTCGATCCCGAGCACGACGACTATCGGCTGCAAGAGGGCTCGCCCGCGCTGAAGCTGGGCTTCCAGCCGATTGATGAAACCCAGATCGGGCTGGTCGGGCCGGCCGAATGGAAGGAACTGCCCCGGCAGGTTCCCTGCCGGCCCATGCCCTTCCCGCCGCAATGAGCGTGCGTTCGGGTGCCACGGTTGGCTTGTCCAACCGTGCTTGTCGGCGTTTGGTTGACGCTCTGCCGGACAAGCCGGCACTGGCACGCGGCGCGGATGCGTCGGCCTCCCCTCTCCCGCACGGCGGGGTGGCACGCCCAGAGCGCAAGCGATGGGCGTGGTGGCCCGTCGATCGTGCAGTCGTGCTGTAGGGGCGACGCATGCGTCGCCCCTACGGCTTAGGTTCCTTCTTCCGGCGGGATCAAGTAAGCCGGCTGGCGGGCGGTTTGATCGTTTCTCTTCGCGCCGAGGTGAACGCCGCCGGCTCGCCGGTTGCACCAGGGCAGATCAGCGTCGACGCCCGGAGTCACCAAAGCCCAACCAACTCCGCGAAGCGCGGCACAAACAGGAGCAGGCCCACCACCACTGATCCGGCCGCGGCCAGGAGCACGGCCGCTGCGCTGATGTCCAGGGCCTGGCGCAGGTGGGGATCGGTCTGGTCGCTCACGCTCCGGGCCAGCACCTCGATCGCCGTGTTGAACATCTCCGCGGCCAGCACCCCGAAGATGCACAGCACCAGCAAGCACCACTCGAAGCGGCTGACCCCTAGGACCAGACCCACGCCCACCGCGGCCGCGGCCGCGAAAAAATGGGCGAAAAAGCTGCTCTGCCCGCGCACCCCGTCCTTCAGCCCGCGGAAGGCATCGCGAAACTTGTCGGCCCACAAACGTCGCTCCGTGGGTGGCATGTCGGACATGACGAGTACCCTTGCACGCGGGTGTCTGGGGCGGGCGGTGTGCTCTCGATTTCGGCTCAGGACACAGGGTGGCTGCTGGCGGCCACGCGCTGAACTGCATTCCCAATGGAGGGCCACGCTTTGTCGTGGCCGCTCGTGGGTGGCACGCTCTCAGAAGGGCGTGGCTGGGCTCCTCACAATGCTTCGGCCCGCAGGGTTGTGACGCCTTGCTGATCCACCACGCCGATCGCTTTCGCTCTGGGCGTGCCACCCGATTGAAACGAGCCGGGAATTCCACGGACGCGAGGGACCGCGTCCCTCCAGCAGATTCCACGGACGCGAGGGACCGCGTCCCTCCAGCAGATTCCACGGACGCGAGGGACCGCGTCCCTCCAGCAGATTCTCACGTGCGTGCAAGCACACACCCTACGCGCTACGGGTTGTAGCCACCGTCGCCAGACGGTGGACGATGCGCTCCTGATCCCAGGTTGCCGCCTGCCGGTCCATGCTCTGGCGAGCGTGGCTACGGCGTGCGTGCGAGCACACGCCCTAACTCTATTCCAATCCCCGCGAACCGGCCA
>CAYXPN010000241.1:0-9320 GCA_964467075.1 uncultured Planctomycetaceae bacterium
TATTGCCCGCCCTGTCATACTGCGGATCGACCCAATCGCCGCCCCCGCCGGTGATCGTCTCGATCTCGTTGGCCTCATTCACGGTGCGATCCTGATCGATTTCCAGGCCGCCCTCCCCATCACTATTTTCCTTGAATTCCGCAAAGTTGCCAAGCCCGTCCAGGCCCCAGTCCTGGGCGAAGACCTGGTCGGTGATCTGCGGGTTGTCGGGATGCCCGCTGAGCTCACCGCGGTCGGCGCCGATGAGGCGATAGACCTCGTCGTAGATGTAGACCTCGTCGAGGTGGACGGGCGTGCCGAGCCCGCCGGAGACGAGGTTTTCTTTCCAAATAGGCTTGCACGATCCTGGCAGGCAGAAAGGTGACAGGCACCATTTGTGCGAAGCCGGGCACCGACCGAAGGTTCGTCACGGGCCGTTGAAGGCAAAAGGTGCCTGCCACCTTTTTCCCGTAGTGCAGCCCTGGTCTTCAGACGGCTGAATTGTTACCGAAATCGCTCTTCATGAGCGAACCATCGAATGATACCATTCGTCAAAGCATCGGTGGCAGAGCGCTAGATTGGAATCCGGTATGGGGAATCCGACCCATGGAAGCCCGAAGCTCTGACCGCAACCTGTTCCTGCTGCTCGGCGCTGCGCTGCTCTGCGCCGTGCTGGGGTGCGTGGTCGTGGTGCTGATCGTGGGGCGCAACTCGGCTGCACTGCGGTCCGGCGCATGCAAGCCCGCGGCCAGCCAGGACCAACTGGGCCGCTTGCTCTTCAAGATTCCCCGAGTGCCCGGCGCGGACGAGCCCTGGGACTTCCCGCCCCATCTTCTGGAAACCCCGGCAGACGACAGCCCTGCGCACGCAGCGCCGACGGGCCCGCCCACAGTAGACGACGCACCGGCAGGGCAAAACCCACAGACCAAGCAGCCCTGAGCCTTTTCCCGCGTGGTCTTTCCCTGCCAAGAAGAAGGGGCCAGCGCCCGGGGGACTGGTCCCTTTTTCGGCTGCCAGACGCTACTCGCAGCGAAAACCATCGGCCGAAAACACGGACCCGTCCCCTTTGGCTGCCTGGCGGTGCAAACTCAATCGTCCGCTGCGCGCCCGCCCGGCGGTTCATTCAGCTTGATAGCGACTCGTTCTCTTCTGTTGCGCTGGACGGAATTCCAGCGAACTCCCTGTACGCCCGGCCCCGCCGGTTCCACGGGAGCCTCCACCCAGTTGGGGGGCAACCTGGCCAGGGGCCCGAGCTGGCTGGGAAACGCCGTTGTATGCCCGCAGGATCGGATTATGCTGGATAGATGGACGATGTAGGAAATCCAGAAAAGGGAGCCCGATCATGCGTAGCGAGTTGGCTAAGAGATTGTACGTGCTGGGGTTGGGGGTCTTCGCGGTGGCACTGCTGGCCGGTGCGGCCCACGCAGCCGATGGCCCGTTCCTGGGCTCTGCGCCTTGTCACGGCTACTACGGGTGGTATTGGGGCGACCTGTACAGCTTCCAGGCCCGGGAGGCAACGCCCTATTTTTCCCATCACCCGCCGGTTTACTACAGCCTGCCGGTGCCCCGCACCTACGGCTATACGCCGTTTCCCTATCCTCCCTGGGTAATGACGCCGGAGGTGCTGCCGCCTGGGCCGAAGGTGATCGAGAACCGCTATGTGCCGCAAAAGGCCCTGGAGCGTCCGAGCGCCGATCGAACCGCGTCGCGCCCGCTGCGGATCGTCAATCCGTACGTGGTCCAACTGGCCACGGAGACGGCGGCGCCCGACCCACCGGCCGCTGAGCCGGTCCTGCCTACCGCAAGTCGCCGGCCCCAGGTGGTCCATCCTGCGGCCCTGGCCGAGGCCGGCAACCAGGGCGCAGAGCGACGCTGAACCGCTGCGCCCCGCCATCGCTCAGGACCGGTCGGCAAGCGAACGGATGATGGCAAGTTCGTTGTGCCCCAGGTTGTCCAAATACCCCAAATTTGGTACCTGTCACCTTTTCGGAGAATCGCTCTGGACACGGCTCCGGAAAACGTTAATCTACGCAGCCCGCTCGGGTTGTGCGCGAGGCAGTGCGCGCGGTCTTGTCTTGGCACCTTCCCTTGGATGCGACCCCTCGGCCTGACCGAGCGGCGCGCACGAGCAGTTCGACCGAGAGAGGTCCGGCCGCGGTGCTGGAGCGGCTAGGCTGACCAACCCGATGGCTGCCGGGCTTGTGGGCGGCATCCGTGCGGGCCTCGCATCCTCCGGCTTCGATCAGCGGAAAGGAGTCCGCCCGATGAAGCGCCTGTTGTATCCGGCCTCGCTGCTTGTCTTGATCTGTGGGTGCCATCACCAGGGGCCGCCCGGGCGTGATCCGTTTTTCGGGCGCACGACCGTCCCTCCGCCGCCCACGGGCGCTGCCGGCGCAGCCATCGACCCGTATCTTCAGGGCGGACGCAGCCGCATGGGCTCGGTCGTTCCGCCGGCGCCAGGCCATGCGGACGTGGCAGTGCCGGCCTCGCCCGTTGCCGATCCCCTTTCCGTAGCCCAACCCGCCAACAGCCGGGGTTGGATGAGCGCGGGCAGCGTGCCCGCCGGGGGCACGGGCGCGAGTTTAGAACTGGCCGACGCCCGTTTGTCTGGCGACACAGGCGCAGCAGCGCTACCGAGCAGTCGAGGATCGCCTGGAGTAACCAGCGCGGCCGGCAACGCGGCGCCGAGCGTGATTCGCATTGTCGAGCCGGCCTCGGCCACCCAACCGATCTCAGCAGCTCCCGTGGGCGCAAGCTCCGCGGGCGTACAAAACGCCACGGCCCCAGGACAGCCCACGCCCGCCGACACCTCGCTGGGTGCGGCCATCCTGGCGGGCCGGCCTCGCGTGGTGCGCACCCTCCAGCCGCGCAAGCTGGCTTCGACTTCTCCCGGCGCTTCGTCGGCCGGGGCAGACACACTGCCGGGCCGTTCATTGCCTGCGGGCACATCGGCCGGCGCAAGCCGCGGGGCAGTGGACATCTTCGACCTGCCGCCGGTGGATCGCGGGGCTACTGCTTCCAGCCCACAGGCCGGTGCAGCGCAGGCCGTTTTGCCGGGCGGGGCCTCGGCCGCGGGCGAGCCGAACCGCTTGGTTTCTGCGGAAGTTCCGCAGGGCGGGCCCGCGCCGGTGGCTGCGGCAGCGTACGAGCAGCCGGCCGACTTTGCGGCCCCGGGGCGATACGGCTACGATCCTGAGTACCGCTGGCTGCGCGGGCGGCTGGAGTACTCGCAGATCCTGCGGCGCTGGAAGCTCCGCTACATCGCCATCGACGGCCAGACCGATCGCTACGGCGGGAGCGTGATCCTCGCGGATGAATCGTTGCTCGCCGGGTGCGAGCGCGGCGAGTTCGTCGAGATCCAGGGCCGGTTGGGGAACCACGATCCGCGCGAGGGCTTTGCGCCGGAGTACGAGGTTTCGGCGCTGAAGCGGCTCGGTTCGTAGCGCAGCGCGCCGTCTGCCTGCCGGCAAGACCGGCAAAGGGCCGCTGCTCTCTATGCGACGGTTCTTGGCGCTGCCGCGCAAACCGGCGGCTCACGCCGCCGGCTCGCCTGTCCCCCCGGCGCTGCACGCCGAATGCAGCTTCCTGGCGGGATAAACCCGCCGGCTCGCCAGGGGAAACGGTTGAGCTACGTCCAGTGCCGGCGAGCCGGGGGCGTGAGCTCCCGATTATCCCGTAGCGGCGGTTCGTACCCTTCTGCCGCAGGCCCGCCGGGCACGTCTGCCGTGTGAAGCCGGCAAGGCGTATAATCTCTTGAAGGCGCCGCTTCCGGCGCTGGCCGGTCCTGGCGGGTCTCGTGCCGGCGAATCTGCGGGGAGGCGTGCGCTTGAGGCGACGAACCAGCCGAAGGTCAGCATAACCAGTGAGCAGCCTTGTGTCGGGCATCGGAGCGGGGATGGCATGGGTGGGAGCAGTGCCGGGCCGCGTGCTCTTGGCGCGCTGGACCCGGCTGGTGCCCCGCATCGGTGCGCTGGAGCCGGAGCTCGGGCAGCAGACCGACCAGCAGCTTCGCAAACAGAGCCTCTCGCTGATGTATCGGGCGCGCAGCGGCGAGCCGCTTTCGCGCCTGTTGGTCGAGGCCTATGCCCTGGTGCGCGAGGCGGCACGGCGCACGCTCAACATGCGCCACTTCGACGTGCAGCTTCTGGGCGGCATCGCCATGTTCCACCGCTCGATCGTGGAGATGCAGACCGGCGAGGGCAAGACCCTGGCGGCCACGTTGCCGTTGTATTTGCACGCGCTCAGCGGGCGCGGCTGCCACCTGGCCACGGTCAACGACTATCTGGCCCGGCGCGACGCCGAGTGGATGGGTCCGATCTACCGGCTGCTGGGCGTGAGCGTGGGCGTGGTACAGACCGAGATCTCGCGCCCGCAGCGCCGCAAGGCCTATGCCTGTGACATCACCTACGGGACGGCCAAGGAATTCGGTTTCGACTTCCTGCGCGACCGGCTGCTGTTGCGGCGCATCCGCGAGGGGCAGACGGACCTGCTGGGTGAAATGATGGGATCCGGCGGGCCACGCGGCGGCGAGAGGCCGGTCCAGCGCGAGCCCTATTTCGCCCTGGTCGACGAGGCCGACAGCATCCTGATCGACGAGGCCCGCACCCCGCTGATCATCAGCGCGCTGCCGACCGAAGAACAGCGCCTGGCCGTGGAGTGCTACAAGTGGGCCGCGGCCGCGGCGCCGGAGTTCGAGGAAGATGAGGACTACGAATTCGACCACGAGAAACGTACCGTGGAGCTGACGCGCGAAGGCCGCCAGAAAGTGCGCACCCTGCCCAAACCACCAGTGTTGGACGCCGTGGGTATGGTGAACATCTACGAATATATGGAACGGGCGATCCTCGTGGCGCGCGAGTATCACCTCGACCGCCAGTACGTGGTGCGCGACGGCGAGGTGGTGATCGTCGACGAGTTCACCGGACGCCTGGCCGAGGGTCGCAAGTGGCGCGAGGGCATCCACCAGGCCGTGGAGGCCAAACAGGGTGTGAAGGTCACCGTGGCCACGGGCCAGGCCGCCAGGATCACCGTGCAGGACTACTTCCTGCGATACGAGCGGCTGGCGGGCATGACCGGTACGGCCACCGACTCGGCCCGCGAGCTGCGGCGCATCTATCGCTGCCACGTGGTGGCCGTTCCCACCAACCGGCCCATGATCCGCCAGGCCCAGCCCACGCGCGTCTTTGCCACGGCCGAGGCCAAATGGCAGGCGATCGTCGAGGAGGTCTGCCGCTTGCACGCCCAGGGCCGGCCCGTGCTGATCGGCACCCGCTCGATCGACAAGTCGGAACACCTCTCGCGCCTGCTGGCCGAGCAGGGCATCGAGCACCAGGTGCTCAACGCGCGGCGCATCGCCGAAGAGGCCGACATCGTGGCCCGCGCCGGTCTGCCCGGCAAGGTGACCGTCTCGACCAACATGGCCGGCCGCGGCACGGACATCAAGCTCGGCCAAGGCGTGGCCGAGCTGGGCGGCCTGCACGTGATCTGCACCGAGATGCACGATGCCCGACGCATCGACCGCCAGTTGATGGGGCGCTGCGGGCGCCAGGGCGATCCGGGCACCCACCGCCAGTATCTGGCGCTGGACGACGACCTGCTGCTCTCGGGCCTGGGGCCCAAGCGGGTCCGCCGGCTCGAACAGCTCGGCCAGCAGAACCACGGCCCGTTCGACCGCCTGGAATCCCTCTTCCGCCGAGCCCAGCGCAAGGTGGAGCGGCGCCACTACCGCCAGCGCCGCAGCCTGATGTACTACGAAAAAGAGCGCAAAAAAATGCAGCGCCAGATGGGCCAGGACCCGTATCTCGACACGCCCGGATCGTAGCCGGCCGCGGCGCGTTGACGCCGGGCTGGTGGGGGCACTACAACTACACTTCGGGCACCGGCCATTTTCGGGCGTTGGCGACGCTCACTTGCTCGTGGCCTCGCTCGCCAGAGCGTGGAGAGGCATTTCGCCCGCGCTTGGCCATGTTCGCAAAGGAGTTCACGCCATGACACGGCGACGGCAGCTTACCCTCCTCTCTGGTTTGCTCGCGGTGATCCTGTTTGCTTCGCCCCTGTGCTTCGGCGCCGAATTGCCGGCCGCGGAATCCTCCGCTGGTCAACCTGCCGCGGATGCTGAAGCAATCCTCAAGGCGGCCGGCATCCAAGGCGGATTTGTGGTCCACCTGGGCTGCGGCGACGGCCGACTGACCGGCGCGCTAAGGGCCGGCGAGGCATTCGCCGTGCAGGGCCTGGAAGCGGATGCGCAAATGGTCGACCAGGCCCGGGCGTACCTGCACGAGCGCGGGCTGTACGGGCCGGTTTCCGTCGAGCAGCTCCAGGGTGCGCGCCTGCCATATGCCGACGAATTGATCAACCTGGTGGTCGTGGACCAGCCGGGCGAGGTGGCGCAAGAGGAATGGATGCGCGTGCTGGTGCCGGGCGGAGCGGCCTGCGTACGCACACAGAACGGCTGGCAGACCGTCTTCAAGCCCTGGCCCGCGGAAATCGACCACTGGACCCACTTCCTGCACGACGCGAGCAACAACGCGGTGGCCGCGGACCGCCGGGTCGGTCCACCACGCGCCGTGCAATGGGTGGCGCCGCCGCTATGGCTGCGCAGCCACGAGACGCCCTCGGGTGTGCAAGCGTGTGTGTTCTCGGGCGGGCGCGTGTTCTATGTGTTCGACGAAGGTTTGATCGGCATTACCGACGAGCGCCTGCCCGACCGCTGGTCGCTCGTCTGCCGCGACGCCTTCAACGGCAAGCTCCTCTGGCAACGCCCGCTTCAGTCCTGGGGCTGGCGCGAGTGGAGCCGCGAGCGATACGAAGGCAAAGATTGGACCCTGCTCCGTGCCGCGCGCACCGACGTGCCCGACGAGAACCAGCGCCGCCTGGTGGCCGCGGGCGATCGGCTCTACGCCACGCTCGCCTATCGCGCGCCCGTGTCGATCCTCGATGCGGCCACGGGCGAAGTTCTGCGCACCGTGGAAGAAACCGCGGACGCGCGCGAAATCCTGGCGGCCGAAGACATGGTCGTGGTCTTCTGTGCGCCGGGGGGCGACGATGTGGCCGCCCGCCGCGGGGATCAGACGGCCGGCGACTTGCGCCTGGTGGCCATGGATCGCTCGGGCAAGCTGCTTTGGCGCAAGACCTGCGGCGATATCCCCGCTCTGCGCTGGGCCATCGACCAGGTGCGGATTGTCTATTGTTCCGGCCGCGACATGGTTTGCCTCGAACTGGCCGAGGGCCAGGAGCTGTGGCGCCAGCGCCTGCCCGCAGGCATGCCGCGCACGCTGGTGCTGGCCGACGGCGTGGTCGTGATGCTGGGCGGCAATTCCGTGGCTGCCTGCAAGCTGGACGACGGCCGCCTGTTGTGGCAGAAGGACGTCCCGCCCATCCGCGGCGCCGAAGGGGCCGACCTGTTTGTGATCGACGGGCTGGTCTGGCGCGGCATGCTCAGCGTGGACGAAGAAGGCAAGCCCGTGGGCAAGAGCCCGCACGCGCTGGTGATCGGCTACGACCTGCGCACGGGCGAGGAGAAGCGGCGGATCCTGGTCCCGAACCTGCGCAGTCCCGAGCACCACCATCGCTGCTATCGCAACCGGGCCACCACGCGCTACATCATCAGCTCCTACGAAGGCGCGGAATATCTCGATCTGGAAGGCGAGAACCACTGCCAGAACAACTGGGTGCGCGGGGTGTGCAAGTACGGGATGACGCCTTGCTACGGCATGCTCTTTGCGCCGCCGGACCAGTGTTTCTGCCAGCCGGGGGCCAAGGTGCTGGGCTTCCTGGCACTCAGGTCGGCTCCAGCCACGCCGCTCGAACCAGTGGCCGACCAGCGGCGGCTCGAGCGTGGCCCTGCTTATGGAACGGCGCTCGATGACCAGCCGAGCGCGTCGGTCCACGACTGGCCCACGCTGCGCCACGACCCGGCGCGCTCCGGCTCCACCTCGGCTGCGGGTCCGACCGAGTTGGCTACCGCCTGGAGCCGCGCGCTGGGTGGCAAGCTCACGGCACCCGTGGCGGTCGGCGGCACGGTGTACCTGGCCCGAGCCGACACCCATACGGTCTATGCGCTCGACGCTGCCGACGGGCAGGTGCGCTGGCAGTTCACCACGGGCGGGCCCGTGGACTCGCCGCCGACGATCTATCGCGGGCTGGTGCTCTTTGGCTCGCGCGACGGGTACGTGTATTGCCTGCGCGAGAGCGACGGCGCATTGGTCTGGCGACTGCTGGCCGCGCCGGTGGACCGGCGCGTGGGTGCATTCGACCGGATCGAGTCGGCCTGGCCGGTGCACGGCAGCGTATTGGTTTATCGGGGCGTGGCCTACGTGGCGGCCGGGCGTTCGACGTATCTCGACGGCGGCATCCGGCTCTACGGCCTCGAGCCGGCCACGGGCAGGATACTCCACCGCGGCCTGCTCGAAGGTCCCCATCGCGCGGTCGACGGGCCGCGCGACTACGCGTTCTATACCCTGGGAGCCAACGCCGACGTGTTGGTGGCGCAAGATGGGTTCATCTACATGCGCCAGAAAAAGCTCACACCGGAGCTGAAAGAAATCGAAGTCCCCGTGCTCTCCAGCAAGGGGGCCCAGGACGTGGGCCTGCACGTTTTCTCCACCGCCAGCCTGCTGGACGGCTCCTGGTACAACCGCGCGTTTTGGATGTATTCACAGCGCTGGCCGGGCTTCCAGTTGGCCAACCAGGCGCCCAAGAGCGGCCAACTGCTGGTCTTCGATCCCGAGCGCACCTATGCGCTCAGGGTCTTCTACCGGCGCAACGTCCACAGCCTGATGTTCTACCCGGCACGCGAGGGCTACCTGCTGTTTGCCGACTTGAACACCAATGAGCCGCAGATCGTGGGCGAGCCGGGCGCGCGCAAGCCGCTGGAGTGGCTGCCGCAGTCCGACTTCTCGCGTGCCCGGGGCGACGAGTGGCGCAAGCTCGACAGCGTGGCATTCGGCCAGGACAAGATGATCGGCTACACGCGGGCCGAGCCGCCCTTGTGGACCCGGTGGGTGCCGGTGCGCGTGCGCGGAATGGTCAAGGCGGCCGACCGGCTGTATGCATCCGGCCCGCCGGACGTGCTCGATCCGAACGATCCTTACGCGGCTTTTGAAAGTCGCAAGGGGGCGCGCCTGGTGGTGCTCTCGGCCGAGGACGGCTCGCTCGAATCGCAACAGATGGAGCTTCCGGCCCCGCCGGTCTTCGACGGCATGATCGCGGCCGGGGGCCGTTTGTTTTTGGCGCTCGAGGATGGTACGGTTTTGTGCATGAAGGCCGCAGATTGACACGGAGCGGCAGAGACCCCGTAGGGTGCGTGCTTTGCACGCACGCGCAGAGAGACCCCGTAGGGT
>CAYXPN010000242.1:0-579 GCA_964467075.1 uncultured Planctomycetaceae bacterium
GCACCATTTGTGCGAAGCACCCTCTGGGCCGTTCCGGCAAATGGTGCCTGTCACCCTTTTCCCAGCAAGGGGCTGCGGACTCACGCTGGCAGCAGGGCAACTACGGATCGACCCATGGACAAGAAGACCCGAAAGAAGCTTCAGACGTTGAATCAGCGGATTCAGACACTCCGGCGTCAGCTTGCCGGAGCAAAGAAACAGATGGACGACCCGCGCGAGGTGCAAGCGCTTGAACAGCGCCTGGCCGAGGCCGAGGCCGAATTGGACCGCGCACGCGGCTCCTGAGCACGCGCCGGCCCGCGCGCCCACGACATCGAGCGGGCTACGCAGTGCGGCCGGCCGCGGTGTGCGGGGCCGGGCAGTGGTGCGTTTTGCGTCTTGCCCCCGTTTGACGCCGCGGGGGCCAATGCGTAGAAATTCAAGTGGGCATGCCCGGCGTCTTGCCGGCCTCCGGCGAGGGGTCCCTGCAATGGAGACCTGCGAACCTGGTCAGGGACGAAAGTCAGCAGCCATAAGCAGTCCCCTCCAGGTGCAGCGGGCCCCTCGCCGGGGGCCGGGTGCCACTGCTGGCTTGTCCAG
>CAYXPN010000242.1:679-9293 GCA_964467075.1 uncultured Planctomycetaceae bacterium
CAGTGCGATCGTCCGGCTGCGCAACCGCGTGCGTGCAAAGCACGCACCCTACGAGGCTGCTGGCTTGTCCAGCAGTGCGATCGTCCGGCTGCGCAACCGCGTGCGTGCAAAGCACGCACCCTACGAGTTGGTGCCGGAGACAGCAGCACCCGCCGATCGGGTGGAGTCCTGGGGCGAAGCGAAAGGAGCGGGGCCGTGGACGATCCGGTCCACAACGAGCAAAGCACAACCCTGCGCCCGCCGGCGCGATCGGACGCCTATGTAGTCATTGCGCGCCGCTATCGCCCCCAGAGCTTTGACGAGTTGGTGGGCCAGGAACACGTGGCCGAAGCGCTGCGCAACGCCATTGCGGCCGGCCGCGTGGGCCACGCCTATCTGTTCACCGGCGCGCGCGGGGTGGGCAAGACCTCGGCCGCCCGCATCCTGGCCAAGGCACTCAACTGCCGCGAAGGCCCCACGTCCACGCCCTGCAACGAGTGCGACATCTGCCGGCGGATCAGCCTGGGCGAAGACGTGGACGTGCTGGAGATCGACGGGGCCAGCAATCGGGGGATCGACGAAATCCGCCAGTTGCGCGAGAACGCGGGCATCCGCCCCAGCCGGGCCCGCTTCAAGCTGTACATCATCGACGAAGTCCACATGCTCACGCGCGAGGCCTTCAACGCCCTGCTCAAGACGCTGGAGGAACCGCCGCCGCACGTGAAGTTCATCTTCTGCACCACCGAGCCCACACGGATTCCGGTGACCATTCTCTCGCGCTGCCAGCGCTTCGATTTCGCGGGCATTTCCAGCCAGGCCATTGTCCGGCGCCTGGGCCAGATCGTGCAGTCCGAAGGGGTCGAGGCGGAACCCGAAGCACTGCGCCTGCTGGCCCATCGCGCGAGCGGCTCGATGCGCGACAGCCAGTCGCTCCTCGAACAACTGCTGGCCTTCAGCGGCGAGCGGATCACGGTGGCCGACGTACACCGCCTCCTGGGCACGGCCGACGAGCAGCGCCTGTGTCGGCTGGGCGGCCTGCTGGGCGAGCGCAACCCGGCCGCGGCCCTGGCCGAGCTGGACGCCGCAATGGGCGAGGGCGCCGACCCGGCGCTGATCGTCGAACAACTGTTTGGCTACTTCCGCGACCTGATGGTGGCCGCGGCAGGCTCGAAGGGTGAGGCGTTCCTTTATGCTTCGCCCAAACGCTATGACGAGCTCGCGCCGGCGGCCCGGCGCTGGGGGCTTACGAACCTGCTGGCCGTGATGCAAATCCTCGAACAAACGCTCTCCCGCATGCGCTACAGCACCCAGGTGCGCGTGCTGGCCGAGCTGGCCCTGGTGCGCATCTGCCAGCTCGAAGACCTGGACGAACTGGGCCGCGTGATCGCCCGATTGCAGGCCGAGGGCACGGCCGCGAATGCGCCGGCCGGAGGGCGGGCCGAAGCGCGGGCCGAGAATGCACCTGGCGCGCCGGGTGCGGGTCAATCACAACCGCCCCCCCCCGCGTCCACCAGCGGGCCGGCCTCCAGCGGGTCGGGCACAACCAGCAGCGGGGGAGCCGGCGGGGAGCCACCCAGCGCGCAGACTGCCGAGGGTACGGATGCGCACACTGCCGCGGGCCCTGATGCGGACGTTGCGACGGCCGCGGCTGAGGCGGCCCCGAGCCCCCAGGGGGCGGTGGAGACGTGGCACGCCGCCCTGGAGAGGCTCTCCGGCATGTTGGTCGAGCACGCTCGCAAGTTTCATCGCGCCCAGTGGGCGGACCCGAGCCGTCTGGTCATCGGCTTCGAATCCAGGTATGCTGTGGCCAGATCGTATTGCGAGCGCCCGGACCAGACCCGCCGGCTGGAGGAGTCGCTCAGCGAGGTGGCGGGGCGGCCGGTGCAGGTGAAGTTGGTCCTGGAGGAGGTGTCGGTCGCCGAGCAGCCGGCCCAGCGCCGGGCCGTCTCGCCGCGCGAGCAGCTCCTTCAAGTCGCCAAACACCCTTTGATCCAGCGCGCCGGCGAGCTGTTCGGGGCCCAGCCGGTGCGCGTCGACGAGCCGCCTGAGGGAGAGTGACCGCATCACGCAGAGCGGGTAGCACGGACCGCTGGTCCGTCAGAGCGTCGACGAGTAGTCCGACACACGTGGAGTGTGCAGTTGGGTGCCACTGCTGGCTTGTCCAGCAGTGCCGAATGCACGGTTGGGCAAGCCAACCGTGGCACCCGACAGTTTAGCTGTGTCGGACGACGAGCCGCCTGAGGGAGAGTGACCGCATCACGCAGAGCGGGTAGCACGGACCGCTGGTCCGTCAGAGCGTCCACAAGCCGCCCGAGAAAGAGTAGCCGCATCATGTTCAAGGGATTGGCCAACCTTGGGGCCCTGTTGCGACACGCCCGCCAGATCGGCGGGCACATGCAGCAGTTGAGCGAGGAGTTGAAACGGCGCCGGGCCTCGGGCAGCGCCGGCGGCGGCATGGTGGAGATCGAGATCAACGGCGTGCTCGAGGTGCTCCGCTGCCGGATCGACGAACAGCTCGTGGCCCAGGGCGACTGCGAATTGATCGAGGACCTCGTGGCCGCGGCCATGAACCAGGCCGTGGCCAAGGGTCGGGCCCTGCACGCCGAGGTGTTCCGGGAACTGGCCGGCGACGTGGAGTTGCCCGGCTTGCAGGACATGATCGCCAAACTGTCGGGCATGGCCGAGCCGGATAATCCGGACGAAGAACAACCAAGCCCAGGCGAGGAGGAGAACCCTACGTAAGTCCGTCGCTTGTCCGAGGCGCTGGCGGAGCGTTGGGGCTCCGGGCCGGCTTGTGGCCTGCCTTTGCGGCCCACAAGGCGCCGCCTGTGATAGCTTGTCAGTTTGTCTGATCCGGCGGTAGGCCAAGGGGAGTCAGGCGGGACGATGTCCGAAGTCGCCGCACCCGTTACCCGATTGATCGAAGAGCTGGCCAGGCTGCCGGGCATCGGCAAGAAGTCGGCCGAGCGTCTGGCGTATCATCTGCTGCGCGCGCCGAAGGACGAGGCCCTGGCCCTGGCCGAGGCGATCCGCAATGTGCGCGAGAACCTGCGCTACTGCCGGACGTGCTACAATTTGACGGAGCAAGAGGAGTGCGCGATCTGCCGCGATCCGCGGCGCGACCGCAGCTTGCTGTGCGTGGTGGAGCAGCCGCGCGACCTGATCGCGCTGGAGAGCTGCGGGGCTTATCGCGGTTTGTACCACGTGTTGCTGGGCCGCATCGCGCCGCTGGAGAACATGGGCCCCGAACAACTGACCATCGACGCGCTGGTGCGCCGGGTGCAGGAGGGGAGTTTTCGGGAAGTGATCATGGCCACCAATCCGACCACCGAAGGAGACGGCACCGCACTGCACATCTCCAATTTGCTGCGACAATCGCCGGTGAAGATCACGCGCCTGGCCCGGGGCATTACCAGCGGGAGTGTGCTGGAGTTTGCCAACCAGGAAATCCTGGCCGACGCGCTCGGCGGCCGGCAGGCGTTTTGACCGGTCCTGCGCGGCCGTCGGCAAAGGCGTTCGATCGGCGCCGAACAGAATGGATGGACCAGACATGCGGCTTTCGCTCGGACAAGACCTGCGCCAGGTTCAGAAGCAGATTCTCGCCCCGCGCATGATCCAGTCGATGGAGATTCTCCAGTTGCCGATCCTGGCGCTGCAGGAACGGATCGAGCAGGAATTGCAGGAGAACCCCGTGCTGGAGATGCGCGAAGAGGAACCCGAATTCCCGGAGGAAACCGAAGAGCGCGAACCCCCCGATGCGCCCACCGAAGACGAACGCCCGCTGGTGATCGACGAAGGCCAGGACAACGAGGCGGATTTCGAGCGCCTGCTGCGCATGGATGAAGAGTATCCGGAACACTCTGAGGAGTACTCCCGCCCGTCCAGCAACCGCATCGACGAAATCTCCGAACGCAGGCACGATACGATCGCCAACCTGAGCGACCGCCCACAATCGCTGCAAGATTATCTCCACGCGCAGCTCGGCTGGTTCGACCTGGAGCCGGAGCTTCGGGCCATGGCCGACCGGATCATCTACAACCTGGACTCAAACGGTTATCTGCAAGGCCGGCTGGAAGACCTCTTGGGTGCCGAAGCCGACGACCAGGAGCGGGCCCTGGCGCGGCGGGCCTTGGAGCTGGTGCAGCGGCTCGACCCGCCCGGCGTGGGCGGGCGCGACCTGCGCGAATGCCTGCTGCTGCAGCTTGCCCCGGGAATGCCCTACTACGAAGAGCTCGTGCGCCTGATTTCCGATCACCTGGAGGACCTGGAGCACAACCGGCTGCCCGCGATTTCGAAGAAGACGGGCTACGCGATCGAGACGATCCAGGCGGCCCTGGTCGAGCTGCGCAAGCTGAACCCCAAACCGGGGGCCGAGTTCCACAACGCGGTGGTGCCGCCCGTGGTGCCGGACGTTTACGTGGAGAAGGATGAAGAAGGGCGTTACCGCGTGCGCCTGGAAGACGGGCACACGCCGCAGCTCTACATCAGCGCGCGTTATCGAAAGCTCCTGCAGAGCCGCCAGGCCGACGAGGAAACGCGCCAATACATCAAGCGCAAGATCAACTCGGCCCAGTGGCTGATCGACTCGATCCAGCAGCGGCGCCATACCCTGGCCCGCGTGGCCCAGGCCATCGTGGACCACCAGTCCGAATTCCTCGACCAGGGCCCCGAGGCCATCGAGCCGCTGAAAATGCAGCAGATCGCCGACAAGGTGGGCGTCCACGTGACCACGGTCAGCCGCGCGGTGGACGACAAGTGGATTCAGACGCCCCGGGGCATCTTCCCGCTGAAACGTTTTTTCGTGGGCGGGACCGTCAGCGCCGACGGCGAAGAGGTGGCCTGGGACGCGGTGCGCATGAAGCTCCAGGAACTGATCGACAACGAAGACAAGCAGCATCCCAGGAGCGACGAACAACTGATGCACGAGCTGGCTGCCGCGGGCATCAAGGTGGCCCGGCGCACCGTGACCAAGTATCGCAAGGCGATGGACATCCCCAGCTCGCGCCAGCGCCGGCAGTGGAGCAACGAGTCGAAATAGGCGCGACAGCAGCAACCCCGCCGGCCAGCCGGGCGAATCAACCCGAGCCCCGGGGCTTGTCCCCGGGCGAGCGGCGCCGCGTCTCTCGGCATCTTTCTTGTTCCTTCGGAGGAGGTCTCCGCCATGCCCGCGATTCGTGCCACTTGTCGAGTCTCTCGCAAACCCGACTCCCGCCAGGGCCCGCCACTCCGCGCCGAGTGCCGCTGCCGGCCCGTCCCGCAGTGCCGTAGTGCGTTAGCTCGTAGCAGACAAGCACGGATGGACAAGCCACCCAGGCCACGCGGGCGTGCTGCTCGGTGGCGCATGGCCCCGGGCGTGGCGCTGCTCGGGACGTTGTTGTGCGCCGTGTGGTTCGCTGCCGCGGCCTTCTCAGCGCAGCCGGAAGCCTGGGAGTTCTACAATCCGCCCGATCGCGAGTCGCCCGGCGACGAGATGATCCAGGCCTATCTGGCTGAGGAGACGGAGAAGATCCACCATCAGTTCCTCGAAGGCGTCGAGTCGCCCGAGGACTGGCAGTCGCTTGAAGAGCGCCGGCGCGAAGAGTATTTCTACATGCTGGGCCTGCACCCCATGCCGGCCCGCACGCCCTTGCATCCCGAGGTCACCGGCCGGCTGGAAGGCGAGGGCTTTGTGGTCGAGCTGCTCCACTTCCAGAGCCGGCCGCGCCTGTACGTGACGGGCAATCTTTACCGGCCGCCTAAGATCGAAGAGGGCCAGCGCCTGCCGGCCGTGTTGTATGTCTGCGGCCACTCCTACCAGGGGCGCAACGGCAACAAGACGGCCTACCAGTCGCACGGCATCTGGCTGGCCCGACACGGCTACGTTTGCCTGATAGTCGATTCGCTGCAACTGGGCGAGATCGGCGCCACGCACCACGGCACCTATCGCTACGAGCGCTGGTGGTGGCATTCGCGGGGCTACACCCCGGCGGGCGTGGAGTGCTGGAACGGCATGCGCGCGATCGACTACCTGTCGAGCCGGCCGGACGTGGACCCCCAGCGCATCGCCGTGACCGGCATCAGCGGCGGCGGGGCCGCCACCTTCTGGATCGCCGCGGCCGACCAGCGCGTGCGCGCGGCCGTGCCGGTCAGCGGGCTGTCCGATCTGCCCACCCACGTGACCCACCGCGTGATCAACGGCCATTGCGATTGCATGTTTCTCTACAACACCTTCCAGTGGCCCTGGGCGCAGATCGCCGGCCTGGTGGCCCCCCGGGCCCTGCTGTTTACCAACAGCGACCACGATCGCATCTTCCCCATGGACGGCAACCAGCGGGTCATCAACCGCCTGGAGCGAATCTACAGCCTCTACGGCGCCGGCGACCGCGTGGACGCCGTGGTGAGCATGGGCGGCCACGCCTACCGGCAGGACATCCGCCGGGCCGCCTTCCGGTTCATCAACATTTACCTCAAAGACGATCCGCGCGAAGTGACCGACAGCGAAGTGGACCTGGTTACTCGGCAGGGCTCGGACCGGCAGTGCCCGATCGACCTGGTGCGCCTGCGCGTGTTTCCCGAGGATAGCGACCTGCCGGCCGACGAGCTGAACACCACGATCGACGAGCGCTTCGTCCCCATGGCCCGCGTGGACCCGCCGAAGCCGGGCGAGTTCGAGCCATGGAAGGGCGCCTTGCTGGCCGAACTCAGGCGGGTCACCTTCCGCTGGTTTCCCGATCGCATCCCGCCGGCCAAACGTCTCGGGGCGGACGAAGAAGGCTGGTTGCGCCTTCAGACCGAGCCGGGCATCCACGTGCTGGTCAAACCCCGGCCGTCCGGGCAAAGCGAACCGCAAGCGCCTGATTCGTCTCCGCAAGGCGATTCGCACCAGCGCGACTCGTCTGTGGGCCGGGTGTTGCTGGTGGTGGCCGATGCCGAATCGCCCGAGCAACTGCCCGACTTTGTGCGCTCGGTGGCGGAACCAAATGATGCGGTCTATCTGCTCCAGGCGCGCGGGGTGGGGGCCACGCGCTGGACCCGGAAGAATCCGCCCAACTACGTGGAGCGCTCGCACGTGTTGCTGGGCCGGACGGTCGCCGGCGGGCGCGTCTGGGACGTGATCGCCGCGGCCGGCTATCTTGCGCAGCAGCACCCCGATGCAGACGTGCTCGTGGCCGGCGAAGGGCCGGCCGCGGTGTGGGCGGCCTACGGGGCCCTGCTGGACGAAGAAATCGCCGGGGCCGTGCTCAGCCGGCCGCCGCTGGGCCACATGCAGCCCGACGCCCCGCCGCTGCTCAATGTGCTGCGCGTCTGCGACATCCCGGACGTGCTGGGCATGATCGCGCCGCGCCGCCTGATCATCTGCGGACTGCCGGCCGAGCGGTTGGCAAAGGTGCGCGCCATCTACCAGGCGGCTGGAGCGGCCGAGAAGCTCGAGGTGCGGACCGAAGTGTCCGGCAAAGGGCCATAACCGGCCGGGGGCGGCCGAACATGGAGCCTGTCGCGCCCGGCGCTCGGCCGCGTCGGCTATTCGGCCGGGGCCTGGCCCTGATACACGGCCGGCTCGTCCACCCCGTCGCCGTTGAAATCGCCGGCCACCGGCAGGTCGCCGGCGCCGCCCAGCTCGAAGACCTTGTCGTGGGCGTCGAGCTCTTGGTCGCCGTTGGTGTCCGCATACCAGGTGCCCCCGCGGTAAACGCCCACCTCGTCGATCCCGTCGCCGTCAAAGTCGCCTACGACGGGCAAATCGCCGGCTGTGCCATACTGGAAACTCGTATCGTTGGCCGTCAGGCGCCCGTCGCCGTCGGTGTCGAGAATCCAGGTTCCCTCGCGGAACACGCCGATCGTGGACACGCCGTCGCCGTTGAAATCGCCGGCCACGGGCTTGTCGCCGCTGGTGCCGTACTGGAACACGTGGTCGATCAGGTCGGCGCGCACGATGCCCTGGCGCCCGTTCTTGAGGATGCGCCGGCCGTCGGTGGCGTGTTGCGGACGGGGCGGCAGGTTCTTGGGCAGTGCGGCCGGCAGGTTCTCGGCGTCGGGCAACCCCGGCTCGGCCGCAATGGCCCGGTAGTCCCCCGGCCAGGCTGGCCCGAAGATGCCGATGTCGGTCTTGCCGTCGCCGTCCCAATCGCCCACGACCGGCAAGTCTTCCTCGCCGCCCAGTTGGGCCCACAGGTCGCCCTCGTCCCAAACGCCGTTGCCGTTCAGATCGATGAACCACTGGCCGGCCACGAACACGGCCACCTCGTCCTTGCCGTCGCCGTTGAAGTCGCCGCTTAAGGGCACGGCGCCGGGAATGCCGAACCGGATCGTGTCAAACGACTGCCCGGGCCCCAAAATGATCCATTGCGACTGCCCCAAGTCCATCCGGCTCCAGGCCGCCAGGCTGAAGTCAGCAGGCAGGGCGAACTGCGCCGAGTAGAGCGGGCGCCGGCCGCGCGGCTGGCCCGCGTCGATGATGCTCAAGTGCCACGTATAATCGCCGGGCACGCCCCCGCCGCCGGCAATGGAAAGCTCGGGGCGCGGCGCACCGGGCGGCAGCGGCACTCCCACCGGCGCCGGAGAGACCAACGGCAAGTGGACCACCGCAGGCGGCATGCGCGGCGGACCGGGCGGAGGCGGAGGCGGCGGAGGAGGTGGAGGTGGCGGAGGGGGCGGT
>CAYXPN010000243.1:0-9053 GCA_964467075.1 uncultured Planctomycetaceae bacterium
GCGTCGCCGATCTATTCAAATGACAATGTTGCATTTTTTTCCGAACGGCCCATACGCCGACGGACCGGAGGTCCATCCTACGACCGTAGCCACGCTCGCCAGAGCGTGGATGGGCACCCGGCGACGTTCCGCAAGCAATGATTCGCCCGCCGTCTGGCTTTCGGTGGCTACGAACCCCTGTCTGGCGGCGCCGGCCACGAGCTGGCGACGGCGGCTACGGCCGGAAGCCCCGACTAGCAGACACGCCCTACGGCGACTGGTCCTCGATCGCCCGCAGCTTGTAGATCAGGGCCCGCCGGCTGATGCCCAGCTTCTCCGCGGCGCGCGTGCGGTTGCCGCCGCACTCTTCAAGCGTCGCCAGGATCGTGGCCCGCTCGACCTGCGAGAGCCGATCCCGGTCGCCTTCGGAGTGCGCTTTGGCCGCCGCCAGGTCGGACATCTTGGGCGGCAGGTGCTCGGGCATGATCACGTCGCCCCGGCAAAGCAGACACGCGCGCTGGATGGCGTTGCGCAGTTCGCGCACGTTGCCCGGAAACGTGTAGGCCAGCAGGCATTGCACTGCCTGGGGCGAAAGCCGCACCGGTCCGCCGGCGAACTCGGCAGCGAAACCGCGGGCCATGGGTAGCACGTCCTCGCGGCGCTGGCGCAAGGGCGGCACCGAGAGCTCGACCACGTTGATCCGGTAGTACAGATCGTCGCGGAAACGGCCTTCCTCAACGGCCTTTTCCAAATCCCGGTTGGTGGCGGCCACCAGGCGCGTGTCCACTTCCACCGGCGCGTCGCTGCCGACCGGCGTGATCCGGCCCGCCTCCAGGGCCCGCAACAGCTTCGGCTGCAAGTGCAGCGGCAGCTCGCCGATCTCGTCCAGGAAGAGCGTGCCGCCATCCGCGGCGCGGAAGAAACCCTGACGCGACTGCACGGCCCCGGTAAATGCCCCTTTGGTGTGCCCGAACAGCTCGCTCTCGATCAGCGACTCCGGCAGGCCCGCACAGTTGGCCGCCACCAGCGGCCCCTGGCGGCGCGGGCTCCAGTGGTGGATCAACTGCGCGACCACCTCCTTGCCCGTGCCGCTTTCGCCGGTGATCAGCACCGGGGCGTCGGAAGGGGCCACCACGGCCGCGGTCTGGACCAGGTGGCGCATGGCCGGACTCTTGGAGACGAACCAGTCGGGCAGGTCGGGATGCGGCCTTTGCGTCCCGGCGTGCTGCCGGTCGGCCGGCCCGATGGCGTCGGAAATGGCCGCTTTGAGTTCGTCGAGATCGACCGGCTTGGCCAGGTAGTCGTCGGCCCCGCCCTTCATGGCGGCCACGGCCTGGCGCAGATCGGCGTAGGCGGTGATCAACAAGACGGGCAGCCCCTCGGCCAGGTTGCGGATTTCGGGCAGGGCCTCGATCCCGCTCATGCCCGGCAGGCGCACGTCCAAGAGGACCATGTCGGGCATGTGGCCGCGGATCGCTTCGAGTGCTTCCTCGGCCGACGCCGCTTCCTCGGCGCGGAACCCCAGCGACTCGACAAACCCGCCCAGCAGCTCGCGCTGCGAGGGCTCGTCGTCGACCACCAGGATGGTCCGCTGCTGCTCAGGCATGGATGTCGTCCAGGGCGAACACGGCCCCGCCGCCGGGGCGATGCCGGTAGCTCGTCTGCCAGCCGTGCAGCACGGCGATGCGTTTGACGATCGCCAGCCCCAGCCCCGTGCCATCGCCGCGCGTGGTGAAATAGGGAGTGAACAATGAATCGACGTTCTGCTGCGCCACGCCGGGTCCCCGGTCGACCACCTCGATCCGGCAGGTGCCGTTCTGCCCCGGCACCACCACCACGTCGATCGTTTCGCCCTCGGGCGAAAACTGCACTGCGTTCTGGAGCAGATTGAACAGGGCCTGGCGCAGCAATTCCCGATCCGCACGCACGGTCCCGGCCGACCAGGGTACTTCCCGCTTCAGGGTGACGTTTCGGGTCTCCAGGTCGGGCTGCAGGATCGCGGCCAGCTCGTCGATCAGGCGATCCAGGTCGACCGGCTCAGGCGTCGGCTCCCGGGGCCGGGCAAAGGCCAGGAACTGGTTGATCCTGGCGGTCAGGCGATCGCACTCTTCGATCACCGCCCGGGCGCGCTCCTGGCGCTGCGGTGTGTCCACGTCGGCGTCGGCCAGGCGCTGGGTCCAGCCGCGAATCAGCCCCAGCGGATTGCGCGTTTCATGGGCCAGCCCGGCCGCGGCCTGGCTCAACTCTCTAAGGTGGCACGCCTCGGCCTCCAGCAGCGCGGCGTGGGCGCGAGCGGCCACCGCCCGAACACTTGCCCACCAGGCAAGCGCCACGCAAACGAGCACGATCGCCCCTGCGGCAGATACCAGCACATGCGCTCGGGCCGCTCCGCGGACAAGCTGGTCGTAGCGCGTCCGGTCGAGCACCAGGACCGCGGCGAAGTCGCCACCGGCGGCAAACGGGCCTTCGTTGTATCCGCCCCCGAGCACGTCTTCCTGCCGCCAGGCGGGTCCACGTCCCCAGCCAGGCCCGGCCCCTGCGCCGGCGCCACGTCCGCCGTCCGGTCCACCCGCGGATCCGTTGCCAGCGGGCCCACCTCGGTCGGCCGGCGCCAGGTGGAAGCGTTCGACCAGCCGAAAGCCGCCTGTGTCCCAATGGTCGCCCGGCTGGATGGGGGAGGAGCTTTGCAGCAGCCCGGCGTCGCCGGCTGAGAGGAGCACCCGGCCGTCGTGCGCGAGCACGGCCACGGCCAACACATCCTGCGATCCGGCCAGCTCCTCGAGCATCCCCTGGAGTTGGAGCTGGAGAAACCGCCCCAGCCGGCGATGGGAGCGAATCCCGCCCAGCAGGGCGTTCATGACCGAGTGGGACTGCTGATGGAGCACCTCGCGGATCAGCTCCCGCTCGTGCCGATAGCCGTAGTACTGCCAGCCGGCAAAACCCACCCAGGCCGCCAGCAGTCCGGCGCAAACTGCCAAGCTTCGCCACCGCATAAGCGGACCCCGCCTGCTCGAAGGCCCCTGATGCCGCCTTGCGCCGCGGGTCTGTGCTCAGCCCGCAGGGCGCGACTCCCATGATCGCATTATCGCCGCCCGATCGCCGGGCACCAAGGGCGCAAAGCCAAACGCCCTTGCACGTCCGGCAAGCTCTTGGCAATGCCGCACGCCAAGGGCGCGAAGCTGGCAGGCCCCCATGGAGGCCACGCCTTTACCAGGCGGGTCCGCGGCCGAATGCAGGCCCGCGCATCTGTTGCTGCTGGGGCCCGAAGCCGGCGCCGCGCCCGGCACCGCGTCCCCGGCCGAAGCCCTGGCCGGCACCGCGCGGCGGCCCTTGGGCCGGTGCGTTCCAGGCAGGCCCGCGACCCTGTGGCGCAGGGCCCCAGCCCTGCCCGCCACCTTGCGGCGGACCGCCCCAGCGTGGGCAATTCCAACCCGCGGGTCCCATGCCTTGGCCCGGGCCGAATCCCTGGGGCCCGCGCCCCTGGCCTGGAGCCCCAGCACGTCCGGCACCCCGTCCTGGGCCAAACCCGGGGCCGAGCCCGGCGGCAGCACCGCCCTGCCATCCCCCGCGCCCGGCGCCGCGGCCACCGGCCCAAACGGGGCGCAAGCTCGCGTCGCGCAGCTCGATCGTCTTGTTACCGAGCGTGAGCGACTGGGCCACGTAGTGACCCTCCGGCATCTTCTCGGTGCGGAACGCGCTGATGCTCAGCGCAGTCCCCCGCTTCAGTCGCTTGGCCAACTCAGCCACCGCGACCTGGGGTCCGAGATGCACGTTGAGCGATTCGCCATCCTCAGTCTCCAGCATCACGTGGGTGCCGATCGCGGCCGGGCCCGTGGTCAGCTCGCACGGACCAGACTCGACGGACACGACCTTGCCCGTGAGCGATACCACTTCCGGCTTGACCGCCTGGCGTGCCACGCCCGTCGGGTCACCCATCCCTTTCTGCGCCAGCGCTTCCGAGGCGCCCCAGCACCACAGCGCACCGGCTGCGGCCGCCAAACCAACGATTCTGCGTGTCGCGTTCATTTCCATGTCTCCCTGTGGCTTGCTGCGTCGGGCCTGCCGGGCGACGCGCCGCGGCAAGATGCAACCCGACCAATGGTCTTGAGGACGTTTCCAGGGCCCGTGGTCGCCCTAAGAGCATTCAGGTCGCAACTTCGGTGCCAATGCGGACTCCTCGGTTTTTGGAGCCTCTTGCAGTTGGTATTGAGGGACTTCGGCCGGGTGGTGGGGCCGACGAAGGGCAGTTCTGTGCGCATACCCCCCGGCATGCCGTGAAATGGATTCATAACCCTGGAGAACTCGATGCGGGCCCCCGGCGGGCAGATAACGCAGGCTTGCCTTGCGAAAAAGCATTTCGCGCGGAAATCGAGGGCGGACGGGAAAGCTGGGGAAGTCGCTTTGCGGGCGCCTCTTTTGTGCGCCTACGCCCGGCTGGTGCAATCGCCGCAGGCATCCAATTTGCACTCTCGGTCCACGGCTTTCCGGTCGAAAGCCGGGCCGCGAGGGCGGGGGCTCGTCACATTCCAGACCTGTCCTTTTTTGTAACCGTTCACGGGCCGTCATTGTCGCCTTTCGCTCCGCGAAAGTGGCGCTGCTTTCGCGGAGCGAAAGGCGACTATTCACGCGAAATGGCGCGAAAACGGGCAGCGGCCCGTGAACGGTTACCCTTTTTTTCCATTTCCCCCACATCGATGAGGTCCTGTCATGAGACGACTGGGAGTGGTGCTTGGCGCGTGGGCCGTGGTCGTGTTGGTTGCCGGCAGTGCGTTGGCCCTGGAAATCGACGTGGCGCCGAAGACGCTGTCGCTGAAGTCCCAAGGTGGGCAATTCACCGTCCATACGGACGTGCCGTTTCTAGAGGCGGGAGCCGTCTCACTCAAGGTCAACGGAACCCCGATCGGTGTCCATCTGTTTGCCGACAACTGCGGCAACCTGGTAGCCCAGTGCTCCAAGGACGCTGTCAAGCAGGTTATCGGCGAGTTCGACGGCCCGACCACCCTGGCCTCGGCCACGCTGACCGTTGACGGCGATTCCGCTACGGAACAGTTCGTAGTTCGGAAGTGAACTCCCGGCCCGATGGCCGCCGACAGCCCCGGTGAGGAGTAGTCGGACCTGCGGCGTGTACAGGCGACCCTGCCACCCGAGTGGGTGGTTCCTCGGTTCCCGAAAAGTGAGTCTACATATTGGACAGCGACCGGCCGGCCGTGTAGACTGGGAGCCGTCTCGAACAGACACTTTTCGGGAAGTGCGTTCGCTCGCTCCTGTGCTGCTCGTCGTGCGGAGGGGACCGTCGGAGCATGCGCTTGGCCGTCTTGTTTATGGCCCTGGGCGGCGGGTTGTCGTGCCTGGGGCTGAACGAGTTGGCGTTGTGCCGCGGCACGACTGCGCAGCCGGTGTTTGTTGACCTGGCGGACCTGGAGGCGGGCCGGTCTCCGTCGTCGAGCTATCTGCGGATCGGGCCGCACATCGCCTTGCTGCCCGCGGCAGTGTATCGCTATCGGTGCGAGGCATGTTCGGCGGCTGCGCCCGCGGGCGATGCACCGCTGGTGGCTTGCTACTACCCGATCATTTCCCGATCCCACCCGTTCGTCGCCGGGCTCGAGCAACTCGAGCAGCGCTGGGGCGACATGGCCGAGGCTGCCGGCAAGCAGCCCCTGCCGAAGCTCGACCACTTCGCCGTGCTGGTGAAAACGTCGAGATACCGCCGGGTGGGTGAGATTCCCGCAGATGTCCAGTCCTGCGGAGGGCTTAGCGGGATGGTGGTCAACCGCGTGGAATCGCTGGGGCCGGAAGAACGGCGTTTTCTGCAGGCCAGCTTTCCTGCCGTGGACCTCGATCAGTTGCGGATCGTCGAAGAGGGGCGAATCCCGTCGTCGCTCGCGCGCTGCTTCGCCCTGCTGGGAAGCGGCGCGGTTCTCGTGCTGGCCGGGGTGCGCCTGTTCTGGCGGCGGGCCGTAGGTTCGCTCTGATCCGTGCCCGTACACGCGAGTGCCACGGGCTTTGCCCGTGCCCGTACGTTGGCCACGCTTCCCGCTGAATGAAATCGCAACCAGTCAGAATCACCGCACGGAAAGCAAAGGCACTGGCAGAGCCAGTGGCACCCACGGCGCCGGAAACCACGCGGCGGGCAATTGCTGGCTTCTCGCCGGGCGCCGGGCTAGAATCAGCGGTGGGGCATGCCCGAATCTCCCGCCGCGAGGCCCAGCACGGCCCCCCGCCTGCGCCGCGTTTGGTGCCCGAGATGCGACCGGTCGTTCGAGGCCACATCAGGCCTGAGGCCCCGCAGAAACCCTCATTCCGGGAGCACACCGATGAATTCGCGAATTGGTCGCCGTCGTTTTCTCGGCTTTTCGGCCGCGCTGGGTGCAGGGGTGGCGATCGTTCCGGCCGGGCTGGTGCGCGCCTATGCCGCCAACGAGAGAATCCAGGTGGGGCTGGTGGGCGTGGGCGGACGCGGCCGGTGGTTCGTCGATACCATCCCGCGCATGGAGCAGGTGGTCGCCGTCTGCGATGTGAACGAACAGAAGATCGCCGAGGCCTTCAAGCACTGGGAGGAGGCCGGCACGCGTTACGCTGCTTCGGAGCACGACTGGGAGCGCCGCGCAGGGGCCGAATTCAAGCGCCTGCTCGACGAGCGCCCCAAGGTCTTCCATGATTTCCGCAAGATGCTCGACGAGCTGGGCGACCAGCTCGACGCGGTGGTGGTGGCCACGCCCGACCATACCCACGCCGTGGCCTCGGCCGCGGCGATCCGCGCCGGCAAGCACGTGTTCTGCGAGAAGCCGCTCACGCGCACGCTCAACGAATCGCGTGCCCTGCGCGAACTGGCCCGCAAGCACCAGGTGGCCACGTCGATGGGCAACCAGGGGACCTACAGCGGCGCGTTTCGCCGGGCACTGGAATTGATCCGCGGCGGCACGCTGGGCGAGATCAAGGAGGTCCACGTCTGGAACAGCGGCGGGGGCGCGGATCGCCAGGAGCCGCCTCAAGGCGAGATGCCCGTCCCTGCCAATCTCCACTGGGACCTCTGGCTGGGGCCCGCGGCCATGCGCCCCTTCCATCCGCAGTGGATGAACCGCAACCTGTGGCGCGAGTTCGGCACCTGCCAGTTGGGCAATTGGGCCTCGCACAGCGCAAACCTGGGCTTCATGGCCCTGAAGGTCCACGAGCTGTGGCTCGATCCGCCGCAATCGGGCCGCGCGACGATCAAGGTCTCGGCCAGGACCTCGGGCATCAACCGGCTGTCGTTCCCGCGGTGGGAGGCCGTGAGCTGGAAAATCCCGGCCCGCGCCGAACTGCCGCCCATCACGATCCACTGGTACAACGGCCCTGCGCCGGGTGTGGACGAGATGCGCGCCCGTGCTCTGGCCGGCGGCACGGACGAGCAGCAACGGGCCTGGCAGTGGGCCGGCACCTTCATCGTGGGCACCAAGGGCAGCATCCACACCACGGGCCACAACATGTGGTTCCGGCTGTTGCCCGAGCAGCAATTCCAGGGCGTGCAATGCGAGCGCCCGGAGACCGTGGAAAGCTCGCGCGGACCGGAGCAGGACTGGTTCGCGGCCTGCCGCGGCGGACCGCGTCCGTGGGCCGATTTCGACTATGCCTCGGCCCTGAACGAGTTCCTGATGCTCGGCAACGTGGCCACGCAGTTCGAGGGCCAACTGGAGTTCGATCCGGTGGCCATGCGGATCACCGACAACGCCCAGGCCGACGCGCTGTTGCGCGCGGAGTACCGCCAGGGCTGGACGCTGTAGAGTCTTACGCTGTGACTTCCGCGCGCCGTGCGCGCATCAAGTACAGTAGTTTGTACAGTACGTTCGACTCCGCTTTCGGCTTTCCGCTTTTGGCTGCGGCCGCAGGCCGCGTTAAGAGTCGCACTCGATGGATCAACCTTGCTCGATGGATCAACCACGAGAGAACCGGACGACCAACCACGGGAGAACCGGACCATGGCAAGCAGACGTTTCGTTGCAGTGCTGCTCTTTGCGGCCGTCGGCTCGGCAATCGCCCCGGCCGGCTGGGGACTCTCAGCCGCGGGGGCCGTGGAAGAAATCCCCGCACATCGGCAAGAGCAGATCCGCTCGGCCGCGCCCGAGCAGGCGCGGGTCGCGCCCAAGCAGCAGCGCACCGTGCTGATCTTCAACACGCCCGACCACCTCTATCCCAAGGACCCGCACAAGGGCTACTGCATCCCCTACGGCAGCTTTGCCTTGCAGGCGTTGGGCGAAAAGACCGGCGCCTATCGGCCGGTGGTGAGCAGCGACCTGGCCATGTTCCTGCCCGAGAACATCCGGCGGTTCGACGCCGTGGTGCTCAACAACACCTCGGGCCCCTGGATCGCGCCCACCGAGGCCGACCTGGAGCGTGCCGAGTTCCGCGCGCACGGGGCCGACGCGGTCGCGGTCGAGCAGGTGTTGCGCAAGAGCCTTTTGGATTGCGTCTCCGGCGGGGGCGGACTGGTGGGGCTGCACTTCGCCGCGGGGGCCAATCCGCAGTGGCCCGAGTTCCACGAGCTGTTCGGCGGCCGGTTTTCCGGCCATCCCTGGAACGAGGAAGTGGGTATCAAGGTCATCGAGCCTGCGCATCCGCTGGCGGCCGCCTTCGACGGGGAGGACTTCCGGCTGGCCGACGAAATCTACCAGTTCAGCGATCCCATGGACCGGCGCCAGCCGCAGGACCTGAGCAAGGTCCGCGTGCTGTTGGTGGTGGACAAAGAAACCACGAACATGGACGTGCCCTGGATTCAGCACAAAGAGGGCCAGTTCGCCCAGGCGTGGGTCAAATTGCACGGCAAGGGACGGGTGTTCTACACGGGCTTTGGCCACCGCACCGAGCTCTACTGGAACCCGGCCATCCTGCGGTTCTATCTGGATGCGATCCAGTTTGCCTGTGGCGACCTCGAGGCGCCCGCGGAGCCGCGCGCGGGCGCACGATGAGACTTTCGGGAAATGGAGTCTGTAGCAACATTACAGAGGAACCACGAAAGCACGAAAGGACGAAAAGGCGAAACAGACGAGAAAATACGAACGCCAAGACCTTTCGAGCAAGCAGTTGTAACAACCCTTTTG
>CAYXPN010000244.1:0-9000 GCA_964467075.1 uncultured Planctomycetaceae bacterium
CTGAGGAATCGTCGATGGACCCTTTGCGCCTGTGCTTGGCCTTCGGACCGTTGGTCATTTATCTGGTAGTGATCGGCATGCTCAACCTCTCGCGCCGCCCCTTGCTGGTCTCGGGCGCGCGCGACGCCGCCACCTTGGGGCTGGCGCTCTCAGGGCTGGTGATCGTGGGCCCCATGGAGCTGTTCCTGCCCGAGGCCGCGGCCGGCCGGTATGGGCCGTATGTGTGGGTGCTGTTGCTCACGTGCTACGCGGTGTGTCTGGTGCTCTTGTTGTTGCTCTTGCGCCCGCGGTTGGTGATCTACAACATGTCGATCGACCGGCTGCGCCCGATCCTGGCCGAGCTGGTCGAACGGCTCGACCCGGGGGCCCGTTGGGCGGGCGACTCGCTGGCACTGCCGGCACTGGGCGTGCAGTTGCACTTGGACCCCACGTCGGGCATGCGCAACGTGTCGCTGGTGGCAGCCGGCAGCCGGCAGAACTACCTGGGCTGGCGCCGCCTGGAAGAAGAGCTGGGCGATGCACTCTCGCGCCAAGAGGCCGGAGATCGCAACTTCCGGGCATTGAGCCTATTGACCGCGGGGTTGCTGATCCTGGGCGCTTTGATCTGGTCTGTCGCGCGCGACCCCGAGGCAGTGGCCCAGGCGCTGTTCGAGATGCTGCGGCTCTGAGGGCAGCATGACCGTCCGGCACGCCGGCGGCGCATGGCGAGCCGCAGGCGTAAGCCTGCGGTTCGGGCGGCAGCGGCGTGTTTCTCCTCCGCTAACCGAACCGCGCACTCACGTGCCCGGCTCGCCACGGCCGCGCTGCTTGTAGTGGACCACCGGCTGGGCGCGCAGCTCGGCCGCCTTTTCTTCCGGCGCGGTGTCGCTTAAGAAACTGCCCCCGCCGATCTCCGGCCCGGCCAGGTATTTGAGCAGATTCGGCTTGCGCAGCGGCGGATGGAACTCGATGTGAAAATGAAAGCCCTCATGCACCCGCCCGTCCGTGGGCGCCTGGTGCAGGGCCATCACGTAGGGGAAGGGCATCTGCCACAGGTTGTCGAAACGCACGAGCACCTCTCGGAGCACCGCGGCCAGCTCGTCCAGTTCGCCCGGGTCCAAGTCGGCCAGGCTCCCGTGGGGCGCGCGCGGCGTGACGAACGTCTCGTAGGCATATCGCGCGAAATAGGGCACAAAAGCCAACGCCGCCTCGCGCCGGCTGATGATCCGCCGCCCGTCCGACTCTTCCGCGGCGATGATGTCCTCCATCAGCACGCGCCCCTGCTCCCGCCAATAGCGCGCGCAGACCTCCGCCTCCACGGCGATGGTCTTGAACACGAAGTTGGTGGCGTAGATCTGGCAGTGGGGGTGGGGATTGGACACGCCCACCACTTCGCCCTTGTTCTCGAAGACCAGCACGTGCGCCACCTCGGGCCGGGAGCCCAGCTCGCGATACTGCTCCTGCCAGGTCACGAGCAGGGCCCTGACCTCCACCAGGGGCAGCTCGGCCAGCGTGACGTTGTGCAGCGGGCTATAGCAGACCACGCGCGCCAGGCCCCGGGCCGGCCGGTTGCGGTAGATGCCCGCCGGCTGGGCGGGCTCGCCGGGGGCCTGCGCGCCCACGCACGGCAGATCGTTGTCGAACACATACACGCCCGTGTAGGCCGGGTTGCGCGCGCCGCTCACGCGCACGTTACCCGGACACAACGGGCAATCGTCCACATACGCCGGCACCGCGCGCTGGGCCGGGCCCACCGTCTCGCCCGACCACGGCCGGTCGTTGCGATGGGCCGCGATGATCACCCATTCTTCGCGCAGCGGATGCCAACGCTGTTCCCAGGTCATGGTGTTGGTCCGTAGTGCAATGAAGGGGTCTCTTCTCGGCCTGGCGCCTCCGGCGTGCGCGTGGCCGGGGTTCTCAGCGAAGCCAAGTCACGTAGGGTGGGTCAAGCCGTAGGCGCAGACCCACCGGTTGTTGCTCAATTCTCGCCGGTGATTCTTGCCGGTGGGTCTCGTTACCACTCGACCCACCCTACAAGCTGCGCGGGGCACCCAGCCGTGCAAGCCCAGCCGGCGCAAGGACCCTTGTGTTCAAGTCTAACCGCGGGCTATGCTCGCTTCCAGAGCGTGTATGTGGCGGGCGCTGGCCCGGGCTGCACTGCTGGACAAGCCAGCAGTGGCACCCGGCGCACTGCTGGACAAGCCAGCAGTGGCACCCGGCGTTTGGCGAGCCGGCGGCCTGAGCCGCCGGTTTGTCCGCAAGTAACACCCAGCATGGCCCGATCGCCACGCCACACAGCCGGCAGTTGCGAACTATGACCCCCTCGCCCGACCCACTGACCCAAGCCGCCCGAGAGCTTGCCCGAGCAAGCCAGGTGGTGGTGTTCACCGGGGCGGGCATTTCCGCGGAAAGCGGGATTCCTACGTTCCGCGACCAGGAGGGCCTCTGGGACCGCTTCCCGCCCGAGGAGTTCGCCAACTGGCCGGGTCTGCTCAGAACCGCGGCCGTGCGCCCGCGCCTGGCAGCGGAATTCCTGGTCGCGGTGCTCGAACCCGTGGCCCGGGCACAGCCCAACGCGGCCCATCGGGCTTTGGCCGCGTTGGAGCAGCACGTCCAAGTGACGGTGATCACGCAGAACATCGACGGGCTGCACCAGGAGGCGGGCAGCCGCACGGTCCACGAGATTCACGGGTCGCTCTTCCAAGTGGTCAGCCTGCGCGGTCGCCCGATCCGCCGCCTGAGCCGCCAGGAGCTGCACGACGTGGTGGAATCGTTACGCCGTGTGGCCGACAGTCGCGTGTCATTCCTCGGGCTGCTGCGGGCCTTGGCTCCGATGTTCTCCCTGGGGCCGCGCGGCGCGCGCCGGCCGAACGTGGTGCTCTTCGGCCAGGCCATGGCCGAGCCGGATTGGACCCTGGCGCAGCAAGCGGCCCGACAGTGCGACTGCCTGCTCAGCGTGGGCACCTCAGGCGCGGTTTGGCCCGCGGCCGGACTGCCCGCCGAAGCACGCACAGCCGCTGCCCGGGTGATCCGGGTGGACCCAGCCGGAGGCGAGGCCGACGTGTGGCTGGCCGGGTCGGCCGTGGAGCTGGTGCCGCAACTGGTGGCGCGTGCGTTTGGGGGGCAACGCTGAGAACCTGTAAACGAGTTGTCTCCCCGATCGAATGTGCAATCCCGGGTGGCCGGGGTTGGAGCGAAGCGAAACCCCGGGAAGTAATACCTTTACAAGTTCTAAGTGTTGCCATTTCCCGGCATTTCGCTCCAGTCCAAGCGCGCTTTCGACCAAACAGCACTGCTGGACAAGCCAGCAGTGGCACCCGTGCGGTAGGGGCGACGCATGCGTCGTCCCTACGGGCTCGCGACGCCGGTGGTGCTCAGCCGGCCGGTCCCTGGCCGCCGGTCATCAGCCAGAACCTGGTGAAATGGAAGAACACCGGGGCGGCAAAACAGATCGAGTCGATCCGATCCAGCACCCCGCCGTGGCCTTCGATCAACGTGCCGTAGTCTTTCACACCCCGGTCCCGCTTGATGGCCGACATGGTCATGCCGCCGGCAAAGGCCATCAGGGCGATCACCGCTGACATCAACGCGGCCAGCCAGGGCGGAAACGGAGTGGCCCACCACAGCACTGCCCCCAGCAGGGCCACGCTGCCCGTTCCCCCCAGCAGGCCCTCCCACGTGCGCCCCGGGTGGATCGCCGGGGCGATCACGTGCCGGCTGGGAATCCGCGCCCACGCGTATTGCAGCGCATCGCTCAGTTGGACCATGAACACGAAGAAAAACAACAGCCGGGCATTGGTGCCCACATACTCGGCCGGCAACCGGAGCGTCAACAGCGCGGGTGCATAGCTCAGGCAGTACACACAGATCAGCAGGCCCACCTGGATTTTCGCCGTGCGCTCCAGAAAGCGCTTGTGGTCGCCGCCCAGGGCCACACGGGCCGGGATCAGCAGAAACGCATAGACCGGGATGAGGATGCTGTAGAGTTCATACCATCCCATGCCCACCAGCACGAATTGCAGCGGCGTGCAGAGGAAGAACACCCAAAACAGCGTGCGATGGTCGCCCGGCCGCGTGGGAGTGACCGTGATGAACTCCCGCAACGCCCAGAACGACACCAGCCCGAAGAGCACCACCGTGGCCACCCGCCCGATCAGAAACGCGGCTGCCAGCAGGGTGAACAAGACCCACCAGGCGCGGACCCTCAGCCGGAAGTTCTCGATCATCGCCTCGTTCAGGCTGATGTCCGCGGCGCGGTGTTTGAGCGCCTGGGCCACGGCCGTGGCCACGCCCAGCACCACCAACACGCCGCCGATCAGTCCCAGCGTGCGTGCCTCCACAGGCACATTCCTCCCGGGTTCAGGACTCTTTCAGGCGCTGCACGGCCTGGCGCGCCCGCTCGAGGAAGGCCATCTTCGGTTCGCGCGCCTCCAGCCACATCGGCGGCCCGAACGTGACGCACGACAGCAACGGCACGGGCAACACCTCGCCGCGGGGCAGGATGCGGTTCATATTGTCCAGGTAGACGGGAATCAATTCCAGGTCGGGCCGCTTCTTGGCCAGGTAATAGAGCCCGCTCTTGAACTCGCCGATGGTCGGGTCGGGGTTGGGATTGCGCGTGCCTTCGGGAAACACGATCAACGAGAATTGATGGCCGATCGCGCGGATCATCAGGTCCACCGGGCTCTGGTGGACCTTGATCTCCGTGCGATCGATCAGGATGGCGTTGAACACCCGATTGGCCAGGTGGCGGCGGATGGGCCCGGCGTTCCAATAGTCCTTGGCGCCGACCGGCCGGGCCAGCTCTCGCACCTCGCGCGACAGGGAAGCCCAAATGATGATCGCATCCAGGTGGCTCGTGTGATTGGCGAAGTAGACGCGCTGACAGGTGTCGGGCTGGCAGTCGATCCAGCGCACACTGACCCCACTGACGACTCGTGCCACCACGGCCAGTCCGGTTCGCGTCAGATCACTGGTGTCCATGTTGATCGGCCACAACAGGCAAGGCGCCAGCCAGCTCCCCTGCGCAACCGGTCCTCGTTCAACCCGGCGTGCCGTGCCCCGCAATTTGCCCATCCTACTCCGGCGCCCCCGGCCCGCCAAGACCCTGAATGCAGGCATCGGGCGCGCCGTCAGATGGCGTCCCGGGCAGGTGAATGCCGTCAGATGGCGGGCCGGGCATGTAAGTGCCCGGTTCGGGTCGAACCACCAGGCCGCCCTGTGTGCGCGCAAAGCGAGCCCCGGGGTTCATCCTCGGGGGAGCCATGGCGGCGCTTGGTTTCGCGGCGTCTGTTATGCCCGGCGGCCGCGACGTGCGTGATCGGTAGGGGCGACGCATGCGTCGCCCCTACAAGGTACGGTGCTCTCCCGGCGGGATGAAGTAAGCCGGCTCGGCACCGCCGCACACCCGCCGGCCCGCCGAGGCAACAGCGCAACGCTCCTATCGGCGCACGCTCAGACATGCTTCAGATTCGTCGGCTGCCGCGGTGTCGGCAACCGCGCTGGCCGCGCGCCGATCGCCCGGCTGCGCGCACTTGCCGCGGTAAATCTCCGCAATCAGCTCTTCATAGCCGCGCACCATGCGGTCAACCGACCAATGGCTCAGCACGTGTTCCCGCCCCGCTCGTCCCATGGCCGCAGCGCGCTCGGGGTCTCTTAGCAGAGCCGCCACGCGCGAGGCTAAGGCCACGGCATCGCCGGGCGGAACCAGATGGCCGGTGCGCCCTTCGATCACCGTCTCGCCCACCGAGCCGACTGCGGTGGCCACCACCGGCCGCTCGCTGGCCATGGCCTCGAGGATCGAGACCGGGTTGGCCTCGACCTGAGACGTCAGCGCCAGCACGTCGATCACACCCAACAGCTCGGGCACGTCCGCACGCGTGCCCAGCAGGTGCACCCGTTCGTCCAAGTTGAATTCACTACACCATTGCTCGATCTGCGCCCGCTCGGGCCCGTCGCCTACGATCACGAAGTGCGTCTCGGGCAGACGCCGGACAACCAGCGCGGCCGTGCGCAAGAACAGCTCGTGGTTCTTCTCCGAGCGCAGTGCAGCCACGATGCCCACCACGGGCGCCTCGGGCGGGATGCCCAGGGATGGCTTCAGTTGCCCGTCGGGCCGGCGTGGACGGAACTTCTCCGCATCCACGCCGTTGGGGATCACGCGCACCCTGTCCGCGGGGCAGCCCTCGTGCTCGACCAGGTGGCGGGCGTGCGGCTCGGCCACGGCGATGAACGCATCGGTAATGGGCGCAAGCAGCCGGTTGAGCCGTTCCACACGGTCGGGCTGCCCGGTGGCGTGCAACGCCGAGCAGACCACGGGCACGTCGGCCAGCCACGCGGCCAGCCGGCCCCAGAACATCTTGTCGCCCGCCCCCACGGTGACCACCGCGTCGGTGCCCCGCCGCCGCAAAAGCCACGCCAGACGCACCAGCACGGACACGTCGAACTTGTGTGCGAGCAGCCGGGCGAATGTGGGCACTTCCTCGGCCACTACCTCGCCCAGCGGACCATGGTCCTTCAGACAGCACAGCTCCGGCAGAAACCGCTGCCGATCCATGCGCCGCGCCAGCTCCGCCAGCAAGGTCTCTGCGCCGCCCACGGGCATGCTGGTGATGACGAACATCACCCTGAGCGGCCCGCGGTCCTCGAGCGCTGGGAGCCACTTGCGCTGCCGGTTTCGTCCCAAACCAACCGCCTGACTTGCTTGAACTGCCATAGCCGCAAGCCGCCGCTGCCTGTCCGACTGCTTTTCCTTCTGCCCCGGCCAAGCCCCGCGCAGGCCTTCTTTCCACTGCGCAAATATGGCACAGCGAAGCCGGCGCGGCGGAGCATTTTCTGCGGTCGCTGCTGAGCAACCGGGTTTCGGGAGATTTCGCAGCAGGGCGTGCTGGCCTTTCTGCGGCCCATCCCGGGCGCCCAAGACGCAGGGACGCAATGCCCCCATACGTTCAGCCTTGCCGCCAGCCCGGCCGGTTGACCGATTCGCCCCGGGGGGCTACCATGACGAGGAATAGCATTGCCGCGGCCGCGGCAATGCCGTGTGAACAACCTGGTGGGTGTAGCTCAGTCGGTTAGAGCACCAGATTGTGGATCTGGGGGTCGGGGGTTCGAGTCCCCTCACCCACCCTTTCGCCACGTTCGGCCACGATTGGCCGAAGTCTTTTCCCGGCAACGGTTTCGGCAAATCTTCGCCGCGTCCGCGCTCGCCTGGCGTTTCGCCGCGTCTGTCCACGTCTTGCCGCTTCAAGCCGGCGCGGCGCTGCGCATGCGCTGCGCGCTTCCCCTGCAAGTCGAGGGGGGGCCACATCGGGTGGTAACGGGGTCGGGAGTCTTTGCCCGACTTCTCCATCGTTGAAACAGCGGGTCCCGATCGGGTCGCCGCCATCCAAGCGGGCAGACAAGTTATTCCTTTGCCTGAGCCACGAGTGAGATCGTTACGCCCACGGCCTGCGCGAGTCGGTCGAGCACGTCGGAACGAAGCGTTCGCTCCCCTTCCAAGAAGTCGCAAAGCAGGGCGGTTGAAATTCCCGCCTCGCGGCTGATCTCCCGGAGCGGCCGACGGCTTTGATGGATCGCCTGACGGAGATGCCCGCTCAGCGTATCTTCCGCCGCCGCCTCGCTCATGCGAGCGTCGCGGTCGGCCAGGTCGGGCAGCTCCTGCTCGATCAAATCACGATCGCGCTGGGTTTGGGAAAGCAATTCGTCTGGAATTGGTCCTTCGTTCATCGGAGTTGCTCCTAACGCGGTGGTTATCGCGCAGGACGAGAGACTTCATACGCGGTGATCGGGATGATGGTCAGTTCGTCAAGGTGCTCGTACACGCAAATGAGGTAGCGCCCGTCCGATGTCTCACCCCAGCAACAGGGCCTGCCGGTCGATCTGCTTTCGCCGCGTCGCTCGGGGCGACTGACAACACTCTCAAAGTCATTGCGGCTTACATCGTGCTCTGACAGATGAACTACGATTTCGTCCGTCCACAGGAACTGGAAACAAGCCATCCAGGGCCCTCCCACGCTCCCTTATTATACTCCTGCATGCGGCCATGTCACGTCCACATCTGCCGGTCGAGCATCCGGTAGTTGACCGCCTCGCCCAGGTGGGCCGCCTGGATCGACTCCGAGCCCTCCAGGTCGGCGATGGTCCGCGCGGTGCGCAGGATCTTGTCGTGGGCCCGGGCCGAAAGGCCCAGTTCCGACATCGCGCCCTTGAGCAGCTCGCGCCCCGCGCTGTCGAGCCGGCAGAACTGCCGCACCTGGCGGTGGCTCATGTCGGCATTGTGGCGCGTGCGCGTGCCCTGGAAGCGGCGGGCCTGGGCCTCCCGGGCCGCGGCCACCTGGGCGCGCATCTCGGCGCTCGAGGTGCCCGACGGCCCTTCGGAAAGCTCGCGAAACGGCACGGCCGGCACCTCGATGTGGATGTCGATCCGGTCCAGCAGCGGCCCGCTGATCCGAGCCATGTAGCGCTCGATCTGCGGCACGCTGCAATGGCACTGGCGCCGCGGGTCGCCGCGATAGCCGCACGGGCAGGGGTTCAGCGCGGCGATGAGCATGAAATTGGCCGGAAACGTGGTGCTCGAAAGTGCCCGGCTGATGGTCACGGTGCCCTCTTCGAGCGGCTGGCGCAGCACCTCGAGTGTCTGGCGCGTAAACTCGGGCAGCTCGTCGAGGAACAACACGCCGTTGTGCGCCAGGCTGATCTCGCCGGGCCCGGGGATCGACCCGCCGCCTACGAGCCCGGCCGTGCTGATCGTGTGGTGCGGGGCCCGGAAGGGGCGCGTGGCCAGGAGCGGCTGTCCCGGCTTGAGCCGGCCGCACGCACTGTAGATGCGCGTGGTTTCGATCGACTCGTCGGGCACGAGGTCGGGCAGGATCGTGGGCACGCGCCGGGCGAGCATGGTCTTGCCCGACCCCGGCGGGCCGACCATCAAAGGGGTGTAAACGGTTTAACCCCCAATAGGTAAAAGAACAAAGAAAAGCCGCCCTCCCGCGACAAGCGGCAGGGCGGCGGTCAGACCAGCAGCAA
>CAYXPN010000245.1:0-8912 GCA_964467075.1 uncultured Planctomycetaceae bacterium
GCCGCCAGCCTCGCGGCCAGGCGGTCCCAGCCAGCCGTCACCCGTTTGCGCAAAGCCGGCACCGGGCAGGTGCGTTCGAGCAGGGCGTCGATCCACACGGGCACCATGGGCAGGGGCCGGAACTGCTCGATCTCTTTGAGCCCCAAGAGCGTGGCCGGGGGCAGCTCGTGGCCCAGGCCGGCCTCCACTTCGGCCGTGAACCGCAGCACCAGCTCCAGCAGGATCGCGTCGCCCAGGCTGCTCGTGTCGCGATCGCCGTCGAAGCTCAAGGGATCGAACACGTCGCCGTGCCGGGCGCAGACGCGATGGCGGCGCATGGCGGAAAGCAGCTCGTCGCTTTCGGTCATCTCGTGCGCAAAGGGCTCGTCCGGCCGGTTGGCCAGGCCCAGGCGCTCCACGACCAGGTTGCGCACCGCGTCGTAGCCGGCCCCTGGCAGGTGGTAGAACCAGTCGTGGTTGCCCACCATGTAGTGGATCCGCACCGGCACGGGCTGGCCCTCGGCCTCGGGGGCCGCGCGCGCGGTCTTCAAGGCCGGGGGCACGCGCAGGCCCGCTTCCTCCGCCAGGCTGCGGAGCACGGCCACCGACTCGGCGTTCAGCTCCAGGATGTCCGCGGTGATCCGGGCGACCTGGTCGACCAACTCCGGGGCGTGGGGATTGCCCCAAGGGCGCACCTTTCCCCGGGCCAGCCAGCGGGCCGAACGCATCGGATCGAGCACGTCGCCCAGCAGGACCAGGTCGATGCCGTCAATGGGCCGATAGCTGCCGTCGGCGCGCCACGAGGCTGCCCGGGCCAGCTCCTCGAGTCGCCGGGCGAGAAACTCGAACGCACCCGGCGACAGGGTCTGGCCCAGCGTCCCGTCGGTCAAATGAAGATCGCTGAGGACTACCAACATCGATCCGGCCCCGGGAGAGCGTTGGGGTCGAACTACCTGCGGATCGGGCCGCACGTCGCCCTGCTGCCTGCCAACATGGATTCGCCCCGAAAACACTGGGGGGCCCGGCGGGCAGACTCCACCGCACATGGGGTGTTATCGGCCGCGGCGCGTAGGGGACGTGAGGATAATTCCGTCTGGGGAAACCCTGCGGGCGGCGGGTGGTAGTCTACGAAGACTTCGGAGACTGGGGAAGCTGCCTGCGCGGCCTTTCCCGATGGCCGAAAACGGCGGCGAAGAAACCGGAACCCGACCTCACAGATCGCTGATCTCAGCGTAGTTGCCCCAAGCGTGGCAACAGCCGCTACGACTCTCGCTCCGGGAAGAGTTTACCCCGCAGCCGCTCCTTCAGGTCGATACGAGCGAGCCGCCCTTGCTCGACGGCCGAGATTAGGAGCTCGCGCAACTCGCGCTTCGTGCGACGCTCAACTCTGTTTTCCTTCACGATGCGCAGGATGATGCTGGCGACCTCCCCGAGCGTGGAGTACGTGAGGTCGACGATGTCGTAGTGACGATCCTCCATCCCTCTGACAGGCGGGCCGCTAGGCGAGCATTCAGTCTGCAGCCCGCGGGCATGCAACTCTTCCCCACAGAGCATGACGAAATGCATGGTCTCGAGGTGCTCGGCCGTGGCGACTATGGCAAGAACTGCATCCGGAAACTCGTCTTCTGTGTCGATGCGCCAGACCGACAGCTTGTCTTCTGAAGTCCTCATGCATCTGGTGATCGCATCCGCTGGCGTATCCTTCAGCTCATCGGATTTCCTGCGCTCCCACTTCGCACGCTCAATCTTTCGCACGAGCAACAACATGCTCAGCCCTCTTGTCGAGATCAGCGATCACTTCCCCGAGATACTCCTGAAGCCACGGTTCTTCACAACGTATCGCGCGCAAGGGCGCGAGCGCGTCCGGCGACTCCCAGTTCTCGAAAGCCCGGATTCCACACTCGCGCACCTCAACGTCCCGATGACTGAGCGCCGCGATGGCCATCGTTGGCCCGGTGGGGTAGATCTCATGGTATTCTAGATGGGCAATCGCGCGCAGAATTCCCACGACAACGGCAACATCCTCCAAATGCTCGATGAAGACCTCGTTCAGCCACTCCTTGGTTGCCATCGCGTTCTTCGCCAGGGATTCCCGAAGAAAGCAGTCGAGCTCGTTCTCGAACCCGAACTCGAAGATGCATTCGCGTGTGAACGCCACTACGCGCGCGGTGAACTGCCGCAACTGCGCGAGCCGTTCCTGATTGCGCTGGTTCTCGACCGCGCTGCTTGTCGTGTTTTCGTCGGGCAATTCCTCTTCGCCCTCGCAGACAGATCGATCGTCCGACACAACACGTTGAACGGTGTGCTCGGCCTCACCCGGGAATCGCTCTTCGCGATCCTGCACAGATCGATCGTCGGACGCGTCGCGTGCCGACTCCGTCACGGAGCGGGATGTCAAGCAGCTAACAGACGACCAAGAAGCTGAACTCGCGTCGGCGCTCGTTGGTGCCTGCTTTGACCGGGGCGTGGTGGCCGACGCCGACGCTCGCATGGAACTGCTACTCGATAGGCGCATTGCATCATCCATCGAGACGCTCCCTCAGTTGCTGAAGAAGTAGCTTTCGAATGTCCATCGCTCGCTCGAGAAAGTCGGGCAGCGACTCTGCGCTAAAGCGCGTCTCTGTATTGCCTTGGAACGTGTTGATATCTACTTGAACCCCGATGCTCTCGAACTCGCGCCCAGAGGAATCAAACAAGAATCGCCGCCGAGCTCGATCTGCCGTGATTATCACGTTCAAGGTTTCATCCCTACCGCCGAGACGCGCGGGAACGCGCCTTACACTGCGCGACGTCCAAGCCGCGGGAGGTGATTCTTGATAGTATGGAAGTGCATTGAAGAGGCGCGCGTACGCCTCATTTAGTGCCCCGTTGCTCAAATCCCGAAGCCACGCATCAGTAACCAACGACAGCCTCTTGCCCTTCACGGAGACTACTCTTACGATGCCCGCAATAATGCCGTGGGCCTCGCGGCAAAACTCCGCGAGCGATCCAAGGTTCTCACCGCCTGCTGAAGTAGCGTTTTTCTGCAAGTCGATCCGATTCCGGTCCAAATCGACTACCCACTCGTTGTCGGGACTCTGAAGTCTGGGCCTCATACGAAGGCCGTGTGGGCCGAGTTCCTGGTAGGTGCTCGGCAGCAGTTTTCTGTCGCCGACCTCTTTCGCAAGAGACGCAATGAATTCTGCTGTCGGCTCGACCGAAGAGAGGTCGGCGAAGTAGCATACCTGAAACCGGTGTGGGATTTCAGTCATTGGATGCACCCTGCGACATTGGGCTACACTGTCACCCAGAGAGAAAGCAACCAAGGAGAGCCCCTGCCGCTTATGTTAGGCTAGCACAGTTGGTGCATAGTGGCAAGCCCACCCCCAGCCATCTTGACGCCCAACCAACAGGTGTGGCTGTAGTACGGGTACGAACGCTTCTCAACAACCCGCTACGCGGGAAGGGTGGGCCCATTGCCCGCGGCTGCGATGCGCTAAAGCCCTGGGGTGGCATATTCGGCCCTTTCAGGGCCACGAGCATTCGCGGAGCAGGCGGCCTCCAGCCGCGTGGCTCGCCGGGCTGCGGCCGAGTGGGTAGAATGACCCGCATGTGCGGGCGATTCACCCTTCGGGCCTCTGCCGAGCAAGTGGCCGAGCAGTTTGCGCTGTTCGAGGTGCCGCCCTTTGCGCCGCGCTACAACATCGCGCCCACGCAGCCTGCGCCGGTGGTCCGGCTGGGCGCGAGCGAGCCTGAGTCGGTAACCCGCCTGGCCGCTGGTGAACCGCCACCCGTGGGCCGGTCAGCCGCTGGCGAGCCCAGGCCGGCGCGCGAGTTCGTCCTGCTCCATTGGGGGCTGATCCCCCATTGGGCCAAGGACCGGCGGATCGGCAACCGCATGATCAACGCCCGGGCCGAGAGCGTGCTCGAGAAGCCGGCATTCCGCGACGCCATGCGCCGGCGGCGCTGCCTGGTGGTGGCCGACGGGTTCTATGAATGGCGCAAGACCGGCGATGGCAAACAGCCCTACTTCATCCACCGGCAGGACGACCGGCCGTTTGCGTTTGCCGGGCTGTGGGAGAGCTGGCAGGGGCCGGAGGACGAGCCGCTCCAGTCCTGCACGATCCTGACCACGCAGCCCACCCGCCTGCTCAAGCCGATCCACGACCGCATGCCGGTCATCCTGCCCGCGGAGCACTACGAACCGTGGCTCGACCCGGCCGGGCGCGCCCAAGACCTCGCGGCCCTGCTGGAGCCCTGCGAGAGCGAGCCGCTGGAGGCCTATCCGGTAAGCCCGCTGGTGAACAGCCCGCGCAACGACAGCCCGCAGTGCGTGGAGCGCCTCCGCGGCTGATCCCGTGGTCCCCGATCCGGTTCCGGCGCACACTCCGGCAGGAGCCGGCGGGTGGCCTCGGTTGCTGGCAACCGAGGCGACGCAGTCGCAAGAGGTTGTTTATGCTGGGGCAAGAGGTTCTCTAGGGCGGGAAGGAAACCCGGCCGCTTACCCTTATCGTCGAGGGCGCGGTTACGGCACGGGGCACTCCGCGTCGCACGTGGACCTCTTGCCTGCTCCCGCAGGCCCAGGTTGGCGAGCAACCTGGGCCACCCGCGCCTCCGCGGCTGAGCCCACGGCGTGCGATTCGTTTCCAGCCCACACGCCGCCACAAGCCCGCGGTCTGTCGAGCGGCCCACCTGCGAAGCGAGCATCGCAAGCCGCCGGGTGATACAATGGTGGCGCCGCGGGGCGCTGGGTGTGCGTGCCAACGGCTCGTAGTGGCCCGATTCATCGGCTGCTCGTAGTGGCCCGGTTTATCGGCTGCTCGTAGTGGCCCGGTTTATCGGGCCTTTTGAGGACCGTACAAGTACGGTCACTACGAGCCCGCTGCCTGAACAAGTGAGCGACTTCGACTTCTGTAACACTTCAGCCGAATGGAGACAGGCGGAGAGGAAAAGGTGACAGGCACCATTTGTGCGAAGCACCCTGCGGGCCGTTCCGGCAAATGGTGCCTGTCACCTTTTTTCCCCGCAGTGCAGCCCAGGTCTCCAGACGGCTGAATTGTTACCGACTTCTGACAAATCCACCAGTTCAACCTCAACCCCTGAACACGAGGAGCCCTCCCATGAACTCTCCTGCCAGCCCAAACCTGCGGCCCTCGGGCCGCCTCAGAATCCCGCGATGCACGCTGCTGACTGGAGCGGCATGGTTGCTCACGCTCTGGGCTGTGCTGCCGTGTGGCGGCGCGGGTGAAGGCGCTGCCAGCGCAAGCGGCGGCAATGCAGGCGATGGGCCCACGCCCGCGGCCGTGCTCCAAGAGATCAAAGTGCTCAACGATCGCGCGCCCGACTGCTCGTCGCTCAAGGCGATCGTCGACTCGGTCACGCGCGGCTGCCGCAACGACGACGAGCGTGTGATCGCCATTTACAACTTCTGCCGCTACGCCTATTACCATCACGCCTATCCCACTGAGCCCGGCGGCATCTCGGCACTGAAGATGATCAACGTCTACGGTTGGGGCCTTTGCGGCGGGCAGCACACGGTGATGGCCGCCCTCTGGGATGCGGCCGGCTATCCGTGGCGCTATCGCGGCTGGTCGTCGCCCGGCCACACCACCGTGGAAGTGCAGTACGGCGGGCGCTGGCACTACCTGGACACGTTCCTGAAGTTCTACACCTGGATGCCCGACCCCAACGATCCCAAGCGCCGCACCATCGCCGGCCAGGAGGACATCCGGGCCAACCCGGACCTGGTCAGCGAGCAGTTTGTGATGGACCACGAGCGGCGCGTGTGCTATCACAAGGACAACCAGTTCGCCTACGTCGGCGAAGAGGTCAATTGGACGGCGCCGGCCTTTATGGTCTGCGGCGATACGCTCGAAGGCGTGCTCTCGGGCGTGCGCAGCTCGAGGGACGCGGGCAGCCCGCGCGGCTGGGCTTCGGTGCGCTTCGACGATCCGGACTATTCCACCGCGGTCAATCTCGCACCGGGCTATGCGCTGACGCTCAACTGGGACAAGCAGCCCGACGGCTGGTATTTCCGCAACCGCGAGCAGGGCCCCTATCACACGTGCGGGGATAAGGACTATCGCAACTGCCCGGCCATCGGTCCCTTGGTCGAGCCCTATGCCGGGCTGGACCCGCGGCGCAGGTGGTCCAACGGCACGCTGGTCTTCCGGCCGGACTTGCGCAGCGATGCCTTCCTCGCCGGCTTGGCGCAGGTGGAAAACGCCGTGGTGCGCGATCGCGCCCTGCAGCCGGCCGACCCCGACCAGCCGGCAAGCATCGTGGTGGAAATGGCCTCGCCCTACGTGGTGGCCAAGGCCGCGGCACAGCTCGACGGGCCGGACGCCGCGCTGGAGGTCTCGCTGGACGGGAGACAGTGGCAGCCGGTCGCACCCGAGAAGCTCACCGAGCAGGTGCGCGGCTCGTATCGCTACCTGGTACGCATCACGTTCCGCAAGCCGGTGCGCTCGCTGCAGCTCACCAGCCTGGTGCAGCACAACCAGGAGGCGTTGCCCTACCTGGCGCCGGGCGAGAACGCGATCACCATTAGCGCGGCCAATCCCGAAGCCTTGGGGCCCAACCGGCTGGTGGTCACCTATGCCTACTGCCTGGGCTGGCGCGATCGCACACCCGAGGAAGTTTACGACCGCGGGGCGGAGATCGCCCGGGCACACTACGCCACGTGGAGCGACAAACCGGTGGTGGTGCAGAAGGTGGTGGACCGCCTGCCATATACCTTCCAGATTCCCGTGCCCACGCCCAAGGGCAAACAGCCGGTCTATGCGCGCATGGTGTTCCTCCGCCGCGAGGTGCTCGCACCAGGGCAGGAGCCGCTGCCCGTGCCGGCCGCGCCCAGCGAGCCGCGCGTGGGGCCCGAGGAAACGCTGGCCACGCTGCCGGTGCCGTGGCTGATCGGCACGCGTGTGCCCGAGCCGCAGCCGCCGCGGCCCACCGAGCGCACGCTGCTCCAGCCGATCGCGCTGTCGTATGTGTCCAAGCAGGGCGAGGTGTTCGAGCACCAGTTCGTCAAGTGGCTCAAAGACGATTCCGACGCCTGGGTGCTGCTGGCCCGGTTCCCCGTCGACCGGCTGCCGGACGCGAAACAACTGGCCGCCGCGCGCCTGGTGCTCTACGTCCACGAGGCCCACGACAGGGCGCCCATGCAAGCGGCCGCGGTGATGCTCCAGGCGCCCTTCGAGCCGGGCAAGCCCTATGACTTCGCCAACCTGGGGCAGACCGCGGGCTGGACGGTGGTCCAGCGCGGCAACGGGCCGGGGGCGCCGTTCGTGCCGCCCCGGCGCTACGAGATCGACGTGACGCGCGCGGTGCGCGCCTGGATGCGCGGCGAGCAGCGCCACGGGCTGGGCGTGCGCATCGTGCCCAACCGCGGGGTGGACGACGGCTGGACCGTGCGCTTCACGCCGGCCAAGGCAAAGCCGGTGGAGCTGGAGATCGAGACGTATTTGCCTAAGGAGTGAAACGCAGGCGCGGATCGGCCAGGTCGAGCCGATACATGATCTGGTTGTAGTCGTAGCGCGGGGTGCGCCGGTCGTTGCCCGAGAAGGCGGCCGTATAGGTTCCCTCGAAATAGATGACCCTGCCGCCCTGCTGATCGAACATGGGGTGCTGCTTGGGATTGTAGAAGCTGTAGCGCTGGTGGGTGACGATCTTGCGCGCATGGACCCAGGGGCCGGTGAGCCGATCGGCCTCGGCATACCAAATCTCGCCCAGCGGTGAGCTGCCGCCCTGCTCGCAGAAGATCATCACCCAGCGCCGGCGCCAATCGTTCCAATAGACCGACCCGCGATGGGCCAGCGCGCTCCGGCCGCTCTCCACGTCGCGCAGGGCCAGCAGGGCTTCGTCCGCCCGTAGCTTCCCGCTCTTGAGCAATTCCTGCTGCTCGGGCGGGTGGATCGGCTCGGTCGCCCGTTTCCACGTCCAGACCAGCGAGCCATCAGCCCGGCGGTCCAGTTGCTGCTGTTCGGCGCGCGTGCCGGGCTGAAGCGGCGTGAAGGCCTCGTAGGCCGCGGGCTCGGCCAGCCGGTCGGGTCGTGCTTCGACACGAACCAGCGGATAGGGGTCGCAGTAGTACACGTATTGCGTGCCGCCCTCCGTGTGCAGGACCGGATGGGCCCCGTGGGGAAAAGGGCCTTCGGCCGGGAAAACCGCCACGCGCCGGAAGCACTGCTCTTCATCGTCGAACTCGGCCAGTCCGCGCTCGATGATCTCAAACGGCTTGTCCCCGCCGCGCACGTTGACGTAGTGGGCGAACATGCGCTTGCGCCCCGCCTTGTTGCGCAGCACCACCAAGCCGCTGATCCACGTGGGCCCCTTTGGGTTGAAGCGCGCCATGGGGCGCACGAAGCCCCGCTCATCGGCAAAGTAGGTCAAGTCCACACCAACCGCAGGATTGAGCCCGCCCGACTGCGGCAAGAGCGAGGCGGCCCCGGTGGTGTGAAAATTGCCCAGCGCATACTCGGCCCGGTTGGTATCGCCCCAGAACCAGTAGATGCGCCCGCGGTAGACGGCATTGGTCACGCTGTCGCAGCCGAGCACGCCCGCGTTGAGCGCCGGGTTTTCCAGCGGCACGGGAAGGCCCACCAGCAGGCTGTCGCGGTAGATGCCCTGGCCGGTCACGCGATAGAGGCGCTCGGCGATATTCAGGCGTTTGAGTTTGATCTGAGCCGATCCGCCCGGCACGGCGCGCAGGCGCACCCCGCGATAGCCGAACCCGTCGGCAGGATACTCGTAGCCGTGGCTGCTGACGTGGAAGAACACCTCGCGGTCCATCAAGCCGGGTTCCTGAAATGCGGCCACGCCGTTGCTGTCGGTCACCAGCAGGATGTCGTTCGTGGTGCGCAGCTCGACCAGCGGCACCCCGCGCCCGGTTTCAGAGTCCACCACGCGGATGGCAAACGGGCGCGTGGGTTCGGCGGCTGCTGCTGGCACTGAGA
>CAYXPN010000246.1:0-8862 GCA_964467075.1 uncultured Planctomycetaceae bacterium
TTCCACGCGAACCGGGAGCTGACGCTCCCGGCTCGCCACGCGCCCAGCAGAGTGCCATGCAATTCGAATACGCCGGCAAGACGATGCAGGGTGAGGTCCGCCGCGGCGCGCTCAGCGCCGCCACCGCGGATGAAGCCGCTCAGCAGCTCCGCCAGCAAGGGCTGTTCCCGCTCTCGGTCACTCCGCTGGACGGCCCTTCCGCAGGCACACGGCCCCGAAGCCGGCGACGCCGCTGCGGGCGCGTGTCGCGGCGCGACCTGCTCACGCTCACGGCCCAGTTGGCCATCATGGCGCGGGCCGGCGTGGACCTGGCCAGCGCACTGGAGACCGCGCAGGAGCGCTGTGCCAGCCCGGCCCTGAAGCAGGCCCTGGAGCTGGTGCACCAGGAGGTGCTCTCGGGCAAGTCGATTTCCCGGGCCCTCGGCTCGCAGGAACACGTCTTCGGACGGACGTACGTGGCCAGCGTGGCCGCGGCCGAAAGCGCGGGCCGGCTGCCCGAGGTGCTCGAACGGCTGGCCGCGCTGTTGCGCAGCGAGCTGCGCATGCGCAGCACCCTGCGCACCCTGATGGCCTACCCGGTGCTGTTGGTTTCCGTCTCACTGCTGGTCGTCACAGCGCTGGTGCTGTTTGTGCTGCCGCAGTTTGCCGAGGTGTTCGACCAGTTGGAGCTGAAGTTGCCGATCACCACCGAGCTGCTGATCGGGCTGTCGGGCAGCATGCGCGCGCGTTGGTGGCTTTGGGGCGCGGCGGTCGCCGGCGCAGTAGCCGGGCTGGTCTGGTTCGTGCGCAGCCGCACCGGGCGACGGCTGTTCCACACCACGCTGGTTTGTGCCCCGATCCTGCGGGATGTCAGCCGGCCCTTGCTGGCCGGACGCATCTTCCGGCTGCTGGGCACGATGGTCGAAAGCGGGGTGCCGCTGGTGGAGGGCATTCGGCTGACACGGGCCGCAATGGGAAACGTGCGCCTGAGCGAGCTGTTCGATACGCTCGAACACGAGGTGGTCAACGGCCGCGGCCTGAGCAACACGTTTCACAGCAGTCCCTTCGTTCCGCCCGGCGTGGCCCAGATGATCGCCACCGCGGAGCGTACCGGGTCCCTCGGCCCGGTGGCCCAGTTGATCGGCAGCCACTACGAAGAGGAAGGAGAGACCCGGCTGCGCGAGGTGGCCGGCGTGTTGGAGCCGCTGATCATCATCGCCATGGGCCTGCTGGTGGCCTTGATCGTCATGTCGGTGATGCTGCCGGTGTTCGATTTCGCCACCGCGGCCCATTAGCCTGTCCGCTGGATTGCACAAGGAGCACGACATGTCAGTCCACACACCCTCACGCCCCGGCCACCGCGAGTCGAGCGCCGCGCAGTCCTGCTCGGCCCCGAGAAGCCGCCGGTGGATCGGCCTGCTGCTTGCGCTCGTGGCCGGCGCCGTGGTCTTCGCGGCCGGGGTCGCCTGGGCGCCCCAAGGGGCCACGCCCGCGGAAGTGCGCCGCGGTCCGCAGCGTGAAGCGTTCCTGTCGGGCGGCGAGCGCTCGGTGCCGATCCTCGAAGAAATCGCGGCCACGGTCCGCCGGATCGACACCCGATTGGCACACCTCGAGAAGCTGATGCAGCAAGCGGCCGAGAAGACCGACTGACGCAGCAACCGGGGCGTTTCCCCCGCGTGCGCGAGGAGGCCGGCGAAGCATGTGGAACAAGCGACGTACAGGCTTTATCGGCGTGGCCCTGGGCCCGCGCTGTTTGAAGGCGGCGCAGGTGGAATGGTCGAGCCGAGGGCTGCGCCTGCTGGCTTCGGCCGTCTGGCACGAGCCCGAGAGCGCACGGCCGAACGGCGCAGCCGCTGCGACCGCGGCCACGCGGCCGGGCCCGCAGCTTCGCACGCTGCTCGAGGCGGTGGAGGGCTTTCGCGGCTCGACGATCGCCTGTGCGCCGCCGATCGGCCTGACCGATCTGCACGCCATGGCCGCTCCTCCCGGCTCGGTCAGCGAGCGTCGGGCCATGATCGCCAATCAACTGGGCACCATCCTGGCACGCCAGTCTTCGTCGCCGCGGCAGTTCGACTACTGGGACGCCCTGCGCCCGGCCTCGGCCCCTCCCGAGCAGACCGACGTCAACGTGGTTTCCCTGCCCCGGCCCTACGTGGACGAACTGCTCGCCGGCCTGGACGAAGCGCGCCTTCGCTGCGAGGTGCTCGACGGCCGGCCGTTCGTGCTGGCCCGGGCCCTGCGCATGGTCGGCGGCAGCTACGCCCACCAGCCCGTGGCCGCCCTGGAATGGGACCATAGCGGCACGACCTTCTGCGTGGCGGTGGGCGGAAATCCCTTGTTCGCCCGGGAGCTGCGCAATTGCGGATTCGAGCGGCTCACGAAACCCGTGGCCGCGGCCCTGGGGCTCTCGGAGGAGGAAACGGGCCGGGTGCTGGCCTCCTACGGGTTGCCCGACGGCGAGCCTGTCGAGGATCACCAGCGCGAGGTGCAGGAAGTGGTCGGCGAGGCGTGTGCCGGTGCGCTGGGCGAAACCGTGCGCGAGATTCAGAAGACCCTGGACTACGTGCGCATGCAGTTCGCTGCGATCCAGCCGCAGCGCCTTTGTCTGTTGGGTGATGCTGCCGCGGTCGCCAATTTGCCCGAGCTGCTCCAGCACCGCTTGAACCTTCCGGTGGACATTTGGCGGCCGGCCGGGTGGGTGGACGGGCAACAGACAGAGAGCGTCGCGCGCGGGACGGAGGATCTTGCGCAAGCAGCGCACGTTGCACGAGAAGATTGCGCGCCCGGCGAAGGTTCGCCGCCAGCTCCGCGGCCGGCGTGTCTGGCCGCGGCGATTTCCCTCTCAGCACTGGCCCGGGAATCATGAGAGCATTTGCCAACCTGTTGCCGTTCGAGTACCGGCAGCGCCAGCTCTTGCGGCGGCGCATCGCTCAGTGGTGCGCCCTGTGGGCTCTCTGCGCGCTGGTCATCGCCGGCGCATGGTGGGCCAAGCGCCTGCACTATCGGATCATGGTCCGCAATCGCGAGGCCGCCGAGCGCAGCTTCCTTCCCTTGGCTGAGCTGGCCCGGGAGTCCCAGGCCCTGCGCCGTGAGCTGGCCGAGCTGCGCGCCAAGGGAACGATCCTCGGGCAATTGCACGACGAGCGGCCTTTGCTGAGCCTGATGGGGCTGGCTGGCCGCAGCGCCCGAGAATGCCACGGCCGATTGGTCGTGCGCAAGATGCGATTCGAACGCCACGAACTCGGCGCCGCGGGCACCCGGGCCCGGGCAGGCGCAGGGCAGGGCGGTGTCGCGTCAGCGGGCGGATCGAATCGGTCGGACGACCGGGCAGGTACGCTCGTGGCCGGCAGCTCGCCCGGCGCAGGTTCCGCGGCTTGGGGCACGGTGGTCATCGAAGGCGAGGCGCTGGACAACCTGGCGGTGGCCACGTTTGTGGTCCAGTTGCGCGACAGCGGCATGTTCCGTCGCGTGGAGCTGAAGTCCACCCAGGGCACGACGACTTCCACCGGCAGCCTGCGCACGTACGTGGTCGAGTGTCAGATCTGAGCAAACCGCGATAAGCCATGCACCTGTTCGATGCCGAAAAACGATTGGCCTGGATCGGCTGGGCCTTGCACGGCCTGGGGCTTTCCATCGCCCTGGCCGGGGTGATCCTCGGTCGATGGGCATTGCTCGACCCGATCGACCGCAAGGCGGCCCAGTGCGCCGAGCGCGTCCACTACCTGCAAGCGCGATTGAGCGAAGAAGACCACGTGCGCGCCGAGCACCAGCGCCTGAAGGCCGAAGTGGACCGCGCCCGCCGCGAGACCGCCGCACTGAAAGAGCGCATCCCCGACGATCCTTGCGAAGCAGAGTTCCTCGCCGAGCTTGCGCGCCTGGCGGGCGACGTGGGGCTGCAAATCCGCGACTACCAGCCGGGCGCGCCCAAAGCGCGGCCCTCGTATTCCACCCTGACCGTGGACCTTTCCGGCAGCGGAACGTATCGCAGCATTTGTGCGCTGCTCGACGGACTGGCCCGACTGCCCCGGCACTGCACGGTGCGCCGGATCGAGGTCAACTCGGACAAGCGCACCGCCACCTGCGACTTGGAGCTTTCCGTGGAGCTGTATTTCGACGTGCGGGGAAACACGGCCGGGCAGGAGCGATCCTCGAAAACAGGATGACGACCAGAGTGCGGAGTTCGGCCGGGAAAAGATGACAGGCCATTGAGAAGGCATCATTCATGAGGGCTGCCGCAGGAAACAAGAGATTCGCCGCCAGCCGGCGCCAGTTGTTGATGGTCGGCGTGCTGGCGTTGATTTTTGCCGTGGTGCTGTTTATCCAGTTCGGCCCGGACGAGCCGGTCGCGGACAGCGCATCGCCGGATGAGCGCGCGCCGTCCAGACACTCCGTCCGGCAGACGGGTTCCAACGCGGTGCAAGGGCCGGGGCCCAATCGGACGGACCGGCCAGGTGCGCCTGCGCCCCTGCGCCGGCCCGCGGGACCTGCCCGACCGTGGCCGGTCGTCTCCCTCCAAGAGGCCGTGCGCTACGATCCCTTCGCCACGCCTGGGGAGTTCATCGCCCGGGCAGCCGTGGCTGAGGAGCAACAGCAGTCGCGGACCCGGACCGCGACCCAGCGCGCCCAACAGCAGGCCCAGGCCGACGCTGATGCCCGGCGCCAACAGGCCCTGGAGACCCTGCGCACCGTGGGGGTAAGCGCCATTGTGAGCGACGGGCGCGACCACGTGGCCCTGATCGGCTCGCAGATGGTGCGCGTGGGCGACGTGTTGGAGGGCTTCCGCGTGGTGGCCATCGGGCCGGACGGCGTGATGCTGGGCGAGCCTGAGGGAGGTCTTGTGCCCGCGGAGGATTCCCGCTCGGACGACGGTCCCGACGCAAAAGCCGGCCCGGACTCGCAAGCCGGCCCCGACCCGGCGCAGAATGCACAGCCACCGGATGCTCCGCAATCGGTGGATCATCCGGCGGGCGAAGGTGTCTCGCCACAGCCAATCAATACGCAAGAGGTCGACGACCGGGCGCCGCGGCCGGACTCGGCCGGCCATCAGCTCTAACAAGCTGGATCAGGATCGCAACAAGGCGTCTCGACCGCGGGGCAACCATGCGAGGCGCTCCCGCTTGTCGAAGCCTGACGCCGCCCACCATCGAACAGGAGCAGGCCATGACCAACCAGTTGCCCATTCCTCCGGAACTTCAACACCTGATCGAGAAACGCTCGGGCAAGGACCGCCGCAAGAGCACTTCGCGAACTGGAGACCCCGCCGGGCCTGACACCTCAGCCCACAGCCTGTCGTCCGAGCCTCTGACCAAGCCGCCCGAGTCTCAACCGGACGGGCTGCGGGAACGCCGTTCGGGCAAGGATCGCCGCCGTTCCACTTCGTAGTCGCCCGAGGCCGACCTCTCTGCCGACTCGCCCGCGGCGCGAAACCAGCGGCGAGCCGGCGGTGTGAGCCGCCGGTTTGCCCGGCGCGGGCATTGACGTCCCTGGTGATGCCACCCAAACCGGGAGCTGACGCTCCCGGCTCGCCGCGCGCCCGAAGGGAACTGGGTTGGCGGGGGCGGTGCCCGGGCGTCAGTCAGGTCCGACCGGCAGACTCCAGGGCTGGGGCAGGATCGGCCGGGATTCGGCCGGGGGCACGATCTCGGGCACGGCCTGGTGCGGCTCGGCGCCGGGCGGGAGGTACGGCTCAAGGGCGCTTCGGTCCGGCTCGACCGGATACGGCCCGAACGGCTGCAACTCGGGCAAGATCATCTCCGGCAGACAGATTTCCTGCGAGGGCCGCGGCGTCCAGCACCGCCGATCGGGAACCGGGTTGAGCCGATGGAGTTTTGCGTGGGCGCCGCCGAATCGGGCGGAGTCGGGCACGCGCGGCTCGCCCGGTCGCGGATTTTCGCGGAGCGGTCCATAGACCAGCGGCGTGGTGGCGCGCCGGAACTGGTCGCACTCGGCCTGGTGTCGGGTGGGACGATAGGGCACCACGTGGGGAACAAGCGTGATGATGATTTCGGTACGCTTGCGGGTGAGCTTGCGATTCTGAAACAATCGTCCCACCAACCAGATGTCGCCCAACAGCGGGATCTTCTGCTGCGTTTCCACGTCCTCTTCCTGGATCAGCCCGCCGATCACCATGCCGTAGCCGTCGGGCAGCATCAGCGAGGTCTCCACTTCGGTGGTTTCTTCCTCGGGCAATTCGGTGTCGGGGTTGATCTGGCCGCTGGAGACCTCGGGCTGCACCTGCATGACCACCTGGTTGTCTTGGGTGATCCAGGGGGTCACGCGGAGCACCACGCCCACGTCGAGGAACTGCACTTCCTCGAGCGTGCTGGTCTGCGTGGTGGTGGTCACGCGATAGCCGAGCTGCTGGCCGATCTGGATACGGGCCTGCTGGCCGTTCAGCGCCAGCACCTTGGGCGTGGCCAGGGTCTTGGCGTCTTCCACGGTTTCCAGGGCCTGGACCAGGGCGTGGATATCCGCGGCCGCCACGTTGAAGAAAATGGCCGGCGCGGTGCCGGTGGCCAGCGTCTTGGCATTGGCGAAGCCCTGGGTCTGCAAGGTGAAGGTGGGCGAGCCGACCTGGTCGAGATAGCCCAGATTGAGGCCGTGTTCCACGTCGTCTCTCAGCTCCACGGCCAGGATGTTGGCCTCGATCAGCACCTGGCGCGGGGCCCGATCCACCTGGGCCACATACTGCTCAATGCGTTCCAGGTACGGGGGCAAATCCTCGACCACCAGCAATTCCTGTGTCTTGCGCGCGTCGGTGTTGGTGCTCTGCGTAGGGAAGCACTGGCCCACCGGCGAGAGCAGCCCCTTGATCGCCGTGTCCAGGTCGGCTGCCGCAACATAGTCCAGAGAAAACACGCGCAACCGGCGACCCTGGGCCGCCGGCGCCACCCGGCTGCCCGTGGAGACGGCCGTGACGATGATCACGTTGCCCTGGTGGACCCACGTGTAGCCCGCCACAGTCAGAATGTGCGTCAGCGCCTCGTCCAGCGGCACGTCGTAGAGCGTGGCCGAGACCTTTGCCTTGATGTCTTCGGAAGCCACGATGTTCAGGCCCTGCTGCTGGGCCAGCGCGCCGAGGACCTCGCTAAGCGGCGCGTCACGGATCACCAGCGAGACCCTGCCGTCCCGGGTTTCCACCTGGACCCCCTCGGGCCCACTGCCGGCCAGTGGAATCTGCACCGTGGTTCCGGGCGGTCTGCCTGGTGCCGTTTCGGGAGTCCCTCGGTCGCCGGTCAGCGTGTGCCAAAGCGAACGCACCGCGGTCGTTCCCGCGCCCGACCCGGCCGCGGTCTGGTCAGTCCCCGGGTCCTGTGCGGGGAGTTCGGTCTGGGCGCCGGTCAGATGCACCGCTTCCGGCATCGGGTCGATCGCGCCGGCCACCGCGCCAGGGCGTGGGCCGATCGGGTCAGCGAGGGGCCCAGGCGGCCGGGCCTGCCAGACAGGGCGGACAGGACCCGGTCCGGCGATTCCAGCGCTTCCAGGGCCTTCCTGGTGCGCACCGGTTACATCGCGAAAGCGAATCTCAAGCCCGCCAGCCTCGGCCAGCAGACGGGGCGGCGCCAGCCCGCCGCACGGCACGGGATCGAACGGATCGCCCTGGCCCGAGTTGTCACTAACGTGGCCGTGGGTCGGCAAGCATTCTCGCTGAGCGACCGCGGGCACCGCGCGTTGATCGGATGCGCGCGTGCCTGTCTTGCCGGCGTGCCAATTGGGCGTTTCGAGGCCCGCACGGGCCGCGGTTCGATGGCGCCGTTGACCGGCCAGCGTGCAGGCAGCCGAGAACACCAGCAGCACCAGGCCCACGAAACCGACCCCCAGGAGCACCCGGCCCTGCCACCCAGTCTGGACAGCCGAGCGGTTCAGCCAGGGCACCAGCCGAGCGCACAGCCGGCAGAAGGCCTGATCGCCGAGACGGCCGTGCGCAGGGCGGTGGGCGGGGCTTTTTTGGCAGTCTGCCATGGGCTGCTCGTGCTTGGCGGAAATCGTCGCCGGCGTCGAGGGTCGAGCGGAAAGGCCCGCGTGCTGGATGGTGCTCCGCGGGGGTGCATCCCCAAATGCGGCGCACACCCCAAGGCGGGGGCGATGCGACACCTTCGGACTTATCGACCCGTTCGAAGCGGCAATTTCGGCAATATCCTTGCAACCGGCATGGTCTCGCTCGTTTGCCCATCTTCTCACCCGACCCAAGGACCTGTAAACGAATTCTCTCCCCAATCCCGTGCCCAGACCTGGGTGGCCGGGGCTGGAGCGCAGCGAAGCCCCGGGAAGTAAGAGACTATCCGAAAAGCGGCGTGCAACCTGGGTGGCCGGGGCTGGAGCGCAGCGAAGCCCCGGGAAGTAAGAGACTATCCGAAAACCGGCGTGCAACCTGGGTGGCCGGGGCTGGAGCGTAGCGAAGCCCCGGGAAGTAAGAGACTATCCGAAAAGCGGCGTGCAACCTGGGTGGCCGGGGCTGGAGCGTAGCGAAGCCCCGGAAAACCGGTCCGTGGCTTCCCTTTGGCGTAGAGTCTTGCGCCGTAAGATGCGCGCGTGGTGCGCGCATCTTTGGGGTAGGGGCGACGCATGCGTCGCCCCTACGGCGGCGGCTGGCAGCCGCTGCTACATTTGGTTGCGGCCCTGGGGCTGCGTTGAGGATTGGGGACCGCGGGGACATCGGTCATTGGTGCTTGGTCATTGGCGTTTTCCCCTTTCCGACTTCCGACCTCCGATTTCCGACTTTGGGCCTGCCGGGGCTTCGCTTCGCTCCAGCCCCGGCCACCCGACTTCCGATTTCCGACTTTGGGCCTCCCGGGGCTTCGCTGCGCTCCAGCCCCGGCCACCCGACCTCCGATTTCCGACTTTGGGCCTCCCGGGGCTTCGCTGCGCTCCAGCCCCGGCCAC
>CAYXPN010000247.1:0-8859 GCA_964467075.1 uncultured Planctomycetaceae bacterium
TGCCGGCCAGCCGCGCAGACCACCGGCCGCCGGGGCCCCGGGAGTATTGCAGATGTTGCGTTTGCTCGTGCCCCATTACCAGGTAGCCAGCGTGCTGGAGCTTACGCCCGAGCGGCTTGCGCAGTGGCAGCTCAGCGCGCTGCTGCTCGACGTGGATTGTACGCTGAAGCGCTACCGCGCGCGGCGGCTTTCGGAAGGGGTAGCCGCGTGGTTCGACACAATGCGTGCCGCGGGAGTGGGACTCTGCCTGGTTTCCAACGGTCGCACGCGGCGCATCGCTGGGTTGGCCGAAGAGCTGCGCGTGCCCTATGTGGCCGCGGCGCTCAAGCCCCTGCCCTTCGGCTGCCGGCGTGCGGCACGCACGCTGGGATTGCCCTTCGAGCGCACGGCGCTGGTGGGCGATCAGTTGTTCGCCGACGTGCTGGCCGCGCGCTGGGCCGGACTGGTGAGCGTCCTGGTCCGGCCGATCCATCCAGAAGAGGAACCGTGGTTCACGCGCATCAAGCGCCCGCTGGAACGGATGGTTCTGCAAGATGCGGGCGATCGGCAGGGCGGCCCTGCGCCGTGCGAGTGAGAGCGCGCCCGGTATGGCCCGGAGGCGCCTCGTGCGCAGCGTGCCGTGGGTGGCCGGGGCTGGAGCGTGAGCGAAGCCCCGGGAAGAACACAACAGCGGGGGGCCCGGCCACAACAGCGCGGCCCGCCTGCTGCCGGGCGCCTACTGGTCGCTGTAGACGCGCGTGCTCTCTTCCTTGGTCACCGGTGTGTGCATCTCGTCGGCCATCAGTTGCACACGCACCCGCAGGTCGCCCGGCTGCAGCCCGCGCACACGCACCCGATAGGTCGTATCGGCCTTGGGCGCCAGCCGGGCCAGGGGCTGGAAGAGCACCCGATTCTGCGCGTCGACCGTGTGGGCCGTCGGACCCTCGGCCGCCACCGGCTGCATTTCCGGCGGCGCCACCACGGCGAGCATCAGGCCCGTGGCTGCCTTGGTGCCTTGATTGACCACCCGAATCTCGTAGCTGGTCTCTTCGCCCACCTGGATCGGGTCCACCTCGTCGGCCGCCTGGAACAAGAGTGCGGCAATGCCCTCGATCAACACCGGATGGGCCGTCTCGGACTCCGCGCCTCGTGCCGCGGCGGCACGGAGTTTGATCTCGTGCTGCCCGGCCTGAACCGGCATGGCCACCAGCTCCACCGTGCCCAGCTCATCTACGGGCAGTTGCTCCAGGCGCCAGCGCACCGTGTGGTCCGACTGCTCGTAGTAGCCCGCATTGTTCGCCCGCACAAACTCCAAACCCGGCGGCAGATAGGCGACCAGCTCCACCTGTTCGGCCGCGGCCGTGCCGGGATTGGCCACCGCGAACTGGTAGGTGGCCTCTCGCTCCAGGAACCGGCGCTGCGGTCCCTCCACAGCCACTTCCAGGCGCGGGGCCACAACTTCCAGCGCCAGACGGTTCTCGGTGTGCAGGTTGCCCTCCCCGCGGGCGACCAGCAGATTGGTCGCCGGGCCCGGGCGTTGGGCCGTGAGCGTCAGTTCCAGTTGGCGGCTCTCGCCCGGCTGCAGATCGCCCACCACATATTCCAGCGCCGCTCCGGCCGGATGCTGTAGTTCGCCGGGCACGTGCTCTTCGAGCACCACGCCTCGGGCCGGCCCGCTGCCGGCGTTGGAAACGAGGATCGTCAGGTTGATCTGCTCGCCGATCAACACCTGCTCCGGGGCCGAGGCCTGCAAGACGAGTTCGGGCTTGGTGACCACGCAGCGTGCCGTGGCCTCGGCCTGAAAACTCACCCGGGCCACACTGCCCAGCTCGCCTTCTTCGAGCGGGACGACTTGCGTCTCGATGGCCACTTCCTGGCCGGGCTGCAAGCTGCCCAACTTCCAGACCAGCTCGCCGCCTGCTCCGCGCGCGGCCTGGGGATTGCTCTGCACCAGGCGCGAGCCCTTGGGGACCTCGTCGCGCACCTCCACGTCCGCGGCCACCACGTTGCCGGTGTTGCGCACCAGCAGGCGGAAGGTGGCAAGCTGGCCCACCTGGACCGCGTCGGGCGCGATCTTCTGAACGGTCACTTGCGGCGTCTGGGGACCCTCAAGCTGCGCGCTACCCGGCCGGCCCGTGCCTTCGCCAGCGACCGGCGCCGACCCGCCGGTGGCCCCACCCAGGCTTTCTGGGCCGGGCGGGACGGACAAGCCCCCGCCTTCGAGCGCGCCCGGCGGGGCGCCTGGGCCACCGGTCTGCGGCCAGCCGGTCTCCGGCCCAGCAACCTCGAAAGGCGGACCTTCCGGACCCGAGGGCCCGGCTGAAGCCGAATCCGGTGTGCTCCCACCAGCCGGCGCGTGCGCAGGCCCCGACTCCGTGCCCGACGAGGCCGCGGGAACCGCCCCCAGATCGGTCGGCAAGTGACGCGGCTCAGCGTTGAGGGCTGCCGGATTGCCGGGCAAGGTCGCGGGCGACTGCGTGTCTTGAGCCAAAAGAGGCGCGCCCGCGGCTGCGTAGCCTTCCTCTGGTCCCAGAGTCCCCGCTCCGAAAGCTCCCGGGCCTCCCGCCGCGGGCATCATGGGCTCGGCTGCCGGCCCAGTGACCGGCATCAGCTCCGGCGCAGCGTCCGATCGGGTCGCGGGCGAGGTGGCCACCGCGGCCGTGGCGCCGTAGGAAGGGAACTCCTGGGGCGAACGCCGGTAGTCGGCCGCCGGAATCACAGTGGGCTCGTCGCCTGAACCTGAAGGCGGCGTGTGGGCCGCGGAAAAGGGATCGGTCCCCACGGGCCATTCCCCGTTCGGGATGGCGTGCGCTGGCGCATCGGCTGACGCGGCCTGCGGAGCGGTCGAGGCCGGCTGGCTGCGCAACGGATTGGCAACCGGCGCGGAAGCCGCTTCAGGCGACCCGCCGGCGCGCGCGTCCCCGGCAGCAGCCGTCAGATCGGGCGACCCGGCGACCGGCTCGCTTGCGGATGGATCGGGCTCGGCACCGCGCTGGGCGCGCACGATGACCACTACTCCCAGGACCACTACCGTTGCCAGGGCCACAAGCCGCAGGATCACACGTTTCATGGGACTCGTTCCCGAAACCTGATGGTCTCCCTTCGACCGGATCCCTGTTTTCAAGGGCTTCAGCAGGGACGACACGCCAAGAGGGAAGGATGGGACCCCTCCACCGAGGGGGTGAGGCGAGCAACGCGCCGGTGCCGATCTTCGGGCGGGTAACTACCAAAAAACACTATTGCGTGGAAAGCCCAATTCGGCCGATCCAGCTCGGCAATTCGGCGATTCCGCGGTTCTCAACCCTTCTCGCCCTTTCTGGGTCCTCCTGCCTGCGCGATTGCTGGCCCTGGGGCCTGCGCGGCTGGCGGTCCAACTCGTCGGGTGGTTGGCCGGTGCAGCGGTGCGGCGGTCCAACCCGGTTGGTAGTCCCGCGGTGCTGCCCGGTGGCCAGGGCGGGTCGCGATCCGGCGATTCCGCTCTCCCAACGGCCGCGGGCTGGGATTCGTTTAGGCCGCTGTTGAGGCCCAAAGGCATCGCTTGGAAAGATAGGTAAACAGAGTAGAATAGGAATTCGCGGAAACTGCACGCCGTGTGCGCGCCATGGTCTGCATAGGCTGTCTGCCCGGTGGAAGTGTCCCGGCGCTTTCAGGTGCCGAGCTGGTTTGCTCGGGCAATTGCACCGACCTAGAGTTGCCCGGTGCGGTGCCGAATCCGTCCTTCCGGAGGTAAGGGCCGACCATGCCGGAGCGACCCGGAGGCGGCCTTGTGCGGGGGCCGAATCGCCGAGCGGGGGGCCCTGAAGTCGTGCCGGACGGGGGGCCGAGGGACCGCCACCGACCGGCCTGAGCCGCCAAATCGGCCGCGCCGCAGGCCGGCGGGCAGGATTTCGGTCGTTGTCGGGTAGGTAGAGTAGAGAGACGGGGCGCGAGACGGAAGTTGCCGCCCGAGGAATGTCCCCTAGCAGTCCGACACACGTAACGTGTCGAGTTGGGTGCCACTGCTGGCTTGTCCAGCAGTGCGGAATGCACGGTTGGGCAAGCCAACCGTGGCACCCCACAGTTTAGCCGTGTCGGACTACTAGCCGTGCATCGAGCAAGTCTGGGAGGCGCCATGTTTCGCAAGATTGCCTGCTGGTCGGTCGTGGTGTTGTTTGGTTCGTGGCCCTGTCATGCCCAGGAGTGGGCCCGCAAGATGTTCGAGGTGACTGAGCACGATTTCGGCACGGTGGCCCGAAGCGCGCAGGCGGAATTCGCCTTCGTGCTCAAGAACATCTACACGGAGGAGATACACATTGCAGGCGTGCGTTCGAGCTGCGGCTGCACATTGCCGCGCGTGGAGCAGGAGTGGTTGAAGACCTACGAGCAGGGAGCGGTGATCGCCAAGTTCAACACCCAGGCCTTCCAGGGTCGGCGCGGAGCTACGCTGACGGTGACCTTCGACAAGCCGTACTTCGCCGAGGTCCAGTTGCACGTGCGCGGCTACATCCGCAGCGACGTGGTGTTCGACCCCGGCAGCGTGCAGTTCGGCGCCGTGGATCAAGGGTCGGGCGCCGATGCCCAAGTCTCCGTGGTCTACTCGGGTTGGGGCGACTGGCAGATCACCGACGTGCGCAGTCCCAATCCCCACCTCCAAGCGGAAATCGTGCGGCGCCGCGGCACGAGCGGCCGGGCGGTCTACGACTTGCAGGTCCACCTGGACGAGCAAACCCCGCCGGGCTACTTCCAGGAGCACCTTCTGCTGGTGACCAACGACCGGAACCAGCCGCACGTGCCGCTTTTGGTCGAAGGCCGCGTGGTTTCAGGGGTGACGATCAGCCCGGACTCACTGTTCCTGGGAGTGGTGTCGCCGGGACAGACGGTGACCAAGCGCCTGGTGGTCAAGGGCAAGCGCCCCTTCCGCATTCTGGCCGTCAAGTGCGACGATCCGAATTTCCGTTGCGAGCTGCCCGACGAACAGACGCCGAAACAGGTCCACGTGATCCCGATCACGTTCGTGGCCCGGGGCGCCTCGGGCAAGGTGGTCGGCAAGATCCGCATCGAAACCGACCTGGAGAGCGCACGCCCCGAACTAGCGGCGTTTGCACTGGTAGCCGACCGCTGAGCGGCTATGGCTCTGTCGAACCTGGTCTGCAGGGTGGGTCTGATAATTGTAGCCACGCTCGCCAGAGCGTGGTAAGGCATCGACCAACGCCTTGCAGCTCACAGGTTCTTCCACCGTCTGGGTTTCGGTGGCTACGGCCGGGAATCCCTATGATCACACACGCCCAAGGGTGCCTCGGTCGGCTTGTCGAGCCGTGTTTCGGCACCGCCCGGCGAGCGTGCGGTCGCACCCGGCCGCCAGCCCGGACACCGCAGGCAGGTGCCGCAGCCGATGCCCGGGCGCCCGCGCACGGTGCGCCAGGTGCGCCAGACCACGAACACCGCGGCCAGCACGGCCAGCCCCAGGGTGACAAGGTCTTGCCAGGAAGTCATCGGCTCGGTTCTCCGCTTGCTTCAGCCGGCCGGCCATGCGCCCACGGGATCGCCCGGCGAGCCGATTGCAAATGTGGTCAGCCGGCCAGCCAGGCGCCCAGTTGATACGTCACCAGGGCCCCCAGGTAGGCCAGCCCGGTCATGTAGGCGAAGGCAAAGGCCGGCCAGCGCCAACTGTTCGTCTCCCGCCGGATCACCGCCAGCGTGGCCGCACACTGCGCACACAGCGCATAGAAGACCATCAGCGAAAAGGCCACCGGCACGGTAAACACCGGACGGCCGGTCTGTGGATAGCGCTCGGCGCGCAACCGGGCGCGCAGGCGCGCCAGGCCCTCTTCCGATTCCACGTCCGCCTCCGTGCCCACGTTGTACATCACCCCCAGCGTGGCCACCACGATCTCCCGCGCCGGGAACGAAGCCAGCACCGCGGACCCGATGCGCCAATCCCAGCCCAACGGGCGCACCACCGGCTCGATCACGCGCCCGGCCCGGCCGAGGAAGCTCTGGCGCTGATACTCCGCGCGGATCGACTGCTCGAGGTGGGCCAGTTCGCGCCCGATTTGCTTGCGCTGCGGATCGTCCTCGGGCAGCTCCACGAGGTGGGCCGCCAGGCGGTCGCGCTGCTGGCGCTGGGCAGCCGCGGTCTGCGTGTTGCGCGGATAGTAGAGCAGGGCCCAGATGACCACGGAGACGGCCAGGATGACCGTGCCTGCGCGGCGCACGAACACCCACCCGCGTTGGCCCACGCGCACCAGCACGTTGCGCAGCGAGGGGCACTTGAAATCGGGCAGCTCCAATAGCAGCGGCGCGCCCCCGGCACGCAAGATCGTGCGTTTGAACACCGCGGCCGCCACCACTGCCGTGACAATGCCCAGCACATACAGCCCGGCCATGGCGAGGCCCTGCAAGTCCACCAGCCCGCTCAAATAGCGCCGCGACGGCACAAAAGCCGCGATCAGCAACGCATAAATGGGCAGGCGCGCCGAACAGGTCATCAGCGGGGCGACCAGGATCGTCGTGAGCCGATCGCGCTCGTCTTCGATCACGCGCGCCGCCATGATCCCCGGCACGGCGCAGGCGAACGAAGAAAGCAGCGGAATGAACGATTTGCCGCTCAACCCCACCCGGGCCATCCAGCGGTCCATCAGATAAGCGGCGCGGGCCATGTAGCCGCAGTCTTCCAGCACGGCGATGAACAGGAAGAGGACCAGAATCTGGGGCAAGAAACCCAGCACCAACCCGACCCCGCCGATCACCCCCTCGACCAGCAGGCTGCGCAAGGCACCCTCGGGCAGCGGCCCGCCCACCACCTGGCCCAGCAGCCCCATGGCTTGATTGATCCGGTCGGTCGCCGGCGCGGCCCAGACGAACACCGCCTGGAAGACCACCAGCATCAGCACCGCGAACAGCGCGGTGCCCCAGACGCGGTGGGTGAGCACGCGGTCCAGCCGGTCGCTGAGTGTGACGGGCGCTCGGGCCGGCTCGCGGCAGATGCCCTGGATCACCTGGTCCGCCCAATCATGGCGCACGGTGGTCTCGATGGCCGGCAGCGCACAGCCCCGCTCGTCCAGGCGGCGGCGCGCAGCTTCCAGCGCGGCCCGCGCGGGCCCGGCCCGATCGACCGGCAGCGTGCGTTCCAGGTAACCCCCGCGTTCGAGCAACAAGCGCCGTACCAGAAAGCTCGGCCACGGCGGGACGGCTCCGCAGCCATCGCCGTTCTGTGAGGCGAGAATTCCCTCCAGCCCGGCCACTTCCTCCTCGAATACAGTGGGAAACAGCGGCGTGGGCGCCGGGGCCCCGCGCTGGAGTGCCTCGGCAATCGCGTCCTTCAGCGCCTTAATACCGATCCGCCGATGGGCCTGGAGCATCACCACCGGAATGCCCAGCCGGCCGGCGAGCGTCTCCGTGTCGATGCGCAGGCCGCGCCGCTCGGCCAGATCGGCCATGTTCAACGCCAGCACCACCGGCAGGCCGAGCTCCAGAAGCTGGCTCAGCAAATAGAGCGACCGGCGCAGGTTGCACGCATTGGCCACGCAAACCACCGCTTGCACCGCCGGACCGGCCGGCATGCGCCCGAGCAATACGTCGGCAGCCACCATCTCGTCGCGCGAACGCGGCGCCAGGCTGTACATGCCCGGCAGGTCGATCAGCTCATAGCGTCGTCCGGCATGCTCCGTCCAGCCGATCTTCTTTTCCACGGTCACGCCCGGGTAGTTGCCCACGTGCTGATGAATGCCGGCCAGGGCGGTAAACAGCGTGGACTTGCCCGTGTTGGGATTCCCCACCAGGGCCACACCGACCGTGGTTTGTGCGGCTTGCACTGACATGACTTGCGCACAACCTTTTCCCGCCTTCAGATGATCCGCCCCATCCCGTAGGGTGCGTGCTTTGCACGCACGCGACCCCCATCCCGTAGGGTGCGTGCTTTGCACGCACGCGACCCCCATCCCGTAGGGTGCGTGCTTTGCACGCACGCGAGCCCCATCCCGTAGGGTGCGTGCTTTGCACGCACGCGAGCCCCGCTCGCCAGAGCGTGGAGCAGCAGGCCTCAACATCGCATGATGAGCGCATCGTCCACCGTCTGGCGACGGTGGCTACATCCCGCAGGGTGCGTGCTCCATCCCGTAGCGTGCGTGCTTTGCACGCACGCGAGCCCCATCCCGTAGCGACTCCTGGCCCGCAAAGCCGATGCACACGAGCTTTCCCGCTCTCAGCCAAGCCAGGCCGGCGACCCCGGACAACCAACGGGCGGCCGCGCCTCCTGCGCCCGGCGGTCTTCCGAAGCGCGTCTCAATCCGTCAACGGCGTCGGAGGGGCCGGCTGTGGCGGGCGGTCGCCCGCGGCTGGCTCTTGGTCGAGCAGCTCGACCAGCACATCCAATCGCCGACCGGTGCGCAGACAAAACCGAGTGCCGTCCATGCGCACGATGCACGGATTGCCGCGGCGGACCACCTCGAAGCAGCAGCCCGGCCGAAAGCCGAACTCCAGGAGCCGGTGAACGTACTCGGGCCGGCCGCTGAGCTGGACCACGCGCGCCGGTTGTCCCTGCGGCAGTCGGCGCAGCGAGACCGCGCGGGAAAACGGATGGTGGAAATCGTCTGCGGGAAGGTCGATCATCGGAGGACTGGACAGGGGCGAGGGACGATCGGGGAGCCGAAATTCATACTGAGACTCAATCTCAGCTACTCAACCATACCCGCTCCCGACCTTTTCATCAAGACCCCTGTGGGGAAAAACCCGGATATGGCCGGCATCAGGGAGGCAAGGCCCACCCCGAGCATGGGCCGCTGCCCCCCCACAGGTGGCATACGTGGTGGGTGACGGCTGGGTGGCCGGGGCTTTCAGTGAAGCGAAAGTCCGTAGGGTGCGTGCTTTGCACGCACGCGACTTCCGGCGAACGGGGCGGTT
>CAYXPN010000248.1:0-8683 GCA_964467075.1 uncultured Planctomycetaceae bacterium
CTACAAACCGCTGGCAGCGACCTGATCCATCGGGTCAGTGCCGGCACTGCTGGACAAGCCAGCAGTGGCACCCGGCGCGGGCTACCCGTCACCTTAAGTCGCATTCTAGCCGCGGGTTGGTCGGTTGTCACGCCGCCTGCCGCGGCAGCAGCCGCGCAACGCCCAAGGCAATGCTGCCAGAGAATCCCGCCGGGCTCTCCGCCTCCCCGGCCGCTTCTACCCGGCGCTCAAGTGGGCGGCGGTGCGAGACCATCGGGTGGACTGGCAGGCGCGCGCAAGGCCAAGGGCCGGCGGAGGCCCTGGTTTCCCGGGGCACGCGCCGCCGGCCAACGCGGCTGCCGTGCGTGCCCGCCACGCACGATCGCACGATCGCCCCCGCTCCGAGGCGGGCTTGGCGACTGAGCCGCGATCGGGTAGCTTGGTGGTGGGAAAAGGCGCTGTCGGAGGGCGCCCGCGGCAGGACGCAGCCAAACGCACGGCAGTACACAAGCGGAAGGAGTGCGAGGATGCAAGCCAAGGAGGCGGTTCGGAAGGGTCGGCGGCCGAGCGCGGGCAAGCCGGCCGCGGGGAGCGGGGCAAAGGGCCGGCGCAAGAGAACCCGGCGCTCGGGCAGACCGCCGGAGCGATCGCTTTCGCGCCTGCGCAAGCCGGAAGGCATGTCGCTCGAGCAATGGCAGGTCGAGCTGCGGCGCCAGTACGGCAAGGCGCAGAAGTTCCGGCTGAAGAATCTCGGCCAGGAGCCGCTCTTCTCGGAGTTCGAGGTCACCAATCCCCAGACCGGCGGCACGTATCGGGTGGCGATCCGCGGGGCCGCCCTGGGCGAGAACTACTGCTCGTGCCCCGATTTCGCCGTCAACACGCTGGGCACCTGCAAGCACATCGAGTTCACCCTGGCGCGCCTGGGACGCACGCGCGCGGCCAAGCAGGCCCTGGCCGCGGGCTGTCAGCCGCCCTTCTCCGAGGTCTATCTCCAATACGGGGCCCAGCGCGTCGTGGTCTTCCGTCCCGGCACGGAATGTCCGGCCGAATTGCGGCGATACGCGCGCAGGTTTTTCGACGAACACGGGCGATTGAAGCCGGAAGCCTTCGATCGCTTCCACACGTTCCTCAAGCGCGCCCGATCGGGCTCGCACGAGGTCCGCTGCTACGACGATACGCTGGCCTTTATCGCCCAGGTGCGCGACCAGGCCGCCTTGACACGTCTGGTGGACGGCAAGTTTCCCCGGGGTGTACGCAGCGCGGCGCTGAACAAGCTGCTCAAGACGAAGCTCTACCCCTATCAGCGCGCCGGGGCCTTGTTCGCCGCACGCGCCGGGCGCTGCCTGATCGCCGACGACATGGGGCTGGGCAAGACCATCCAGGCGATCGCCGCCGCGGAAATCCTCGCCCGGCTGCGGGGGGTGGAACGGGTGCTGGTCATCGCGCCTACGTCGCTGAAGCACCAGTGGCAGCGGGAGATCGAGAAGTTCACCGGCCGGCAGGCCGTGGTCATCGAGGGCCTGCTCGCGCGGCGCGCGGCGCTGTACCAGAGCGAGTCGTTCTTCAAGATCACCAACTACGACGTGGTCCATCGCGACCGGGAATCGATCCGGCAGTGGCAGCCCGAGTTGATCATCCTCGACGAAGCCCAGCGGATCAAGAACTGGCGCACGCGCACCGCCCAGAGCGTGAAACGCCTGGACTCGGAATACGCCTTCGTGCTTACCGGTACCCCGCTGGAAAACCGCCTGGAAGAGTTGCACTCGATCGTGGAGTTTGTGGACCGCCATCGCCTGGGGCCGATGTTCCGGTTCCTGGCCGAGCACCAGCACGTGGACGAGACCGGGCGCGTGGTCGGATACCGCAACCTCTCGAATATCGCCTCCACGCTCGAGCCGATCCTGATCCGCCGCACGCGCGAGGAAGTGCTCCCCGAGCTGCCCGAGCGCCTGGAAAAGCGGCTCTTCGTGCCCATCACGCCCGAGCAGAGGAAACATCACGAGGAAAACGCGGAGATCGTGGCCCGCATCGTGGCCAAGTGGCGGCGCTACGGCTTTCTTTCCGAGGCCGACCAGCGGCGGCTGTTGATCGCCCTGCAAAACATGCGCATGGCCTGCAACAGCACGTACTTGCTGGACAAGAAGACCGACTACGGCATGAAGGCCGATGAGCTGGCCGACCTGCTGAGCGACTTGTTGGAGAACTCGGAAACCAAGGTGGTCATCTTCAGCCAGTGGCTGCGCATGCACGAGCTGGTCGTGCGGCGGCTGGAGCAGCGGAAATGGGAGCACGTGATGTTCCACGGCGGGGTGCCGGGAACGCAGCGCAAGGGGCTGATCCAGCGGTTCCGCGAGGACCCCCGCTGCCGGCTGTTCCTTTCCACCGATGCCGGCGGCGTGGGATTGAACCTCCAGCACGCCAGTTGCGTGGTGAACCTCGACCAGCCGTGGAACCCCGCCGTGCTGGAACAGCGCATCGGGCGCGTCCACCGGCTGGGGCAGCACCGGCCCGTGCGCGTCCTGCACCTGATCGCCCAGGGAACGATCGAAGAAGGGATGCTCAGCCTGCTGGGATTCAAAAGCGCGATGTTCGCCGGGGTGCTCGACGGCGGCAGCGATGAAGTGTTCCTGGGCGGCACGCGGCTGAAACGCTTCATGGAGTCGGTGGAAAAGGCCACTTCGGACATCCCGCAGCCCATGCCCGTCCAAATCCACGAGCCCGCGCCCAGCCCGCCGGCCGGCCCGCCGCCCACGCGCCGGCCCAAAGCCGACGAGCGGCCCTCGGCGCCTGCCTCGCCTGTCGCTGCGCCGGCATCGCCCGGCCGGGCGGATGAGGCTTGGGCGGAGCTGGTGCAGACGGGCGTGGCCCTGTTGGGTGAGCTGAGCCGTGCGCTCGGCGGTGCAGCGGGCGGGGATTCCGGGGGATCGAAACCAGGGGAAGCGCGCATCTTGCGGCCGGGTGTCTCTCGCGATCCGCAGACCGGCCAGCCCTACCTGAAACTCCCCCTCCCACCGCCGGAGACGCTGCAGAGGTTCACCCAACTGCTGGCTGCCGTGGCGGGCGGCGAGCGATAGCCGGCTTTCTGCGGGCGCGCAGCGACGCGCAAGCGGCCCTCATCGACGCGCCAAGGGACCCGCGGCCGGGACTGCGGGCCAGGGGAGTGACAGGCGGCCGGGGGGTATCTATAATGGAAAAAAGCGTCGATGGGTATATCGGCGCCGGCACGCGGAATCCCCTCCCGGGTATGGTGTTGCGCCCGTACGCCGCGTCTCGGGTACTTCCGAGGACGAGGTCCCTCCCATGAGCCCCTCTTGCAGACGGCCGGCACGTGGTGGTTTCTCGTATCGCGGGTTGATCATTGCGCTGGTGGTGCTGGCCGCGGTGCCGGCGCTGGCGTATTCGCTGTGGCCGGGGCTCCCTTCTTCCGGCTCCGGGGAAGGCCCGCTGATGCACGTGGTCGAACGCGGCGAGTTCATCCACGAGGTGACCGACCGGGGCACGGTGGAGAGTTCGAGCAACGTGGAGGTGCGTTGCGAGGTGCGCTCCAAAGGGAGCGGCGGCACCACGATCCTGGAGATCATCCCCGAGGGCACCTACGTGGAGCCCGGCGACGTGATCGCGCGCCTGGATTCCTCGGCGCTGGAGGAGCAGCGCGTGCAGCAGCAGATCGTCTGCAATGCCAGCGAGGCGGACGAGATCAAGGCGCGCAACGACTACGAGACCGCCCTGATCGCCAAGCAAGAATACGAACAAGGCACGTACATCGAGCAGCTTCAAGCCCTGGAAGCGGCGCTGATCGTCGCCGAGGAGGACCGGCGCCGCGCGCGCGACTACTACGAGTTCAGCAAGCGGCTGGCCGAGAAAGGCTACATCACGCGGATTCAACTGGAGACCGACGAGTTCAGCGTGCGCGAGGCGGAGCTGAACCTGCAAACCGCCCAGACCAAGCTCATGGTGCTCAAGGAGTTCACCCGCCGCAAGGAACTCATCCGCCTGGAGAGCGAAATCAAGACGGCCGAAGCCCGGCTCCGCTCGGCCGAGGCCAGCCACAAGCTCGATATGGAAGAGCTGGCCCGGCTGGACAGCCAGATCGAGAAGTGCACCGTGCGCGCCCCCGAAGCCGGACAGGTGGTCTATGCCAATCAGGAAGGCTACCGCGGCAGCCGGGAGGTGATCATCGAAGAAGGCACCCAGGTGTATGAACGCCAGGTGCTCGTCCGCCTGCCCGACCCCAAACGCATGCAGGTCAAGGCCACCATCAGCGAAGGCAGCATCTCGCTGATCCAGGTGGGCATGCCCGTCCGCATCCGGCTGGACGCCTTCCCGGACGTGGAATTGACCGGCGTGGTGGAGAAGGTCAACGACTACCCCGAGCCCTCACCCTGGTACGCCTCGAGCGTCAAGGAGTATCAAACCATCGTGCGCATCCACGAGCCGCCGCCGGCCATGCGCCCGGGCCTGACGGCCGAGGTCAAAGTCCTCGTCGAACGCCTGACCGACGTGATCCGCGTGCCGGTGCAGGCGGTCTTCGAACACGGCGACAAGTATTACTGCGCAGGCGGCAGCCGCGGCAACTGGCAGCCCCTGCCCGTCACACTCGGCCCGAGCAACGACAAGTTCGTGGTCATTGAAGAAGGGCTCCAACCAGGCCGGCAGGTCGCGCTGAATGCCGCGGCGCTGCGCGAGGAGCTGGACCTGCCCCAATTGCCCGTCGAAGGCGCTGGCAGAGGGCGCCCGGGGGGCCGCGGGCAGCGACCGGGGGCGCCGGGCAGCGGTCCACCCGTTGCCGGTGCGTCCGGGCCGAGTTCACCTTCGCCGTCGAACGGCCAGACCGCAGACGGCCAGCAGGCGGAAAACCAGCGCCCGCGCCCCTCGGAGATCGTCAAGGAACTTCTGAGCCAGTTCGACAAGAACCAGGATGAGTGTCTGGACGCCGACGAAGTGCCCAGCGATTTCCAGGCCATGTTCGGCGAGGCCGACACCAACGGCGACGGGCGCCTCAGCCGCGCCGAGTTGACCACGGCCGTGGCCCGTCTGCGCCACGCCTTGCCTGCGGGCCAGCCCCCGTCGGAGAATCGTCCATGACCCTGGCTGCCTCAATCCAGGATGTCTTCAAGGAATACGTCATGGACGGGGGCACGGTGCGGGCACTGCGTGGTGTGAACCTGGATGTGCCCGAGGGAGATTATCTGGCCATCATGGGCCCCTCGGGGTCGGGCAAGAGCACGCTGTTGAACCTGCTGGGCTGCCTGGATCGGCCGACTTCGGGTGCGATTTTGCTGGGTGGCGAAGACGTGACCGCGGCCACGGACGACCGGCGCAGCGAAATCCGTGCTTCGCGCATCGGCTTCATTTTCCAGTCGTACAACCTCATCCCGCAATTGACCTTGCTGGAGAACATCGAGGTGCCGCTTTACTATCGCGGCCGCTTCACCCTGCGCGACCGGCGGCGCTGCCGGGAACTGGCCGAGATGGTGGGCCTGGCCGACCGGCTCGACCACCGCCCGGCCCAGCTTTCCGGCGGCCAGCAACAACGGGCGGCCATCGCGCGGAGCCTGGCCAATGAGCCGGTCTTCGTGCTGGCCGACGAGCCGACCGGCAACCTGGACTCGGCCACCACCGAGGAGATTCTCGTCCTGATCGACCAGCTCAACGAGGCCGGCAAGACCATCATCATGGTCACCCATGAGCCGGAGGTGGGGCGCAGGGCCAGACATATTGTGCGGCTGCGCGACGGACGCGTCCAACGCGAGGAGCGCAAGCATCCCGGCCGGCCCCCGCTTGGCAGCGACCCGCAGAGTGAAGTATTCCGCACACACAGCGCACAGGCGGAAGACTGAAGCCGTATCCGGTGGATCATGTTCCATTTGTGGCTGAGAACCTGGCGCCTGGGTGTGAAGAGCCTGCTCTTGCACCCGCTGCGCTCGCTGTTGACCGTGCTGGGAATCTTCATCGGCACGGCCAGCGTGATCTGGCTGCTGGCCATCGGCGAAGGCATCAGCCGCAAGGCCCAGGAACAGATCGAAAGCCTGGGGGCGAACAACATCATCGTCCGCTCCATCAAGCCCCCCAGCGAAGTGACCGAAGGCACACGCGGGCCGGTGCCCTACGGGCTCACCCGGGCCGACTACGCCAAGCTGATCGAGACGATCCCCACCATCGAGAGGTCTTTGCCGATCCGCGAACTCCGCCGCCGCTTCGGCTATCGCCACCGGCTGGTCGACGGCCGGCTGGTCGGCTGCACGCCCGAGTATCAGCAGGTCAACCGGCTCGAAGTCGCCCGCGGCCGATTCCTCTCCGAAACGGACATCGCGGAGCGGAAGAACTACTGCGTGCTGGCCGCGGGCACAGCCGAGCGCCTGTTTCCCTTCGAAGACCCGCTGGGCCGTTCGATCCACGTCGAGGAGGATTACTACGTGGTCGTCGGGGTGATGAAGTCGCGTGCGCCTTCGGCCGGCATCGGCGGCTCGCTGGCGGCCCAGGATTTCAGCAACGACGTGTACATCCCGATCACCACCCTCTGGGCCCGGATCGGCGATTTCGTGATCACCCGGCGCAGCGGCACCTTCGAGGGCGAAATCGTCGAACTCAGCCAGGTGACCTTGCGCGTCGACAAGATCGCACACGTGCTGGAGACCGCCGATCTGGTCGAGGAAACGATCAAACAGTCCCGCCGCTTCGAGGACGTGGGCACCACTGTGCCGCTGGAACTGCTCGAACAGGCCCGCGTGATGCGCCTGATGTTCATGGTCTTCATGGGCGTGATCGCCGCCATCTCGCTGGTCGTGGGCGGCATCGGCATCATGAACATCATGCTCGCCACCGTGACCGAACGGACCCGCGAGATCGGCATCCGCCGCGCCCTGGGCGCCAAACGCAGCGACATCACCCGACAGTTCCTCGTCGAGACCGTGGTGCTGGCCGTGGTGGGCGGGCTGACCGGGGTCTTGGGCGGGCTGACCTGCCGCCCGCTGGTCGGCCACCTGCGCAGCGGCATGGAATACGCCATCCCCAACGCCATGGAACAACTGCCCGAGGTGATCAAAAGCGTCCAGCCCGCGGTCGTCCCCTGGTCCATCCCCCTGGCCTTCGGCATCTCGGTGGCCGTGGGTATCATCTTCGGGCTCTACCCGGCCATGCGCGCCGCGGCGCTTGACCCGATCGAGGCATTGCGCCACGAATAGGCGGCGTAACGCGCGCCTGCGCGGCCGAGCGCCCCGTTTTTCCCCGATGCACCGGTAAGGGCGACGCATGCGTCGTCCCTACACACGCCGTGCGTCGCCGCTGCCGACCGGCCGCCGGCACCTCATTGATTCGGCTCTTCCGCGCCCGGGCTGCCGCCGGGCGTGAATGAACCCTTGTTCTCCGCCCACCAGTGCTCCCATGCCGCGCGATCGGTGCCCAGCTCTTGGCCCGTGATCCGCTCGAGCGAATCGCCCGCGGCCTGGCGCACCTGTTCATCTTCGTCGGCGAGGGCCTCGATCAGCGGCTCGATCACGCGAACCTCCACCGAAAGCCCGAGCAGCCGGGCTGCGCGCCGCCGCAGCGTGACATTGGGGTGTTTCAGGTTGGCGATCAGGCGATCGGCCAGCATCCCGCCCGGCCCCACACCGGGCACCATCTCTCCGAACGGCGGCAGCGGCGGCCCACCCGCCGCGGGCAGGCGTTCGATCAGTACGTTTAAGGCCGGAACACCCAACTGCCTAAGCGCCGCCACGGCCTCTTGCTGGTTGGCCGGCGCCGGAGGCATCTGCCCCGCGGACCAGCTTCCGGGGCGCTCGATATCCACGTTGACCTCAACCAGCGGAATCGCCGGCAGTGCGCGCGGCCCCATGGCCAGCAGCCGGGCCGCGGCCTCGGCTCGCACCTGGGGGTCGGGCGAGAATATCTTCTCCACTTCCACTCGCACGTCCGGGGGCAGGCCCTCGGGGATCGTGGACACGCCGACCTGCTGGGCATGTTGCAAGAGTGCGCGCGCGGTGCGCAGGTCCTCCTGGCTGACGCGCAGGCGGCTGCGCAACTCGGCCTCGGACACGTCCGCCCGGTCGATCCAGATGGCACACTGGAACGCCCACATCGACGGCTTCAAATCCGGCGGCGGCTGGAGGATGCGCATCGCCCGCTGGTCGAGAAGCGCGATCGAAAAGCGGTCGCCGCGGCGGGGCGGCGGCTTGTGGTATTCCAGGCAGTAGGACTGGATCAGATAGGAATGCACGTTGGTATCCACCAGCACCATCACCTGCTTGGGCCGGTATTTCATCGAGGTGGTGCTGAGGAACTCGCCCTTGATGGCCCCGCCGGTCATGTTCTGCACCTTGCCCGTGGTGCTCAAGAATACGGTGCCGGGCGTGATCTGGATGTGCAGCCGGCGGGACACCTTGCTGCGCACGTCCACGCGGATCGTGCTGCCGGTGGCCCCGCCCAGGCTCTGGACGGTCACGGCCACCTTGCCGCGGGCCACGGCCTGGTCGAGCGTGAGCTTCTCTTCCTGCGGCTCTGCCGGCGCCTGGTCGGGCTGTTGGGCCGGAGCAGCGGGCGCGTCGGCCCCGGCCGCTTGGTCGGGCTGCTGCGCTTGGGCGCCGGGTTGGTCGGGCTGCTGCGCCTGGGCCGCGGGTTGCTGGGCTGCTGCCGGCTGGTCGGCCGCGAGGGCTGGACCGCGGAGAGCAATGACTGCGGTCAGGACCAGGGCAAGGGACGATGGCAC
>CAYXPN010000249.1:0-8651 GCA_964467075.1 uncultured Planctomycetaceae bacterium
ACGAGATCCGGGGGCGCGTTGAACTCAGGAAAGAAGTCGCACACCCCCAAATCCCTTAATCCCGAAATCCCTGACTGGAAAACCAAACGCGCCCACGCGCCCGGCACGGCACGCCGAAGAGGCAAACGTCGTAGCGCCAGATGCGCTCTTGCCGCCGGTTCTCAAAGGACATGAGCCATGAATCAATCAATCCCCGCCTCCACCCCCCAAGCCGCCCCGATGCGCGAGTCGCCCGGTGCCCGGATTGTCCTGCGCGCCGAGAAGCTCAGCAAGCTGTATCCTGACGGCCGGGTCTGGGCCTTGCGCGAGGTGGACCTGGAAATCCACCGCGGCCAATACGTGGCCGTGATGGGACCCAGCGGCAGCGGCAAGAGCACCCTGCTCAACCTGCTGGGCACCCTGGACGTGCCCACCAGCGGCGAAATCTACTTCGAGGACCAGCCCTACTCGCGCCTGCGCGATTTTGATGCGTTCCGGGCACGGCAGTTGGGTTTCGTGTTCCAGTCGTTCCACCTGCTGCCCACCCTGACCGCGGCCGAAAACGTGCAGATTCCCATGTTCGAGACCGTTCGCAGTCCCGGCACGCGGGCCCAAAAAGCCGCGGAGCTGCTGGAACTGGTCGGCCTGGCTCCCCGCGCTACCCACCAGCCCACGCGCCTGTCGGTCGGCGAACGCCAGAGAGTGGCCATCGCCCGGGCCCTGGCCAATGATCCGTGCATCCTGCTGGCCGACGAACCGACGGGCAACCTCGACTCGCAGAACGCCTGCCAGGTGTTGGACCTCTTCGACACGTTGCACCGCGACCGGGAGATGACCATCCTGATGGTCACCCACGCGGAACAAACCGCTGCCCGGGCCGAGCGGGTCGTCCACCTGCGCGACGGGCGCGTGACGAGTGACCAGTCGTGCCGCGGCCGCGCGGGGTAGAGTGTTGCGCCCCAGCACGCGCGCAGTGTGCTCGGATGTGCGGGTAGGGGCGACGCATGCGCCGCCCCTACTGCGGTGGCTGGTAGCCGCCGAAAGCCAGACGGCGGACAAGTGGGCGGGTGAAAACGCGCTTCGCCGTCCACGCTCTGGCGAGCGTGGCTACCGAGTCCACTACCGAGTCCACGCTCTGGCGAGCGTGGCTACCGGCGGCAGCTCTACCTGCCCAGCACTGCCCTCAGCGCGTCGAGCAGGCGGTCCACGTTTGCCGGGCGCGCCGTGTGGCCCATCAGCCCCACGCGCCAAATCTTGCCGGCCAGCGGGCCCAGGCCGGGGCCGACCTCGATCTGGTGCTCCTCGAGCAGCCGGCGCCGCACGTCCGCTTCGTCGATCCCCTCGGGCACTCTCACGGCGTTGAGCATGGGCAGGCGTGCAGCGGGCTCGACGAGCATTTCCATCCCCAGTTCCGCCAGCCCGGCCACCAATCGCTCGTGGGCATGGCGATGCCGCGCAAAGACCCGCTCGAGCCCCTCGTCCACGATACAGCGCAGGGCCTGGTAGAGGCCGTAGAGCATGTTGACCGGGGCGGTGTGGTGATAGACCCGCTTGGCGCCTTCCCAGTATTGGGTGAGCAGATTGAGGTCGAGATACCAGTTGGGCACCTTGCGCCGGCGCGCCGCGAGCTTCTTCAGCGCACGCTCGGAGAAGGTCACCGGCGCAAGCCCCGGCGGACACGACAGGCACTTCTGCGTGCCGCTGTACACCGCATCCGCGCCCCAGCGATCGGACTCCACGGGCAGCCCCCCCAGGCTGGTGACCGTATCGACCAGATACAAGGCACCATTCTCGCGCACCAGCGGCCCCAGCTCGGCCACCGGGCTGCACACGCCGGTGGAGGTCTCGGCATGGACCACGGAGACGATCTGGTAACCACGGCTGCGCAGCCGCTCGGCCGCGGCCTCGACCCGCACGGGAGTGCCCCATTCGAACTCCAGCGTATCCACCTCGGCACCCAGACGGCCCGCCACGTCGGCCATGCGCACGCCGAACACGCCGTTCAGCAGCACCAGCACCGCGTCGCCCGGCTCGACCAGGTTCACGAAGCACGTCTCCATGCCCGCCGAACCCGTGCCGCTGATGGGCAGGGTCATCGGGTTCTCGGTCTGCATCACGGTGCGCAGCAGGGCCTTGATCTCGTCCATCAGGCGGATGAAGCGCGGATCAAGGTGTCCGATCGTCGGGCAGGCAAGGGCCTCATACACCTCGGGCGGCACACACGAGGGCCCCGGGCCCATCAATAGCACTTCGGGCAGTTCGGCGAGCAACGAATCCATCGCGCGATATCCTTTCGTGCCTGCTCAATCATTTGCCATCCCAAGCGCCCGCTCCCGGCTCCGGGCGACACGAGCCCGCGGGCTACTGGCTCCCCACGCCCTTGACGCGCATGCGCACCCCGAACAGCGCGTCGCTGGCGGTGATGAACAGGGTCTGCCGGTCGGGCCCGCCGAAACACACATTGGCCGTCCAGCGCGCATCCACGCCGATGTGCTCGATCTGTTTGCCCGCGCGGTCGAACACCGTCACCCCCTTGCCCGTCAGGTACACGTTGCCCTCGCTGTCGACGGTCATGCCGTCGGAGCCCAATTCGCAGAACAGGCGCTTGCGGGCCAGGGAGCCGTCGGGCTGGATTGCGTAGGCATAGGTCTTGCGCGCGCGGATGTCGGCCACGTAGAGGGTCTTGCCGTCGGGCGTGCCGATCACCCCGTTGGGCTGGGTCAGCTCGGCCTCGACGCGCCGCAGTGATTTGTGGTCGGGCGCAAGATAGTACACGCCTTGCGCGTCCTGCTCTTGCGGCCCGCGATTCCAATAGGGTCGCTTGTAGAAGGGGTCGGTAAAGTAGATGCCACCTTCCGGGTCGATCCAAAGATCGTTGGGCCCGTTGAGCAGCTTGCCCTCGTAGTCCTTGGCTACCACGGTCACTCGGCCGTCGGGGGCGATGCACCAGAGCTGGTTCTTCTCGTCCGCACAGGCCCAGAGATTGCCTTCCCGGTCGAAGCACAGCCCGTTGGAGCGCCCCGCGGGCTGCAGGAACGTGGAGAGCTCGCCCTCCACGCTCCATTTGAGGATGCGGTCGTTGGGCTGGTCGGTAAACAGCACGTTGCCCGCGGCGTCGCAGGCCGGCCCCTCGGTGAACTTGAAGCCGTCGGCCAGCCTCACCACCTCAGCGCCCGGCGCGGTCACCTGCGTTGCCGCGGCACCGGGCTGGTCTTGCGCAGTGTCGGCCGGTTCGGCCGCTCGAGTGTTGACAGATGCCAACAACAGCCCGGCAATCGCCAGGGCCGCGCACAGACAAGGCAACCGGCGCTTGGAGAGCACGGCTTGGGACGCGCTGGCTGTCCGCCTGCTTACTGCAACGATCACGGGGGTCTTCACGGTGCAGGTCTCCTCAAAGGTGGTACAGGATTTGGAACACTTCAGCGGTCTGACGCCACTTGACACTGAACGTTACATCTCTCCCGCACGGCGGGAGAGGGTTGAACAAGGACCTCCCCTTTCCCGCTGCAATCGTCTCGCACCATAGCGCCAACATCCTACCTTCCCCCCGCGCGGAAAGCCAGCGACCCGGTGGGCAGTGAATTGACATGGGGCGGCCCATAGCCGAAGATGGTCCGCGGCAGCGCGGACCGGAGGGCAGCCGCCGTCCGAGACTACGGCCCGAGACACACGGGCCGCGGTTGGTCATCTCGCCCACAGGGAGCAAACGAGCCATGCGATTTCCGATTGCAGCGTGGATTGTTGGATGGTGTCTGGCTGGATCGGTTGGGAACGCGCTGGCCGGGGCAGCGCCGGCAGGCGAACGAGCGCTGGGCCAGTCCGGCCGGGCGCACACCCAAGGAGCTGAAACAGGCGCGCCGGAGATCGACCTGGCCGGCCCCTGGCGCTTTGCGCTCGATCGCGAAGATCGCGGTGTGGACGAGCAGTGGTATGCCCGCCAACTTGCCGAACAAGTCCGCCTGCCCGGCTCGCTCCAGGAACAAGGCCAGGGCCACGAGATCACCGTGGACACGCCATGGACCGGCGGCATTGTGGATCGCAGTTGGTTCACCGCGCCCGAGTATGCCCCCTATCGCCGGCCCGGCAACATCAAGGTGCCCTTCTGGCTCCAGCCCGAGCGCCGCTACGTGGGCCCAGCGTGGTATCAGCGCGAGGTGGAGATTCCTTCGTCCTGGCAAGACCGGCGCGTGGAGGTCGTGCTCGAACGCTGCCATTGGGAGACGACCCTGTGGCTCGACGGCCGCCAGGTGGGCACCCGCCACAGCCTTTCGACCCCGCACGTCTATGATCTCACGGGGCTGGCCGCGCCCGGCGCCCATCGTCTTACGCTGCGCGTGGACAACCGCCTGAAGATCGGCGTGGGCATCAATGCCCATAGCGTGTCGGACCATACCCAGACCAACTGGAACGGTGTGGTGGGGCGACTGGTGCTGCGCAGCACGCCGCGCGTGTGGATCGACGACGTGCAAGTCTATCCGGACCTCAAGCAGCGCACCGCGCGGGTGGCCGTCAAGCTGGGCAACGCCACCGGCGCGCCGGCGCAGGCCGCGCTGGGCGCTCGGGCTGCGTGTGGGACCCACGAATGCCGCGTGGAACCCACTCGTGTGGCCGTCGCGCCCGAGGGCGGCACAGCCGATCTGGTGCTGCCCCTGGGCGAAGAGACACAGCTTTGGGACGAATTCTCGCCCAAGCTCTACCGGCTCAGCGTGGTTCTCCAGGCCGGCGGCGCCGAGCACCGCCGCGAGCTGCACTTCGGCATGCGCGAGTTCAGCACGCGCGGCACACAGTTTACGATCAACGGCCGGCCCACGCTGCTGCGCGGCACGCTGGAGTGCTGCATCTTTCCGCTGACCGGCTATCCGCCCACCGATCCTGCGGCGTGGGAGCGGATTTTTGCGGTGCTCAAGGCCCACGGGCTCAACCACATGCGGTTCCATTCCTGGTGTCCGCCCGAGGCGGCGTTTGTGGCCGCGGACCGCTCGGGCGTGTATCTGCACGTGGAATGCGCGGCCTGGGCCAACCAGGGCTCCTCGATCGGCGACGGCCGGCCCGTGGACCAGTTCATCACTAAAGAGGCCGATCGCATCCTGCGCGCCTACGGCAACCACCCGTCCTTCTGTATGCTGGCCTACGGCAACGAGCCGGCCGGCAAGCGCCAGAACGAGTTCCTCGGCCGGCTGGTCGAATCGTGGAAGGCCGCTGACCCTCGCCGGGTCTACACCAGTGCCGCGGGCTGGCCCATCATTCCCGAGAACCAGTTCCACAGCACGCCCCAGCCGCGCATCCACCAGTGGGGCTCGGGCCTGCGCTGCCGGCTCAATGCGCACCGACCCGAGACCATGGGCGACTATCGCGAGTTCATCAGCGGCCATGAGGTACCCGTGGTGTCCCACGAGATCGGCCAGTGGTGCGTGTATCCCAATTTCGAGGAGATTCCCAAGTACACCGGCGTGCTGAAGCCGAAGAACTTCGAAATCTTCCGCGACACGCTCCGCGCCCATTACATGCTCGACCAGGCCCACGATTTCCTCATGGCCTCGGGCAAGTTGCAAGCGCTGTGCTACAAGGAGGAAATCGAGTCGGCCTTGCGCACGCCGGGCATGGGCGGGTTTCAATTGCTCGACCTGCACGACTTCCCCGGCCAGGGCACGGCGCTGGTCGGCATGCTCGATCCCTTCTGGGATTCGAAGGGCTACATCGAGCCGGCCGAGGTCCACCAATTTGCGTGCGAGACCGTGCCGCTGGCCCGTATGCCCAAGCGCACCTGGACCACGGCCGAGACGTTCGAGGTCACAGTGGAACTGGCCCATTACGGCCCCGCGGACTTGCCCGCGGCTCGCGCGCAGTGGACGATCACCGACGCGGCCGGCCGGCAAATCGCCTCAGGCGCGTGGCCCGAGCAGTCGATCGCCACCGGCACACTCGCCCCGCTGGGCAAGGTGCGCTTGCCGCTGCGCGACGTGGAAGCGCCGGCGCGACTGACGCTCGAGGTGCGCCTGGCCGACACACCCTACGCCAACCGCTGGGCCTTGTGGGTCTATCCCCCGCAGGTGGACCTCAGCGTGCCCGAGGGCGTGCTGGTGGCCGACCGGTTCGACGACGAGGTGTTCAAGCGATTGCAGTCGGGCGGGCGCGTATTGCTCATGCCCGCGAGCGGCACAGTCAAGGGCGACCGCTTCGGCCAGGTGCCGCCGGCCTTCTCGCCCATCTTCTGGAACACGGCCTGGACCCGGCGCCAGGCGCCGCACACGCTGGGCATCCTCTGCGACCCGGACCACCCGGCCCTGGCCCGATTTCCCACGGAATATCACAGCAACTGGCAGTGGTGGGATTTGGTCACCAACGCGCAGGTAATGATCCTCGACGGCCAGCCGCCCGAGCTGCGCCCCGTGGTGCAGGTGATCGACGACTGGTTTACCAACCGCCGCCTGGGACTGGTGTTCGAGGCCCGCGTGGGTCGCGGCCGGCTGCTGGTCTCGTCGATCGACCTGAAAGACCAGCTCGACCAGCGCCCCGTGGCCCGGCAAATGCTGCACAGTCTGCTGCGATACGCGGCGGGCGACGGGTTCAAGCCGAAGTGTGCGCTGTCGGCCGCGGAGGTCCGCACGCTGTTCGAGGCGCCGTAGGCCGGGCGTGCCGCCGCGATTCTCCCGCTTCTCGTGCGCCGGTACGATTGCGTCGAACACACATGGCGAGCCGGCGGCGTGAGCCGCCGGTTCTTTCGGCGCTGCCAAAACGCTCGCCGAGCCGGCGGCGTGAGCCGCCGGGCACGCTCGGCACTCCCCAGAGCCTTGGCGGTCGGCGCGCTCGTGCTCGGGGCCCGGGGACGGCTTGTAACGGCCCGGGGGAAGGCGATACAATTTGAAGGGAGCCTTGCGGCCTGCTCGCCCTGGGCATCGAAACGGGGACGTAGCTCAACCGGGAGAGCGCCTGGTTTGCAACCAGGAGGTTGGCGGTTCAAGCCCGCTCGTCTCCACTTGCTGTGGGCAAGGCGGCTGCTTGCACCTCAGTTCGCTGGGGGGCTTCGGCCGGCGGCGTGCCCGCGGGCCTGGCCGCGGCCTTGGCGCCGGGCCGGCCTCGCTCGTTGGTCGTGCAGGGTCTGTTAGATCGGCTCTGAGTAGCGCTCTTGATTTTCTGTCAAGCGTCAGGAACACGGGCAACGTCGTCCCTGAAAACTTGTAAAGGTATTACTTCCCGGGTTTCGCTTCGCTCCGTCCCCGGCCACCCGGGCCTGGGCAAGGGATTGGAGGGACAATTCGTTTACAGGTCCATACGGCAACCCACCCATGGAAGAACACCCCCACAAAAAGCCCAAACACGGCGGCTGGTCGCTCGCCACGCGCGCCGTCCACCACCCGGCCTGCGAGTCGGCCCTGCCGCCGGTGGCCACCCCGCTCTACGAGTCTTCCACGTTCCGCGCGGAGCGGGCCCAGACCGTGGCCGACTGCGCGCGGGCCGTCCAGCCCCAGGCGTTCTACACGCGCTGGGGCAACCCCACGGTCGAGGTCTGGGAAAAGGTGATGGCCGACCTGGAAGGCGGCGAGCGCTGCCTGGCGTTCGCCTCGGGAATGGCCGCGGTGAGCACCACCCTGCTTGCGCTTTTGAGCCCGGGCGACCACGTGGTGGCCAGCAAGTCGCTCTACACGGGCACCACGCGCCTGTTGAGCGAGGACCTGCCCCGGTTCGGCGTGGAAGTGGACTTTGTCGATCCGACCGACTCCGAGGCGTTTGCCCGGGCCGTGCGCGTGGAAGAGACCCGGCTGTTCTACCTCGAAAGCCCTACGAATCCCACGCTGGAGCTGGTCGATCTGGCCGCGGTCTGCCAGTTGGGCATGGAGATGGGGATATTGATCGTGGTGGACAATACGTTTGCCACGCCCTGCAACCAGCGCCCGCTGGAGCTGGGGGCCGACGTGGTGCTGCACAGTGCCACGAAATACCTGGGCGGCCACTCGGACGTGATCGGTGGTTGCGTGGTGACCGACGTCGAGACGGCCCAGCGCCTCTGGCACCGCCGCACGCTGCTCGGCGGCAGCATCGACCCGTTTGCCGCCTGGCTGCTCTTGCGGGGAATGAAAACGCTGGCCCTGCGCGTCGAGGCCCAGAACCGCAACGCCCTGGCCGTGGCCCGGGCCATGGAAGGCCATGGTGCGGTGCGCCGGGTGATCTATCCGGGGCTGCCCAGCCATGCGCAACATGCGCTGGCGTGCCGGCAGATGTCGGGTTTTGGGGGCGTGGTGGCGTTTGAAGTGGCCGGCGGGCGCGAGGCCGGCGTGCGCCTGGTGGAATCCACGCGCCTGGCCGTGCTGGCGGTGAGCCTGGGCGGCGTGGAAACGCTGATCGAACACGCGGCCTCGATGTCGCATGCCCAGCTTAGCGACGCGCAACTCCAGCAGGCCGGCATCCCGCCGGGACTGGTGCGGCTGTCGGTGGGCATCGAGGACCCGGACGACCTGATCGCGGACCTCAGCCAGGCCCTGGACGGGCTGGGCTGATCGGGCGCGGGCAGCATGTGCCCAAGACGGTAGCCACGCTCGCCAGAGCGTGCAGCGCGTAGGGTGGGTCAAGCCGTAGGCGCAGACCCACCACTGTGCCTTGTCGGTGGGTCTCGCTACCGCTCGACCCACCACTGCGCCTTGTCGGTGGGTCTCGCTACCGCTCGACCCACCCTA
>CAYXPN010000250.1:0-8630 GCA_964467075.1 uncultured Planctomycetaceae bacterium
CCGGGGCTCACGGCGAAGCGAAGCCCCGGGAAGTAATACTCTTACAAGTTCTTACCAACGCCTTGCAACAAGCAGGTTGTTCTACCGTCCGGCGACGGTGGCTGGAACTGGAAATCCCGTAACATTTCAGCCGAGTGGAGCCAATCGCCCCGGCCACCCGGCTGCACAATGGTTCTCGGATGATCTCTAAGTCCACTTCAGAGGGCTGAACTGTTACCATTGCGCTTGTTGGGCACGGCCCAAGCAACCGAGCGCTCACGTGCCCGGCTCGCCGCCCGGCGCGGACAGCGAGTTCACCCGAGTCGGGCAACCCGCGTGGCGCATCTCCGGTCAGCGGTTGGCAGTGGCTGCCCTATTGGGCTGGAATGACCTTGCAGGCCACGTCGCGCGAGAAGGCGGGCACGCGCAGGCGCAGCGCCGCGGGCTCGGCCGCACCTGCGGCAGCCACCCGAGCGGTCTCTTCGCGAACCGCGCGCCCCTCGTGCGTATCCCACCAGACGATCCGATACGCGCCCGGCTCGAGCCCGACCAGCTCAACCGTCGCGTCGCCGATCTGCTGGGCAGGCGCGCCGGCCACCACCATGTTCCACCACGTACACTTCGAATCGAAGAGCCAGACGTAAGCGCGCCTGGGGCCTTGGGTCACCATGGCTTGCAGCCGGTCCGGCCGGCTTGGATCCGCCGCCGCTCACCTGATCCGGCTCATCACCCATTCGCCTGCCCGCGGACACAGCCGATCGAGCCACACCAGGCACCTTGCCCAAAAGTAAGGAATGATCTCCCGTTTTCCCCGCTCCATGGCCCGAACCGTCTGGCGCGCGACCACCTCGGGTGGTAACCGGCGATGCTCGGGCCAGGCCGGCTCGCTGACTTTCTCCAGCAGGCTGTCGGAGAACTCGGTCTGGGTGGCTCCCGGGCTGACCAGCAGCACGTTGATGCCCAGCGGCGCCAGCTCGACGCGCAGCGCTTGGCTGAAACCGCGCAGCGCGAACTTGCTGGCGCAATAGGCCGTGTAGTGCGGCGCCGCCCGATGGCCCAGCACCGAGCCGATGTTGACCACCATCGCCCGCGGCGATTCGCGCAAGAGCGGCAATGCCTGGCGGGTCATTTCCACCGCGGCAAAGAAATTGACCTCCATCACGCGGCGCATCTGCTCGGCAGTGACCTCGCTGAACAAGCCCAGGGCCCCCACGCCCGCGTTGTTCACCAGCACGTCCAGTCCGCCGAACTTGTCCGCGGCCAACTCCACGGCCTGCCCGCGTGTGGCCGGGTCGGTCACATCGCCGCTGACGACCTCGGCCCGGCCGCCCAGCGCGGCCACTTCCTCGGCCAGCTTTTCGAGTCGCTCGCGGCGCCGGGCCAGAAGCACCAGTTGCGCTTTGCGGCGCGCCAGCTCGCAGGCAATCGCCCACCCGATCCCGCTGGAAGCCCCGGTGACCAACGCGCGGCTTTCTTGGACGGATCGTCTGGACATCGGCCACCTTCCGTGCAAGGCGTTCAGGCATCGAGCGTGTGCTGGACAAATCCGCCGCGGCGTTCGTAGTAAGGACTTGTAAAGGAATTGTTTGCCGAATTCGATGCGCAGCCCCGGGTGGCCGGGGCTCACGGCGAAGCGAAGCCCCGGGAAGTAATACTCTTACAAGTGCTAACCCGATTCATCGGGTCGCTTAAAGACCGTTCACACACCATCCCTACGACCCGAACACCGTACCAGCGCGGTTGCGGCGAGTCGACCGGCAGCGCGGCCTTGCCCGCTTCAGTCGGCCGGCTCCAGACCCTCGTCCAGCCCGGGCCCCGTCAGGCGTCACGACGCACAACGCTCACGTCGGGCTGCTTGATCCGCCCCAGGAAACGCGGAGCGATGCGGCAGTGGACCGTCATCCGGCCGTTCTGATAGCGCCTGGAGAGCACCTCGCCGTTGGCGGCCAGATAGGCCAAAAGCGCGCCGTTGTCCACGCCCATTTCCACGTCCACGTCGAGGAACCCGCGGCTGAGCGCCTCGCTGACGGCCTCGGCCAGGCGCTCCAGGCCCAGTCCCTTGCGCGCGCTGATGGCCACCGCGTCGGGATAGCGGCTGAGCAATCCTTCCAGGCGTGCGCGGTCGGGCAGCCGGTCGATCTTGTTGACCACCAGCAGCGTATCCTTGCGCTCGATGCCCAGCTCCTCGAGCACCCGGCAGGCCGCGGTGATCTGCTCGTAAACCGCCGGACTGCTGGCATCGGCCAGGTGCAGCAACAGATTGGCCTGTCGGGCCTCTTCGAGCGTGGCCTTGAAGCTCTCGATCAGATGGTGGGGCAGGTCGCGGATGAAGCCCACCGTATCGCTCAACAACACCGGCCCCCAGCCGGGCAACTGCCAGCGCCGCGTGCGCGTATCCAGCGTGGCGAACAGGGCATCCTGGGTAAACGCGCCGGCCCCGGTCAGCGCGTTGAGCAAGGTGCTCTTGCCCGCGTTCGTATAGCCCACCAGGCACACGGTCATCAGCTCGCGGCGTGCAGCCACTTCGAGGCGTTTGCGCCGTTCGATCATGCGGAGTTGCTTGCGCAGATCGCGAATCCGCATCTCCACCAGCCGGCGGTCCTCTTCGAGCTGGGTCTCGCCGGGACCGCGCAGTCCCACGCCTTTCTTCTGACGCGAGAGGTGGGTCCACATCCGCTTCAGCCGCGGCATGGCATATTCATATTGCGCCAGCTCCACGGCCAGTCGAGCCTGGCGCGTGCGCGCCCGGGTGGCAAAGATGTCCAGGATCAGCTCGGTGCGGTCCAGCACCTTCAGACCCAGGGCCTTTTCCAGATTGCGGGTCTGGGCGGGCGAGAGGTCGTTGTCGAAGAGCACCACGTCCGCGCCGGCCTTCTCTGCCAAGCCCTTCAGTTCCTCGACCTTGCCCTTGCCCAGATACGTGGCCGCGGCGGGCTTTTCGCGCCGCTGCACCAGTTGGCCCACCACGCGGCAGCCGGCCGTGGTGGCCAGCCCTTCGAGCTCTTCGAGGGGCGAGTGATCCGTCGTTTGGCCCGGCAGCAACACGCCTACGAGGATGGCGGCCTCGCTGACGACGCTTTCGGTCCGCTCGAGTTCATACACGGCGACAGGGGTCCTCCTGGCTGATGGCGGTGCTGCCGCGGCGCATTCCCGCCGCGCGCCGTTACGACCTGTCAACGGTTACCCAACTATTATAGCAGCCCGCGGGCCGCCAACCGAGCAAGCGGGCCACCCAGCAATCTGCCCGGCCTCGGAGTGTCTGCCGGCCACGTCGCTATCGGCATCCCCACCCGAGCGGGTACATGTCGGCAGTCAGTCGGGTTACTGGCCCACCAGGCGGCAGTAGCTTTCGTAGCGGCGCTGGTCGAGCCGACCGTCGGCCACCGCTTGCTTCAGCGCGCAGGCCTCTTCGTGGGTGTGGGTGCAGTCGGGAAACCGACACAGGCTCACATAGGGACGGAAGTCGGGGAAAAAGCCCGCCACCTCCTCGGGAATCACGTCCCAGGGCTGGAACTGGCGCATCCCGGGGGTGTCCACCACGTAGCCGCCCCCGGCCAGCGGGAACAGCCGCGCCGTGCTCGTGGTGTGGCGTCCCTTGCGCGTCTCGGCGCTGACGGACCGCACGGGCAGCTCCAGTCCCGGGTCGATGGCATTGAGCAGCGAAGACTTGCCCACCCCGCTCTGGCCGGCCACCACGGTCTGGCGGTCTTTCAGTGCCCGGGCCAGCCGCTCCAGGCCGAAGCCCGTCACCGCGCTAGTGAGCAGCACCCGGTAGCCCATCTGGCAGTAGACGCCCACCAGCGCTTGCAGCCCGGCCGGATCGACCAGGTCGATCTTGTTGATGCACACCAGCGGCTCCACGCCGCCCTTTTCCGCGGCCACGAGCAGCCGGTCGATCAGATTGGGCTTCAGCCGCGGCTCGGCCACACTGCCCACGATGGCCAGTTGGTCCACGTTGGTCACGAGCACCTGCTGCCGGCCCTTGCTCTCCCGGCAGATGGCCCCCCGCCGCGGTTCGATCCGCTCGATCACGCCCTCGGGCGGATCAGTGTTCTCGATGGGCCGGAAGAGCACCCGGTCGCCCGCGGCCACCACGTGGCGCTGATCGGTGCTCAGCGTTTTCAGCAACCGCCGAGTGGCGCACTGATAGACCACGCCGTCTTCGGCCTGCACGTGGCTCAGCAGACCGTGGACCACCAGCACGCGGCCCGGTTGGCAGACCGACTGGTCCACTTCGAGACGAACGTCGAAGCCCGGCTGGTCGGCGTCTTCGACCAGCTCGCCGCGCACGGTGCGCTTGCGAGCCAGCTCGCCTTTGCCGCTCAGGCGCTCGGTGTGTGCCAGGGAATCTTCGTCCGCGGGTTCCGCAGCCTGGAAATGGCGTGTCCAATCGGTCCGTCGGGCGCGTACCCCGCGGTTCTTGCGAAACCTGGCCCTGATCTTTTTCTTCGCCGCCATAATCCCCGTAAGTCCGCCACACGGAGCACGAGAGGCACCGGCCGACGGTGTTAAATAGGGCTGCCTGCTCTCCGACTACGCTCGCAGCGCAGCACGGGGTCGGAGAGTCGCGAAGCTCCCCAGGCGCGCAGACCCTCCGCGCGGTAGCTGCGCAGTGCCGGCCGCGTCCCCGCCGCCGGATCGCGGTGGTGTGTGGGCACGGCCGCAAGCCGCAAGCGCGGGAAGATCAAATCGGGTCTTTCCGGATCGCGCCGCGCCGGATGCGAGCCTTGCCGGGCTCGTCCTTGGTGATCTCGTAGCTGACCGACTCGGTCGGCTCGGTTTCGTCCGATGGCCCGGTCGGCTGCCGGCGCACCAACCCGGCGCGTTCCAGCAGCGACTGCCGGAAGATGTCCTCTTCCGCGGCATCCGGCGGCGGCGGGCCCACCGCACCCAACTCGGCTGGCGAATACCGCACCTCGTACTTGTGCCGCGCCACCGAAAGGATGTCGCCGGGGTCCAGCCGTTTCTCGGTCACTCGCACTCCGTTGACCTTCGTGCCGTTGCGGCTCTGCAAGTCGCGCACGTACCAGTAGCCGCCGTTGAGCGTCAACTGGCAGTGGTGGGCCGAAACGTTGGAGAAGCGCAACACCACGTCGCAGCTCTCGCGCCGACCGACCAACAAACTCTTCTTCAGCAGCGGGATGGGATCCCCACCCCCGACCGGAATCATTTCGCCATACATGGCAACGCTCTGCTTGCGGATGCTCCTGAACAGGGCTACGATGAATTCGTAGCCGTAGACAATCTACCCGGATTCTACCGTGGCGTCAAGTACCCGTTCCCCCAAACCGGCTGGCTGGCGGGCCCAAGGTCTGCGATATCACGCGCTGGGGTTCTACCTGCGCCGGACCTTCGGTGGCCGGGTGCGCAAGATCGCCGTAGACGCCGGCTTCGGCTGCCCGAACCGCGACGGCACCCTGGGCACCACAGGGTGCGTCTTTTGCGACCCCGCGGCCTTCAGCCCCAGCCGGCGCACCGCCCGCGCCCCCTTGGCCGAGCAGATCGACCGCAACATCGAGCACGCCCGGGCCCGGTTCGGCGCCGAGTGCTTCATCGTCTACTTCCAGCCGGGCACGAACACCTACGCACCACTGGACCAGTTGCGCGGCTGTTTCGAGACCGCCCTGGGGCGGCCGGAGGTGGTGGGGCTGGCCGTGGGCACCCGGCCCGATTGTGTGGGCCCCGAGGTGCTCGACCTGGCGGCCGAAATGGCCCGGCGCAAGTGGTTCTGCTTCGAGCTGGGTTTGCAGAGCGCCCACGAGCAGACACTCCGGTGGATCGGCCGCGGCCACGACTTTGCGGCGTTTGAAGACGCGGTCGCGCGTAGTCACCAGCGCGGTCTGCGCATCGTGGCCCACGTGATCCTGGGCCTGCCCGGCGAGGGGCCCGAACATATGACCCACACGGCCCGGCAAGTGGCCCGCCTGGGTGTCCACGGCGTGAAGCTGCACAATCTTCACGCGGTCAAAGACACGCCGCTGGCCGAGTTGGTGGGCCAGGGACGTGTCAGGCTTCCTGAGCGCGTCGAGTACGTGGACTGGGTGGTGCGCTTCCTCGAGGAACTGCCCGCGGAGTGCGTGATCGACCGGCTCAGCGCCGATGCCCCGCGCGAATATCTCGTGGGCCCTGAATGGTGTCTTGAGAAGGCAGCGGTGCGGGCCGCGGTGGAATCTGAGCTGATCCGTCGCAATACCTGGCAGGGTGCGAAACACGCCGGGCAGTTGAGTGCCGAGTCGGGCGCGAACCACCCGTCGCCGTGCCGCGGCCGCCACTTGCCACCGGGCCGGCTGACGGGTTAAGCTATAGATGGCGGTCGGGAGTGGACCGGATGGCCGCCGGCCGGGCCCTTTTTTGCCGCCATATCGGCTTTCAAGGGGCCTGGCGGGAGGAAAGTCCGGGCTCCGCAGGACACGGTGATGGGTAACGCCCACCGGCCGTGAGGCCAGGGAAAGTGCAACAGAGAGCAGACCGCCTCGCGGGCCCTCGGGCCTGTGCGGTAAGGGTGAAACGGTGAGGTAAGAGCTCACCAGCAGGTCGGGTGACCGGCCTGGCTAGGCAAACCCCACCGGGAGCAAGGTCAAGCAGGGAGCAGTGAAGAAAGGCAACGGCAATCCTGTCCGTTGCCGCTTCCGCGGGCTGGTCCGGCCCGCCATCGACTTCCGGGTAGACCGCTCGAGGGGTCGAGCAATCGGCCCCCTAGATTAATGGCCATCGCCCGGCCGACTTTGTCGGCCGGGGACAGAACCCGGCTTACACGTCCACTCCCAGGCCGCCTTTCTCCGTGTTCGCTGAGCGGCCCCGCGGGCGGGTGGGCAGCCCTCTGTTGTGGAGCGGTCTCCCGACCGCTCCACGAGAACGGACCGGCGGTCTCCGAATCGCAGCGGTGCCGTGAGCACGGGCGCAGCGGCCCCGCGGGCGGGTGGGCGGCCCGCACGCAATTGCGCGATCCCGCCCACAACAGCGCTCGACATGCCGCCAGTCCCGTGCGCGGTCGCGGATTCGCGCTGCTTTGGGCGGCTTCCCGGGTTTACCGCTCGGGCTCAAGCGGAGCGGCGCCGCGTGCGTTGTGCTCTCCTCCTGACGCGCGGCTCGAATTCGACCGCGGGCTGGTCCGCGACCTGGTCTTTGTCTTCGTCTTCTTCTTTCTCGGCCGGGGGATCGGAGGCCTCCTGGGGCACCATCTCCTCGTCGATCCATTGGAGCAGCTTGGAGATGCACAGCTTGTTGAGGGTGGTGCGCCGATCGAAGGCCTCCGCGCGCAAGGCATAATGGAGGCTGGCCGGCACCCGCACCGTGATCATGGCCGTGGGCTCGTCGGGATCGAGGCTCGCAGGCCGGCGCCGGCGCAGATCGGTGAGCATGCGCTGGATTTCGCGGAAGGCGTCACTTTGCTGGAACTCTTCGAGGGCCTGCCGGTTGGGGAACATCCGTGGGACGATTCCTTTCGGGCCGAGCACGGCGCGATAGAAGGAGGCCCAATGTAGGGCCTGGGAGCGAGCCGCCTTGGCGACTCGCAGCACACGCGCGATCTTCTGCTCGGCAGAGTCCAGAGAGGGGGGTTGATTCACGACGCGTCTCCTCGTCACAGGGTTCACAAGGCAGCCGACCACCAGGATCCGTGGTGGCAGTTCGCCGGAATCCTGCGCAGAGGGTCAAACGGATTCCCCAACTGCTTTCGCTGCAAGCAGTTATGTCAGTGCTAGCACCAGTGCCCGAAACGGGGCACTAGTGCCCATTTTGTGGGCTGCCCAAGAAACGAGCAAAGCGGCGTGTGCCGTTTTCCCAAGTGTCCCGTTCGGCCGGCACGCGGCATCCCTTGGGAAGCTGCGCAAGCATCTGCTGCACGCCCGGCCCCTTGGAGACCGTCCGAGAAGCGCAGTGCAACTTGGGTGGCCGGGGTGGGAGCGCAGCGAAACCCCGGTAATCCCAGTGCGCTGATGTGAGCCAAGTTTCCCCGAACAGCGTTCTCGCACAGCCTCTCAGCCCGAGGCCCGCCGGCTCCGCTCGAGCCAGTGCGAGAACAGCTCGTTCAGAAACGCCCCGGCCGCCTCAGTGATCCCCGGGCTTTGGCTCTCGCGCGGACCAGCGACATTGATGACCTCCACGTGATGTCCTTCCAGCCAGTCGCAGATTTCCTCCGCCCGCGGAGCACCCCGAAGGTCCAGGACCCGATGCGGTCGCTCGTACTGCTCAGCAAGGCGGGCCGTCAGTTCGGTTCCGCCGCTCAAGGGTGCCCGGCAGAGGATCAGCGTGGCGTCGCTATCGCGTACGTTCCTTTCGGTGCGCACCCGATACTCCGCGGATTCGGTCTCTTGGAGTTCGTACTGCTCGGGGATCGGTCCATCCTCAGCCATCCGTCCGCGGGGACACCAGCCGCCATGGGGGATTCGCAGCGCGATCGCCGCATCCAGGGCCGCTCGATCCACGCCGGTCTGGCCTCCGGAGATGATCTTCATCTGATGGCTGACACCGGTTTGTTGGCAGGGCGACGGGATGTGACAGGATGTACCGGATGGCAGCGGGACAGGATGACAGGATGTACGGGATGGCACGGGGACAAGATGACAGGATGACAGGATGTACCGGATGGCAGCGGGACAGGATGACAGGATGTACCGGATGGCAGCGGGACAGGATGACAGGATGTACGG
>CAYXPN010000251.1:0-8581 GCA_964467075.1 uncultured Planctomycetaceae bacterium
GAACACAACTGGAAACCATTGTGCCTTGAAAGCAGCTAATTCTTTCACCTCCCCAGGTCGGGAGTCTTCTTCGGCCGAAGTGTTTTCCATTTGACACGATCTCCCCCGAAAAAGACTCCCAACCCCGTCCACTCGAAAGGGCACTGAAGCACGCGGTGCTGGCCCCCGAGCCCTCCTGCGCCGTTTTGTTCGCAGCTTTCGCGGCCACCGCGCTGATTGCGCTCGTCTTGATACGGCGGGGCGATCAATGACAGGAGACCTGGTTCCCCACACCGGTTGAGGCCGGGCAGAACGCAGTTGGCCGGTCAATGTGGTGCGCCGGGTGAGGGCCGCCCTGGCCGCCCCAACAACGAGGGGCCAACGGGTCGATTTCGCAGCGCCGCTTCATGCGCCCCGGGGCCAGACCCGGCTTCAACCGTGTGTGGGCGGGCCGCGCGAGCCACCGCGCCGGCGACGGCCGGCAACCGCCCGGCTGTGGACATCGTGGCGCAACGAGGCTATCATCGTCGGGGGTCGGTCTTGCGGGTGTGCGACCGGGAGTTGCCGCCCGCGATCGCCGGAGTTGCCAACGGTCCTGTCCATGGCTCGGAGGCATATGACCTGGTGGAGGGCAGTGGCTGGCGCAACATCAATCGAGATCACGAAGGGAAGCAGCGCCATGAAACTCAACAGTTGCCTTGCGCTTTTCGTTTGCTTTCTGTCCGCGGCAGGAAGTCGGCCGCTCGCCGCAGCCGAAACGCGGCGCCCCAACGTGCTGCTGATCATCTCCGACGATCTGACGGCGACCGCCCTGTCGTGCTACGGCAACCCGATCTGCCGGACGCCGAACATCGATCGCCTCGCGGCGCAGGGGATGCGCTTTACGCGTGCCTTCTGCAACGGCACCTATTGCGGCCCTTCGCGCGCGTCGTTCCTCTCGGGCTACTATCCGCACGCGACCGGCGTGCTCGGATATACCAGCCCGCGCTCTGCCATCGGCGATCGCGCCACCTGGCCACAGCACTTCAAGAACGCCGGCTACTACACGGCCCGGGTCAGCAAGGTGTATCACATGGGCGTGCCGGGCGGCATCGAGCAGGGCAGCGACGGCGCAGACGATCCGGCATCATGGACCGAGCGATTCAACAGCCCGGGGCCGGAATGGAAGGCGCCCGGCCGGGGCGAAACGCTCGAAGGCAACCCCGACGGAACCAGGCCGGTCGTGGGCGGCAATACGTTTGTCGTCGTCGAGGCCGAAGGCGGCGACCTGGTCCACTCGGACGGCAAAACCGCGGCCAAGGCGGTGGAGCTGATCCGGGAGCACGCCCGCGAGCCGTTCTTTCTCGCCGTGGGCTTCGTGCGCCCGCACGTGCCGTTTGTGGCGCCGGAGAAGTATTTCGCACCGTTCCTGCCGTACGACAGGCTGCCACTGCCGCCGAAGATCCCCGGCGACTGGGACGACATCCCCAAGGCCGGCATCAACTACAAGACCAGCCTCAACATGAAGATGGACATCCGCCGCCAGAAAAAGGCCGTGGGCGCCTATTACGCCTGCGTGGCCTATCTCGACGCCCAGGTGGGCAAGGTGCTCGACGCGCTGGAGCAGTCGGGGCAGGCCGACCACACCATCGTCATCTTCACCAGCGACCACGGCTACCACCTCGGCGAGCACGATTTCTGGGCGAAGGTCAGCCTGCGCGACGAATCGGCCATGGTGCCGCTGATCATCCGCGTGCCCGGCAAACAGCCCGCAGTGTGCCGTTCGCTCGTCGAGCTGATCGACCTTTATCCCACGACCGCCAGCTTGTGCGGGCTGGAAGTCCCGTCGCGGCTGCAGGGCGAGGACATCAGCCCGGTGTTCGACGACCCGGCGCAGCGGGTGCGCGACACGGCGTTCTGCGTGGCCCCCATGCGGCGAGGGTTTTTGCTGCGCGACGACGAGTGGGCATACATCCAGTACGGAGAAGACGCGTCGCAGGGCGTCGAGCTGTTCGACATGGGCGCCGATCCTCATCAGTACACGAACCTGGCGAGCGACCCCGAACACGCCGGCGTCGTGACCCACTTCCAGGCCCGGCTGGCGCAGAAGCTGCGCGCGGTCCGCGACCATGACCTCCGGCGGGATTGACCCTCCAGGTAAATGAGCACACTCGAAGCAAAGGAGACCCGTGATGCGCCGCTTGCCGCTGCTGTTGATCCTGCTGTTGCCGTTGGTTTTGCTCGGTGGCGTCCCCGGGCAAGCCGCGGAGAAGCCCAACGTGATCCTGATTTTCGTGGACGATCTGGGGTACGGGAACCTGGGCTGCTACGGCCAGAAACACATCCAAACGCCGGTGCTCGACAAGATGGCGTCGGAAGGGCTCCGCTTCACCCGCTTCTACGCCGGGGCGCCGCTCTGCCTGCCGTCGCGCTGCGCGCTGATGACGGGCCAGCACATGGGACACTCGCGCTGCCGGGTCAACGGCGGCGGAGGCAATCATCCCCCGATCGCGCGCGAGGACATGACGCTTTCGCGAATGCTCAAGCGGGCCGGCTATGTCACCGGCATGGCGGGCAAGTGGGCCCTGGGCGACGAGTTCCTCGGCAACGTGGTCGAGCAGAAGAACAAGGACGGCCCCGGCGCCCTTTATCACCACGGCTGGGACTTCTACTACGGCGAGCCCAACCAGACCTACAACCACAGCTACTTCCCGGAGAACGTCTACCGCTACGACCCGGCCGGCCTGGTCGGCCGGAAGACGCCGCGCGACCGGCTTACGGTGGTTCCCTACGACAACCCCGGCGGCCGCCGGGCCATCGGAAACGACTACCGGCACGACCGCACGGCCCAGCAGGCGCTGGAGTTTATCGACGCCGTCAGGGACCGGCGGTTCTTTCTCTACCTGCCCTTTACCACACCGCACGCGGATTTCATTGTGCCCGAGCTCGAGCCCTACACGGTGGAGCAGGACTGGCCGCCGGCGGCCAGGGCCTTCGCGTCGATGATCACGCGGACCGACCGGCACATTGGGAGAGTCCTCGAACGGCTGCGGCAGCACGGCATCGCGGAGAAGACGCTGGTGATCTACACGAGCGACAACGGAGGGCTTCCGCAGTTCGACACCATCTTCGACAACAACGGCGACCTGGAGGGCTTCAAGGGCGACCTGAAGGAAGGCGGCCTGCGCGTGCCCTGCATCGCCTACTGGCCCGGCACGATCGCCGCCGGCCGCACCACGGATCAGCTTTTCGCCGTCTGGGACCTGATGCCCACGCTGGCCCAGCTGGCCGGCCTGCCCTGCCCACAACCGACCGACGGCATCTCCTTCGTGCCCACGCTGCTGGGGCAGCCGCAGCAAGAGAAGCACGACTACCTGTTCTTCGGCCGCGGGAGCCCGAAGAACTCGTACATCGTGCGGGCGCCCCACGAGGACCGCTCGGACGAGGCCATCCTCGAAGAGGCGCACTCCCCAGACGTGTCCGTGGCACGATTCCCGCAATGAGCCAGCCAGGCGGAGGAAAGGAGTCCAACCCATGCCAGGCCGCTGGTCCGCGTTGCAGGACCGGCCCGCGCGGGCGCGGCGCACTGAATCTCGGGAGACCCTCAGGTATCTGAAAGCACGTTCGCACTTGTAAGGGTATAACTTCCCGGGAAAAGGTGACAGGCACCATTTGCCGGAACGGCCCACGACCAGCCTTCGGCCGGTGCCCGGCTTCGCACAAATGGTGCCTGTCACCTTTCCCCGCAATTGCGGAAACAATTCCTTTACAATTTCTTCCAGCGCGAAAGGAGACTTGTGATGAGGACCTTGATGTCAAGAATCAATTGCAACACATGCGTTTGGCAAGCACTTCGCTGGGTGCTTGCCGCCGCGGCGATGATCGCGGTTGTCGGCCTCGGAGGAATCTCTTCCGTATCGGCCCAACCGCCCGCGGACCTGATCAGCCGGCCGTATCTGCTGGACACGGGGCTCGTCTCGCGTTCGATCTCCTTCGAGAATCCCACCGGCGAGCCCGGCCAGGGCGGCCAGGCGGCCAGCAACCTGGGCGCGGGGCGCAAAGGGTCGCCCGCCAGAACGCTCAAGCCGGGCGAGAAGGTTGTGCTCTGCGACATTGAGGGGCCGGGCACGATCCGCCATATCTGGATGACCACCGCCCGGCAGCCGGAGAACTTGCGCGGCTCGGTGATCCGCGCCTGGTGGGACGGCCAGGAGCACCCCAGCATCGAGTGCCCGGTGGGTGACTTCTTCGGCTTTGCCCACGGAAAGGTGATGGCCTATTGTTCGGCCGTCCATTCGGTGGGCGAGACCGGGGGCATGAACATCTGGCTGCCGATGCCGTTTGCCAGGCGGGCCAGGATCGAGCTGAGCTGCGGTGCTGCCAAGCCGGTCCCCTTGTTCTACCAGATCGACTACACGCTCGGTGACCGGCACCCGGCGGACGTGGGCCGGTTGCACGTCGTCTTTCGCCGCGAAAACCCGACCACGGAGAAGCAGGACTTCGAGTTGCTGCCCGAGCGATCGCAGAAAGGGCGCTTCATCGGCTCGGTGATCGGCGTGCGCAACCTGCACGATCGATGGTGGGGCGAAGGCGAGGTCAAGGTCTATTTCGACGGCGACAAGGAGTTTCCCACGATCTGCGGCACCGGCAGCGAGGACTACGTGGGCCTGGCCTGGGGCATCCAGCAGACGCCGTTCTTCTATAACGGTTGCAGTCTGAACCAGAACAACTTCGTCTCCATGTACCGCTGGCACCTGCCCGACCCGATCGCCTGGCGCCGGAACTGCCGCATCACGATCCAGCAGATCGCCTGGCAGAACGGGCTCGTGGAGACCGAGGACGACTGGTCGTGCGCCACCTTCTGGTACGAGCCGGTCCCCAGCGCCGCCCTGCCGAAACTGCCCGACGCCGAGGTGCGCACCGCCGACATCTGGACCGAGTAGTAGTCCGACACACGTGAAGTGTGGAGTTGGGTGCCACTGCTGGCTTGTCCAGCAGTGCCGAATGCACGGTTGGGCAAGTTGGCGTAGCCACCGCCGCCAAACGGTGAACAGGATTCCTGGATGACAGGCGTGCAGACAGTATGACAGGATGAGCAGGATGATGGGCCCGGGTGTAGCCACCGCGGCCGGACCGGGAACGAATGCCGCAGGGGTCACCGGTCACCGCTCCACGCTCTGGCGAGCGTGGCTGGCGTGATCAGACACAGCCCAAGGTGTCTCTGATGAAGGTATTCCCGCCCGTAGCCGCCGAAAGCCAGACGGTGGGAGAACCTGTCTGTTGCAGGGCGTTTGCCCCTGCCGCTCCACGCTCCGGCGGGCGTGGCTGGCGTTTCGAGACAAAGGCGAGGAGTACGATGATCGCGATGAGATACACGGGCGCAATTGCCGTGATGCTCCTGCTCGCTGCTGCGGATTCGAGCCTGTCTGCCCAGCCGAAGGAAGATCGGCCGGAAACATGGGCACAACCGGTCGACCTGGCAGGTGTCCCCAACCTCTTCAAGGTCAGCGATTCGCTCTACCGCAGCGGGCAGCCTACCGCGGAAGGAATGCGCAACCTGAGGAAGCTGGGGATTGTCACCATCGTCAATCTGCGGTCGTTCCATTCGGATCGTGACGAGATCGGAACCACTGGGCTCGCCTACGAGCACATCTACATGAAACACTGGCATCCCGAGCGCAAAGAAGCCGTGCGGTTTCTCCAAGTCGTCACCGACCCGAAACAGACTCCGGTGCTCGTACACTGCTGGCACGGTTCTGACCGCACGGGAATGATGGTCGCCGTCTACCGCATTGCGGTCCAGGGATGGTCGAAGGAAGAGGCCATTCGGGAGATGACCACCGGCGGCTTCGGCTTCAACCGCATCTGGGAGAATCTCGCCGAGTGGGTTCGTGAGCTTGACATCGACTCGATTCGCAAGGAGGCGGGGATCGAGCAGGTCCCATGATTTGTTTCAACGGATTTGAGGCAAAACCTGCCTCACTTGGACGCCTCGTGGGCCCGTGTGATAGGCGTTACTGCCCCGGCTTGTACTTCGCCGTCTTCGGATCGTAGCGGAACAGGACCGTGCGCATCCGGCGGCTGAAGCCCTCGGGGATCAGGGCCACCGCCACGTCGTGCACCGGGTCGTAGTCGAGCGAGCACTCGGTCCGGTAGCTGCCCTCGGGCAGGGCCACGTCGAGGTGCTTCCACTCGTTCGTTTCGCAGTGGAACGCATAGAGCCTGTCGCGGTCGAGCAGGGCCAGCAGGGCGTCCTGCTTCGGCAGGTAGACGACCTCCCGCGCCGGCAGCGGTATGATGGCCTCCAATTCGATCCGCTCCCAGCGGTCGTCCTTGCCCAGGCCGCGGGCGTGCATCTGGAACCACGGCGGCCGGCCCTCCTCGCCGCCGCCCATGGTGTGGATCAGCCGCTCGCGCTTGCTGTCGTAAACGATGGGCAGGAACTCGTAGTTGTATCGCCCTTCAGGAGCCGTCTTCGGGAAGTCGTCGTCGATGAGTTCCCACTCTACGTCCGTGCCTCTCACCGTGGCCTTGTACAAGTCCGGTGCGGTGCCGCCCGTGGTGGCGAACACACCGTACGGCGTCGTACACAGGGCCAGCCCCCAGCTCTGGCCGAACGGCCGGCCGAAGATCGGGCCGTGCATGCGCCGCTGTGCCGGGTCGTAGAGCCACGTCCAGTAGCCGTGCTTCTCCGTGTCGTAGATGAATGACTTGTCCGGATCGTCCGGATCGAGCGCCAACTCGACGCCGTCGTGGATTGTCGGGCGCGCGCAGTAGACCACCATCTTGCTGACCGGATCGTAGGCATACCACAGATAGGTGTGCTGGCTCCACGGCCGGCAGCCGTAGCTGTAGCCCCAGGGCGAGCCGTTGCTCGATTCCAGATACGGGGGGAAGCACGGATCGACGCCGATCGACCAGCGGTTGGTGGCCACGTCGTAGTGGGCCCAGTCGTTGCCGGAGTAGCCGCTGTGTCCGCCGCCGTGGTAGATGATCTGGCCGGTGGTGGTGGCGATGGCGGTCGACCACGTCTTGCTCACCAGATAGCCTGGATACTCCACGTCGACGAACTCATTGGCCGGCAGGCTGTCGAGCAACCGCTGGTGGGCGGCCGCGTCGGGCGGGGGGGCGCCGGCCAGCGAGTCGCGCTGATCGGGGTATTTCCAGCGCACGGTGCCGGGCCCATGGCCGTCGTGCCCGGCCGGCGGGCCTGCGGGATCATATCGCAGCGCATAAGTCCGCCGCTCGTCGCCGAAGGCCACCAGGAAGACAACATCGTGCTTGCCGCCGCCGGCCGCGGTCAGCCACGTGTAGCGGAGCAGCTCCAGCGTGTTGCCCACCGGCGTCCAGGTGTTCTCCTTCACGTCGTAGACCCAGGTCTCCTTCGGCGCGCGGGTGGCCGAGTGCGTGCGCGTGGCAGTCGTTGCGTCAGTGCCAACGACGAGCACCTTGCCGCCTCCCGGGATGACAGCGGTTGCGGGTGCGAACATCGGCGGAGGCGAGGGGTCGGGCCGGCGAAGTTCCCACCGGCGCTCCCCACAGTGATAGACCCAGGTGTCGTTCAGCGCCGCTTGCTGGTTGTAGCCGCCGAACATCACGAGCGTTTCCGTGGCCGGGTCGCAGACGATCGGCGAGGTGCAGCGCAGGGGCGGCTCGAGTTCCAGCCCGGCCCGCCGCCAGGTGTTCTCCTTGCAGGAGTAGAGCCAGGTGTGCGCACCGCCGTCGAGGTTCAGCGCATCGCCGCCGCCGAAGAGCAGCACCTCGTCACCCACCGGGTCGTAGCAAAGGCTGGCCCAGGCGAGCTGCTGGCAGGCGGTGGGACTTGTGGCGGGTTCCAGATCGGTCCAGGTGTTGGTCGCCGGATCCAGCGCAAAGGTGTGCCCTCCCGCGAAAAAGACCGCCCGTTCGCGCTTGCTGTCGTAGCAGACCTGGTTGAAGATCAGCAGCGGGCTGGGCCGAGCAACGCCGTCGAAGTCGTGGAAGCTGAGCCGGTTGAAGCTCTGGTTGCCTACGCTGCGAAAGGTCGGCCCCTCGGCCGGACCGCTTTGGCCGTGGATCGTAAACGGCGGGTGCCTGCCGTGGCTCCACGCCTCGGCCTTGTCGGCGGGCAGCGCCTCGACCCACGTGGCCTCGAGCGGGGCGAAGCTCTCCAGCTCGTAGCGCAGGTAGCGGTTGCGCTGCGGTTGCTCTCCACCGAAGCCCCACAGGTAGAGCCGGTCGGTCGCCGGCGCGTAGATCGCCCGCGCACCCCACTTGCCGCCGGAGTTGTCCTCGACGTGAATCAGCGTCCAGGTGTTGGCGGGCAGCCTGGAATAGTCGTCAACCCTGGCTACGTCCGGTGCGTCGTTGTCTGCGGCGATTGCAGGCACAGCCAGCACGAGCGAGATCAAAACAACTGTTGCGCGTGTCATTGGGGGGATCCTGTATAGGGCTTCGGTAACTGTTTAGCGGTCTGAAGCGGCTCTGCGATCCATGAGCAGCGGTATTGCGCCCTTTCAGGGCGATGATAGTTTGGCGAGGGCGGCTTACCCGGGGCTTCGCTAAAGCTCGCCCCAGGCTATCATATCACGCCCCTACCTTCCTGACATATGTCCGACCGGTTACGTTCGGCTGGGACCTCTTG
>CAYXPN010000252.1:0-8565 GCA_964467075.1 uncultured Planctomycetaceae bacterium
CGCCCCTACCGGCGCATACGCGCGCCATGCGCGCATCGTACACCGTAAGACTCTATTGCGCGGACTTTTTGCGGCCCGCGGACTTGCCGGCCCGCGGTTTCGCCCCCGCCTTCTTGGTTTGGGGTTTTCCGGCCGCCTTTTTGGTGCGGGATTTGGCCGCGGTCTTCTTCTTTGCCGGGCGTTTTGCAGAAGGCGCGGCAGCCTGCGATTCTGCGCCCGCCCTCGAGCCACCGCGCCGGCGCCCACGCTGGGGCGGTCCCTTGGCGGCCCGCTCTTTGAGCAGTTGCAGGGCCGGCTCCAGGGTGACCTCCTCCGGCGAGGCATCCTTGGGCAGCGAGGCGTTGGTCTGCCCGTCGGTCACATAAGGGCCGTAGCGCCCGTCCATCACGCGCACGGGCTGGCCCGTGACCGGGGAGGCCCCCAACTCGCGGATCGGCTCGCTGCGCGCCCGCCCGCGACGCTTGGGTTGGGCCAAGAGATGGAGCGCCTCAGCCAGCGTGATCTCCAAGGGCGAAAGCTCCTTGGGCAACGAGCGGGTCTCGTCGCCGCACTTCACGTACGGCCCGAAACGCCCGTTGTGCACCACCACCTCGTGCCCGTCCTGTGGGTGTGCGCCCAGCCGCCGCGGCAAGGAAAGCAGCTTCAAGGCGGTTTCCAGGTCCACGTCTTCCGGGTTCATGCCCTTGAGCAGGGAGGCGTTTTCGGGTTTCTCCTCGTCGTCGGGCGATCCGCGCTGGACAAAGGGCCCGTAGCGACCGGCGCGCAGATAGACCGGTTTGCCGGTCTGGGGACAGTAGCCCAGCGGCTCTTCCATCGCGGATGCCTTTTCGAGCAGTTCCAGTGCCTTCTCGGCGGTCAGCTCGTCCGGCGGCAGCCTCTCCGGAATGCTCGCGCGGCGATCGCCTTGTTCGAGGAACGGCCCGTAGCGACCCACGCGCACATAGATGGGCTCCTGGCCCGCGGGCGTGTCGATGCGGATGCGGTTCACGTCGCGTGCGTCGATCTGGCCGATCTTGTCGGCCAGCAGTTGCTTCAGCCCGCTGTGCCCGTCGCCGAAATAGAACTTCTGCAAGTATTCCAGGTGGTCCAATTCCCCGCGGCTGATCGCATCGAGCTGGTCCTCCATTTCCGCGGTGAAATCGTAGTCCACCAGTTCGGGCAGGTGTTCTTCGAGCAATTGACAGACCGAGAAGGCCGTCCAGGTGGGCACCAGTGCGCTGGTGCGCGGCGGCTTGAACACGTATTGCCGGGCCTGGATCGTATCGATGATCGCGGCGTAGGTGCTCGGCCGGCCGATACCCCGCTCCTCGAGCACGCGCGTGAGCGAGGCCTCGGTATAGCGCGGCGGCGCCTGGGTGGTGTGGCTCTTGGGCTCCAGCCCGCGGCACTCAAGCTCCTGGCCCTCGACCACCTGCGGCAGAACCGCCTCCTGATCGGCGAGCTCCGCGTCCGGATCGTCCGACCCCTCCACATAGGCCCGCAGGTAGCCGGGGAAATCGATCGTCTTGCCACTCACCTGGAACAGACCGCCGTCCAGCTCCACGGTGATCGTGATCCGCTGTCCGCGCGCGTCGGCCATCTGGCTGGCGATGGTGCGCTTCCAGATCAGGTCGTAGAGCTTGAAATGGTCGGGCTCCAATTCCTTCCTGAGCGAATCGGGCAGGTCGAACGAATGGCCTGCCGGCCGGATGGCCTCGTGGGCCTCCTGCGCGTTTTTAACCTGGGTGCGATAGACGCGTGGCTGCTTGGGAAGATAGTCGGGACCATACCACTCGCGCACCAGGTCTCGCGCCGCGTCCACGGCCACCGCGGCCAGATTGGTCGAATCGGTCCGCATGTAGGTGATGTGCCCGGTCTCGTAGAGACTCTGGGCCACGGCCATGGTGTGGCGGGCGGTGAAGCCGAACTTGCGGTTGGCCTCCTGCTGGAGCGTGCTGGTGGTAAACGGCGGGGCGGGCCGGCTGGTGTAAGGCCGCTCTTCCACCTGGGCCACCCGGCAGGGGCCCGGCCGCAGCCGCTCGATCAGCTCCCGGGCCTCAGCCTCGGTCTTCAGCCACAGCAACGGCGCTTCGGCCTGGCGTGCGCCCGCTTGACGCAGCCGGCCCGTGCGGGCATCAAAATCCCTGCCCGCGGGAACGCGCCGGCCGTCGAACGAGACCAGCGTGGCCTGGAAGGACTCGCCGCGCGCGGAGGCGAAGCTGCCCAGCAGGTCCCACCAGGTGGCCGGCCGAAATGCCATGCGCTCGCGTTCGCGCTGGACGATCAGGCGCACGGCCACGCTTTGCACGCGCCCGGCGGACAGGCGCGGTCGAATCTTGCGCCACAAGAGCGGGGAGACGTCGTAGCCGTAGAGCCGATCCACGATGCGGCGCACTTCCTGGGCACGCACGAGCGCTTCGTCGATCTGGCGCGGGTGTTGCAGGGCTTCGTGGATGGCCTCTTGGGTGATCTCGTGGAAGACAAGCCGGCGCACGGGCACCTTGGGCTTGAGCACCTCGCAGAGGTGCCAACTGATGGCCTCGCCTTCACGGTCCTCGTCCGTGGCCAGGTAGAGTTCGTCGGCCCCTTTCAGGGCGCTGCGGAGCTTGCGCACCTGGGTGGCCTTTCCCTTGGGGACCACGTAGACCGGAGCGAACCCCTCGCTCACGTTCACCCCCAGATAGGCCCAGTCCTCGCCCTTGTACTCTTCGGGGATTTCCTTGGCCCCCTCGGGCAGATCGCGAATATGGCCGATGCTCGCTTCGACCGCAAAGCCCCGGCCGAGGAACTTTTTGATCGTGCGGGCCTTGGCCGGCGACTCGACGATCACCAATGACTGGCGGTTTCCGGATGTTCTTTTCTTAGCCATCGACTCGCTACCGTAACTGTGCGCTCAACCAGGGTTGTCAGTCCAGCTCCGCAGGCCCCACTGCTGCCTGCGGGCGAAGAAAAGGAAACGTCTTCGCGCCCCATCCCCCACGAGCGGCGGCCTGCCAAGGCGGTCCCCGCCAGCGAGGGCCGTGGGTCCGCCGGTCCTGGGCACTCGGGCCCAAAGGGTCCGGGACGCGGAATTCTAGCACGCCCGCCCGCGGACACAATCGCCCCTTGGTTGCACACGATACCGCCCGGGGCGTCTTGGACGCCAGCCCAGCTTGTCCGGCGGTCCGCTTTGAGTGGCGAGGGGTCCGGGCGGTCGGCGGGCAGTGGGCCGGGGGCATGCTCGCCACGCAGTGGCATTGCATTTGCACGGAAGTCCTTTAGAATTAGCGAGTTCCGGGCTCGTGCGCGCGGCGCGCCCGTGGGAAGCCGAAAGGCGGGCCCCCAAGCAACGCCAGTGTCCCCCAAGTCGGTGGTTGCCCGAGAAAGTTGACCGGTTATGGCTAGTCCTTTTGCTGTATTTAGACGCCACCAGAAAATACTACTTGCCACCCTCGGTGTGGCGGCCATGATTGCCTTTGTGGTGCTGCCGGTGGTCATTCAGTCTGCCGGGAGCCGGCCGACGAGCAATCCGGTCGTGGTGCACACCGCGCGCTACGGCGACCTGAACGCCCTCCAACTCAGGAACCTGGTCGAGCGACGCGAACGTCTGCTGGGCATCCTGGAGGAGTTCGTGCTGAAGGCGGCGGGTTTCCGGCGCGACCTGACCACGCTGTTCGGCCCGGCGACCGAAGAGGACGTGGTGGACACCTGGTTGTTGTCCCGGGAGGCGGAGCGGCTGGGTATGGTGGTGAGCGACGAGGCGATCAACTCCTTCATCCGCGAACTGACCCAGGAGCGGCTCACTCGCGATGAGTTGAAATCCGTCCTGCGCGGGTACGGAATGGAGCAGGTCGCCTTCTTCGACATGCTGCGCGAGGAACTGAAGGCGCAGAGAATGTGGATGATGTTCGTGCCCAGTCTCGGCGGCGTGCCGCCGGCCCAACGCTGGGATTATTACCTTCGTGTGCACCGCAAGGCCTCCGTCGAGTTGATTCCGGTTCCGGTCGAGTCGCTGGTCGGCCAAGTCGCCAAGCCCGATCCGGCCGTTCTCGAAGAGTTCTTCGAGGAACACAAAGATGAGCTTGCCGAGCCCAACAGCCCCGAGCCCGGGTTTCGACTCCCGCATCGCGTCAAGCTCGAGTATTTCGTGGCCGATGTCGACCAGTTCATCGAGGCGGGGGGGGTGAGCGAGGAAGAGGTCCTTGAGGAATACCGGCGCCAGGAGCAGGAGCGAGGGTCCGCAGGCCAGCAGCCGGGTGCTGCGGCGCCCGAGGGTCAGCAGCCGGGTGCTGCGGCGCCCGAGGGTCAGCAGCCGGGTGCCGCTGTCCCCGAAACCGGTCCGGCCCTGCCCGGCGAGCAACCAGCGGGCCGACCGTCGGAGGGCTTACAGACGCCACCCGAACCAGCACCAGAGGCCAGCGCGTCGCCGTCGGAAAAGACGGGCGAACAGTCCGACCCCGGCGAACCAGCCACCGGCCAGCGCGAGCCCAGCAGCCAGACGCCTGGCCAGACAGCCCCTGAGACGCAGCCTCCAGCGGGCCCCTCGCCGCCAGGGTCGCAAGAGGCCCCGGCGCCCGAGTCCGTGCCCGCGGCCTCCGACGGATCGTCCTCGACGGGTGGGCGAGACCGCGGCGCCTCGGGCGGCGTGCGTGTGCAGTGGGTGTCGATGGCTGCTGATCCGTCGCCGACCGCGGATGAGGGGGCACCGCAACCGGCCGCTGGACCGCGGTCTGCCGCGGGTGAGACCGACCGGCCGGAGCAAGCGGCCCCGGAGACCGGCGAACCAGCCGGCGCAGGTCCCATTGCGGAGACCGACGCTGCTCCGCCCAGCGGAACCGAAGACGCGCCGGCCGCAACTGGCGAGGCCGGTGCGGCCGCTGGAACTGAACCCGAACCGGCGGCCGGCCCCGAAGCCGGCGCAACCACTGGAAGCAAACCCGGGCCAGCCACTCGTACCGAACCTGATCCAGCGACCGCCCCCGAGCCTGGTGCGACCACTGGAACCGAACCCGCTGGCGCCTCGGAAAGCGGCGCAGGCACGGACCAGCCGCCCGCTGGCCCGGAAGGCACACTCCCGGACCAACCACCCGCCGGTCCCGGCCAACCGCCTGAGGCCACGACCGCCGAAGGACAAGGCGAGCACCCCGTGCCCGAGCCGCCGCAGCGTCCTGACGAAAGGGAAGAGGCGCTGCGTCGGATTCGGGAAGAACTGGCACGCGAGAAGATCGGCGAGATCTACGACGCGCTGGCCGGGCTGCTGCGGACCTATGGCGACCAGTACAATCTGTACTTGGCGGAGCGAGAGCAGTTTCCGGACCAGCGCCCTCCGCAGCGACCGGATTTCGGTTCCCTGGCAGCGAAACACCACTTCGGTTGGGATGCCACCGGACTGCTCTCGCAATGGGAGCTCCGGGATCACGAAATCGGCGGTGCCTGGGTCATCGAAGCCAGGTCACAGGTTGCCTCGGTTGCCTTCGAGCGTCTTCTGGAGTTCAAGCCCTTGCGCGCCGAGGACCTGGAAGGGAAAATCTATCTGTTTTGGAAGGTGGAGGACAAAGAGGCTCGCGTGCCGGAGTACGCGGAGGTGCGCGACGAGGTCTTGCACACCTGGAAACTCATTGAGGCACGCAGCCTGGCCCGGCAGCGGGCGGACGCCCTGGCACAAAAGGCGCGCGAGTCTGGTTTGTCGCTGGCCGCCACATTCGCCGACCACCCGGAGACCCGGGTTCTCAACCCCAAGCCGTTTTCCTGGCTGAGCACCTCAGGGGCGAGCGCGACCGAGATGGTGCCGACGTACTATCTCAGCGGAGTGGAAGGTGTGGAGGCGCCGGGCGAGGATTTCATGCGCGCGGTATTCACCTTGTCCGAGGGCGAGATCGGCGTGGCCTTCAATGCCCCGAAGACGGTGGCCTACGTCGTTCGCGTCATGGAGTTCGCGCCCTCGGAAGTCGTGCTCTGGGAGGGCTTCCAGGTGGATCGCTTCGCCAGCTATATGGCCGCGGCCAGGCGGGATCAGCAGGACATCGTGCGCGCCTGGCGCGAGTCGTTCCGCAGCGACGCGGGCCTGGAGTGGGAGCGCCCGCCGGTCCGGCAGCCCGGGGGGTAACAGTGGCGCTTCGATTGGAATCCGTGGGAGTAGGCGCGTGTGTGCCACTGCTGGCTTGTCCAGCAGTGCCGAATACACGGTTGGGCAAGCCAACCGTAGCACCCCACAGTTTAGCCGTGTCGGACTACTATCGTCGGGGCTTGAGCACCACGGTGGCCAGCGGCGGGAGTGTCAGGCGGATCGACGCCGGGCGCCCGTGGCTGGGGAGCTCTTCGGCCCTCACTCCCGGCCCGTTGCCCTGGTTGCTGCCCGCGTAGAAGGTCGAATCGCTGTTGAAGACCTCTTCATACCAGCAAGCCCCGGGCACGCCGAGGCGATAGTCGAGGCGTGGTACGGGGGTGAAGTTGCAGGCGACGATGAGGAAGTCGGCCGGATCGCGCGCGCGGCGCACGTAGCTCAGGATGCTGTCTTCGTAGTTGTGGCAGTCGATCCACTCGAAGCCGGTCCACTCGAAGTCCAGCTCGTGCAGGGCCTTCTCGCGGCGGTAGAGCTGGTTCAGGTCGGCCACGCACTTCTTCACGCCCTGGTGCGTTTCCCACTGCAGGAGGTCCCATTGCAGGCTGGTGTCGAAGTTCCATTCATGCCACTGGCCGAAGTCGCAGCCCATGAACAGGAGCTTCTTGCCGGGATGGGTCCACATGTAGCTGAGCATCAGGCGCAGGTTGGCGAACTTCTGCCAGAGGTCGCCGGGCATCTGGCCCAGCAGCGAGCCCTTGCCGTGGACCACTTCGTCGTGCGATAGCGGCAACACGAAGTTTTCGTGGAACGCATAGATCAGGCTGAAGGTCAGCTCGTCGTGGTGGTATTTGCGGTGGATCGGCTCGTGGCCCATGTAGCCCAGCGTGTCGTTCATCCAGCCCATGTTCCACTTCAGGCTGAATCCCAGCCCGCCCAGGTAGGTGGGGCGCGACACGCCGGGCCAGGCCGTGGACTCCTCGGCCACGGTGAGCACGCCGGGGAACTGGCCGTGACACTGCTCGTTGAACTCCTTGATAAAGGAGATGGCCTGGAGGTTTTCGCGCCCGCCGTATTCGTTGGGAATCCAGTCGTCGTCCTGGCGGCTGTAGTCCAGATAGAGCATCGAGGCCACCGCGTCCACGCGCATGCCGTCGATATGATACTTGTCCATCCAGAACAGGGCGCTGGAAGTCAGGAAGTTGCGCACCTCGTGACGCCCGTAGTTGTAAATCTGCGTGCCCCAGTCGCGGTGCTCGCCCTGCCGGGGGTCGGCGTGCTCGTACAGCGCCGTGCCGTCGAAACGCCGCAGCCCGTGGCCGTCCCGCGGAAAATGCGCCGGCACCCAGTCGACCAGCACGCCGATGCCGTGCTGGTGGCAGTGATCGACGAAGAACCTGAAGTCTTCGGGCGCGCCGTAGCGGGCCGTGGGAGCGTAGTAGCCCAGCGTCTGATAGCCCCAACTGGCCGACAGCGGGTGCTCGCTGACGGGCAGCAGCTCGATGTGGGTATAGCCCATTTCGCCGCAGTATTCGACCAGTTGGCGGGCCAGTTCGCGGTAGTTCAGCCAGTTCTGGGGATTGTCGCCGGGCCGCCGCCAACTGCCCAGGTGGACCTCGTAGAAGCTGAGCGGCTCTTCGAGCCAGTTGACCTCGGGGCGGCGGGCCATCCAATCTTGGTCGCCCCATTGATAGCCGCTCAGATCGACCACCTTCGAGGCGGTGCGCGGCGGGGCCTCGGCAGCGAAGGCAAACGGATCGGCCTTCTCAAAGACCCAGTCGTAATGGCGAATCTGGAACTTGTAGAGAGTTTCTTCCTTCAGGCCGGGAATGAACAGCTCCCAGAAGCCGCTGGGAATGTGTTTGCGCATCGGGTGGCGCCGGCCGTCCCACCCGTTGAAATCGCCCACCACGCTCACACCCGTGGCATTGGGCGCCCAGACGGCGAAATTGACGCCTTTGACGCCCTCGACCGCGCGCAGTTGGGCCCCCAGCCGGTTGTAACACTGCCAGTGCCGCCCCTCGCCCAGCAGGTACAAGTCGAAGTCGCTCAACAGCGGGGGAAAAGCGTACGGGTCGTACATCAGCGTCTGGTTTCCCTTCTCGTCCACAGCCCGCAGCAGGTAGTGCGATCCGCCGTTGCCGTTGGCCGGCGGGCACAGGGCCTCGAACAGCCCGGCCGGATGAATCCGCCGCATCGGCCGCGGGGACTGCGGCTGGGCGGGATGGATCACCCACGCGCGGACCGAATCCGGCAGATAGGCGCGCACGGCCACGGCCCGGCGTCCGTTGTTCTGCACCTCATGGGGGCCGAGCAGCTCGAACGGGTTTTCATGCCTTCCTTCGACTAGTCGATGAACCTGATCCAACGCAACGGTCGTTCGCACGTGTGCACCTCCTTGCGAGCCTCTCCTCGCGCATCCTCTTGCCCAACCGGCCCAGGCCGCAAAGCTCCTGTTGCCGGTCGGCACGTCCCGGTTTCCACGAATCTACTAGTCCTTAAACAAGCGAAGCCGTGTGGCGTGTTTGCCGTGGTTTTTGATGGTC
>CAYXPN010000253.1:0-8558 GCA_964467075.1 uncultured Planctomycetaceae bacterium
CCTGCCGGCGAGTCGCGTAGGGTGGGTCAAGCCGTAGGCGCAGACCCACCATTTCGCTTGTCGGTGGGTCTCGCTTTTTGCTCGACCCACCCTACAGCCCCGGCCCCTCCGAGGATGGCGCGAAACAGTGGCGCCCACGAATTGCGCACGGTGATTTGGCTGGTTGAGAATCGCAGGCAAGGCACTCACAGCAAGCTCTCCTCAGATCGGTGCTGATTCCAGGTGCTCCAGCAGCCAGGGCAGGTTGCAGGAAACCTGTTCCCGGCCCTCGGTGGTCTCGCTCACGCGCGATACCAGCACGCGCTTATCAGCGCGGATCATATCCGCGGCCTTGTTCAGGCTTTCGAGGTCGTCGGGTGCGGGCAAAGAGGTGAGCTTCACTTCCACGGCCCAGCGTGAGCTGCCCAAAGCGAGCACCAGGTCGATTTCGTGCTGATCGCTGGTGCGAAAGAAGTAGGCGTCAAATGGTCGGCCGCTCTGGGCGAGCACACCCAGAATCTGCTCGATGACAAACCCTTCCCAGCTTGCGCCGACCCACGGCTGATTCAGCAGGTCGTCCTCATCCGCGACGTTCAGCAAGGCGTGCAGCAGCCCCGAGTCGCGCCAGTAAACCTTGTGGCGCTTTGTCAGACGCTTGCGGATGTTTGCGAAATACGGTGGCAGCCGGCGGATCAAGAATGCACCAACCAGGTAGTCCAAGTAGCTGTTGACGGTCTGGTAGGAGAGCCCAAGGCTCTTTCCGATCTGCGACGCGTTCCAGACCTGGCCATGAACCGCGGCCAGCATCTTGAGCAGCCGCTCGGTGACCTGCGGCCTGGCAGCCAGCCCCCAATTGGGCAGGTCGCGCTGGGTCAAAAGCGCCAGGTAGTCGAGCTGCCACTGCGGATATCGGCGCGGGGCGAGCACACCGCCGTCCGGATAGCCGCCACACAGCCACAGCCGGCCGCGGGCGGCCTTGGTGGGCAGTTCGTTCCACGTAAACGGCGTCAGCTCCACCAGCGACAGGCGGCCTGCCAGGGATTCCGAGACCTGGACCGCCAGCGACGGCGAGACCGAGCCGAGCAGCAGGAAGCGACCCATGCGCCGGCGATCCTGGTCGATGGCCCCGCGCAGCCGGGGGAAGACCTCCGGCCAGGCCTGCGCTTCGTCGAGGACCACCAGCGACTTGCCCTGGACCAGCTCGTTCCATTGCAGGTCGAGTCGCAGGCGGTCGGGCTGCTGTTCGAGGTCGAAGTATTGCCCACCCAGGGCCCGGCCCAATGTGGTCTTGCCCGACTGGCGAGGTCCGAGCACAGCCACGGCGGGATACCGGGCCAAGCGATCCAGCACCACTTGGGATATCTTCCTGGGGAGCATACCTTGTATAATAGCACAGGATTTCTATTTTGCAAGCCCAGTCTCACGCTGCCTCTCGCGACTTCGCCCCGACTTGCCGCACAGTGCACGCTCCGCCCGAACGCCCCTCGGCGAGCCGGGCGCCTGAGCGCCCGGTTGAGCCGATCCACGGACGGCTCTCATGCTGCGCCCGTATTCCGGCCGAGACCATGCTCGGGTGAGTGCACGGATCCCGGAATCGCGCCCCTGGGCAACGTTCTCCGCCCACTTTGCCTCGCGCTCACCCCTTGCGCCCCAGCATCCGGTCCAACGCATCCGAGGTCTGGAACACCAGGGCCTCGGGCCAGTGCTCGAAGGGCCGGAAGTACTCAAACGTCAGATAGCCCCGGTAGCCGATCCGGTCGAATGCCTCGAGCACCGCGGGCCAGTCGGTCGTGCCGTCCAGCAGCGGCCGGAAGGTATCCAGGTTGAACTCGTGGACCCGCTTCGAGTATTCCTTCAGGTGTACGTTCTGGATGCGCCGGCCGAGCACCGGAATCCAGTGTTCGGGGAAGTGATACTGCATGATGTTGCCCGTGTCGAAGTGGGCGCGCACCTGGCGCGACTCGAAGCTGTCGATAAACGCGCAGAACTCCTGCGGGCTGAGGAGAAAGCCGTTGGCAAAGATGTTCTCGATATTCAGATACACGCCCGCCTTCTGCGCCTCGGGTATGAGCCGGCGCACGGCCTCGCGGGCCCGGCGGTCGCAGACCGTGGGCGGTACGGGCGGCTCGTCGGGCAGCCAGGGCACATAGACCGCGCCGGGCACGACCAGCAGGTTCGCGGTGCCCAACAGGCGGGCCGCGCGGATCATCTCCACGGCCAGGGCCACGCCGCGCTCGCGCCGCTCAGGGTCCTGGTGGGTGAACGAATAGGGCCAGAACAGGAACGAACACACGCCGCTGATCTGAAGGCCGATCTTGCGTGCCGATTCGCCGATCGCGCGCAGGTCGGCCTCCGAGGCCTCGGGCGAGAGCTCGCCTTCGAGCGCGTAGTTGACCTCCACCGCGTCGAAGCCGGCCTCGCGACACAGCTCGAAACACTCGCGCAGCGTCATCTTGTCCGGATGGGGCAGTGCCCAGAGGTTGATCGACTTCTTCATGGCGTAGCGCTTCTTGGGCGCCGCTTGCGCACCGCGCGGCTCGGCCGGGGGCGCTTGGGCCTCTGCGCCTGCTTCGCCCGCGGCGAGCCCTTGGGCGGCCAGGAACGCGCTGCCGAAAGCGGTCGAGTAGGCGAGCCACTCGCGGCGGCTCAGCCCGCCGGGTGCTGCGGCCACCTGGTCAGGGGCAGCGTTGCGCCCGTGCGCGCTGCCCGAATCAGTGGGAACCTGGCGGGGGCTTGCGCCGCCCGGATCAGCAGGCACCTCGTGGGAACTTGGACCGCTCGCCGCCCGAGTTGTGTTGCTCTCTTGTGCCATGGCAGGTCTCCTGGCTCCTTGGTCTCTTGTGCCCATCGCCCCTCAGCCCGCGACTACGCCGGGGATAGCCGTCCTTGGATTGGCATTCCGCCGGCAATACACGTCGCCGCGCCTGCGCCGGCCCTTTCCCAGTGTACGCGCTGGACGTGGCCGCGGCCAGATCGGTGTCAAGGGCGATTCATCCCGGGGTTCAGGCCGCTTGAAGGCACCTCGTCCCGAGACGCAGGCCGTTTGCATTCCGATCGCGAAAGCGCGAAGACGCACGTGAAGCGCTCGTTAGCTCGCTGGTCATTGCGTCATTCGGGTAACTACTGAGCCTATTGAAGCGACGCGGCGGACGCGACAGAGCGCGTCCCTCCAGTGGCACCAATGGAGGGCCACGCTCCGTCGTGGCCGCGAGACTGCTGCTTCAGGCCGCTGAAGTGTTGGCAAGAAAGAAGAAAGGGGGAGGCAGCCTTTTGGAGGCCGTCTCCCCCTTCTTGTCTCTGTGTCCCAGATGGCGGCGCACACTCAGCGCAGCCCCTGCGCGGAGCCCCTATGGGGTATCCCAACTCCTTGCCCGGCCGTCCTGCCCTAAGTGCAAGAGACGCAGCAGGTCAGCGGCGCTGGAATACCCGCATAGGACGCGCCACACGCCGAGTGGCTCAGGTGCCGGAGCCGCCGGTCTCACCGGTCTCACCCGTCTCGCCGGTCTCACCGGTCTCGCCGGTCTCGCCGGTCTCGCCGGTCTCGCCGGTCTCGCCGGTCTCGCCCGCCGCGGGCTGCTCGGGCGGGGCCGGCGTGTCACCACCGCCACAACCCCAGGCGAACATGCCCAGGCTCAACAGTACCAACAGAATGCCAAGCTTCTTCATTTGGCCACCCTCTCCTTCGAGTCAATCGGGCCATACAGTGGCTGTGGCAGGAACCGATTCCTGCCTCCCTGCTCTTACGATCCCGCCCCTTGGGCATTTATTCCCCACAGACTACAATTTTGGAGATAACGTCGTGGGATTCGGGAAAAGGTGACAGGCACGAATGGCACTGTCGTGAAGGTCCTGGGGCACCAGATGTTGTGCCCTCAGCCGACGCGAAACCACAAGGCAAATGGTGCCTGTCACCTTTTCCCTCCTGCAAGGCCGTTCAGGAGACTCCCCTCAAGCGGGGTAGTCTAGAAGCCAGGGAATAAATCGGATACCTGATGCCTCTACAGAGGAGGGGGGCAGGTATGCCCGCGGAGCGCGACCACATGGAAATCGCCCGGCTGGTGGCGGATTTTCACCAGCCGGTCTACCGATATGCCTATCGGCTGACCGGTTCGGTTCCGGAGGCCGAGGACCTGACCCAGGAGGTCTTCCTGATCGCCCAGGAGAAACTTGGGCAACTGCGCCAAGCCGATTGTGCCCGGGCCTGGCTGTTTCGCATCCTCAGGAACTGCTTCCTCAAGTCGCGCGAGCGCCGTCAGCGCCGGCCCCTGACCATGGCCGACGTGTCCCTGGACGCGAACCTGATTCCGGCCCACGCGCCCCACAGCGACCAGATCGACCGCCAGCGCCTGCAGCAGGCGCTGAACCGATTGCCCGACAACTCGCGCATCATTCTGACGATGTTTTACTTCGAGAGCCGTTCCTATCGCGAGATCGCCGGCGAGCTGGACTTGCCGATCGGTACGGTGATGAGTCGCCTGGCCCGGGCCAAGACGTATCTGCGTGCGAGATTGCTGGAGCCGTCGCCCAGCCGTTCGTGTACCGGGCGGTCGGCCGCGGCCCCGCACAGTTAGGACGCCGATCCCATGCGTGAAGAGCCGATTCGCGACGAGCGCCTGATCGAGGCCATGGAGGCCTGCCGGACGGAGAGCGAGGACCTTTCCGATCCCAGGCTGGCCTTCCTGGCCGCGGAGCTGGCCGTCGATCCGGCCTTGCGCGAGCAGTTCGAGCGGCTCGGGCGCCTCGACCGCGCAGTGGGCGAGGCATTTGGCGACGTGCCGGTGCCCGAGGGGCTCGACCGGCGGATTCTTGCGCGACTCGCGGTTGCCCGGACAGGGCCCGCTGGAGCGGACGGCCCGAGTGCGGCAGCTTGGCCGGAACCTGAACCCAGCGTGCAGGAGTCCGTCCAGGCACCGGACGAACAGCCGGCCGCGGCTTGGCAAGCAGCCCTTGGATCAGCGCACGTGCCCCTGCCGGCCGACGATGCCCCCGTGTCCGCTCGGCCTGCGCCGCGCGTGCGGCGCCGCTGGTGGCTGGCCGCCGGCGGGGCGACCGCGGCGGCCACGGTGGCCGCGGCACTGGTGGTTGTGCTGGTGGCCGGTTTCTTGCGCACGAGCCCGCCGAGCGTGGCGCAACTGCTCGATGCGGCAATCGCTGACGCCGCGGTTCAATTCCGTACTGAGACGCCGACAGGAGAGCGGGTCGATCGTGTGGCGCCCCCGCAAGGCTTTCCGCTCAGCCGGCAGGTGGTGGCCCTGCCCGGCACGCGCTGGCGCAACGCCGTGGTGGGCGAGGATCGTGGGGTGGCCTTCGACCTGGCGCTGCGCGGGCGGGCCCGGGCCACGCTGTATGTGCTCGAGTCGCGCGTGGCCAATCTGCCGGCCATGCCGCCTTCGCAACCGCAGTGCAACACGGGCGGGTATTGTGCGCTGGCCTGGGAGGAGAACGGCCTGGCGTATGTGCTCGTGGTGGCCGGCGATAACGCCAGGGACTGGCGCGCGTATCTGGATGTGCCGGTCGGTCCGGTGGCCTGAGGGGCTGGTCCGGTGGCTTGAGGGCCTGGGCGGGTTCATGCTACTGGGCTAGCGGGCCGGCGGCCAGAAACGACTCGTTTAACGGCAAGCCGAAGGCGTCGGCTAACGGCTAGGCGAAGGCGCCGGCTAACGGCAAGCCGAAGGCGCCGCCCTGATGGACACAGACGCCTGCGGCTTGCCGTTAAACGAGCCGAAGAGGCCCGCGCCCGCATTTTCGGCAAAATCCGCCTAATCTAACTCGGTCCGTTCGGCCGAAGCCAAATCATGGCGTGCTCGATGCGGACGCGATGGTGGTGCAACCTGTGGGTCCACCGCGCGGGGTGATTGGACTCGTGCGCCCGGCCTTGAGAAGAACAGGAGAACTCCCATGCAGCGGTTGTGGATTGCGGGTTGTGTGATGGTGGGGCTGGCGGGCCTGGCGGCGTTCTGCGGCAGTGCCGCGGCCCAGCAGCCGGCCAACGTCTCCGCGGCTATTTCGCCCGGCGAGGTCACTCCCACCCCAGACATGTGGTTCTACCAGCAGTACGTGCACCAGTATCAGGACCCCAAGCTGGCGGTCCGCCGAAAGGCCGAGTTCCAGGCCGAACAGCGGGCACGACGCCTGGCGGCCATGCGATGGTTCGGCATGTCGAACTCGCGTCCCTACGCCCACAGCGACCCCTATCACAGCGACTACTCGCCCCGCTGGACGTCGAACAACTACTGGTATCCCTCGCGCTGGGCGGGCACGGGACGCCCCGGGGTGATGGTCTGGTCGAGCGGATTCGGGTTAAGCTACTGACGCACGCGAGGCAGCCCGACTCTCTGGTGCAGGCGTCTCGCCTGCAATGGAGGGCCACGCTCCGTCGTGGCCGGCCTGCTTGCAATGGAGGGCCATGCTCCGTCGTGGCCGGCAGCCGACACGCAACGCACGCAACGGACGTGACGGAGCACGTCCCTCCGAAACCCGCGAGCACGCACCTTACGCAACTGACGCATGGCCGAGCTGAGCTTCCTTGCGCGGCGCTACGATACCCAGCAGCCGGTGCGCATCGTGATGGCCCGCGGGCAACTGGCGCGTATCGACCCGGCCGGGTTGGAGGGCCTCGGGCCCCAAGCGGCCGAGAGCGTGCCGCTTGTCGCGCCGGGGTTCGTGGACGTCCAGGTCAACGGCTACCGCGGCCGGGAATTCACCTCGGCCGAATTCTCTGTCGACGACCTGCGCCTGGTAGCGCAGGCCATGGACCGTTTCGGCGTGACCCGCTGGCTGGCCACGCTGACGACCCACTCGTTCGACGTCTTGCGCCAGGCGGCCTCGGTGATCGCTTTGGCCTGCCGCACCGACCCGGAGCTGGCCCGGCGCATCGCGGGCATCCACTTGGAAGGGCCCTATGTCTCGGCCGAAGACGGCCCGCGCGGGGCCCATCCGCGGGCCCATTGCCGCGAGCCCGACTTCGACGAGTTCCAGCGCCTCCAGGACGCCGCGGAGGGACGCATTCGGCTGGTGACCCTCTCGCCGGAATACAAAGGCGCCGCGAAGATGATCGGCCGGGTGGCGGCAACCGGTGTGGTGGTGGGTATCGGCCACACCGCGGCCACGGTGGTGCAGATTCGCGCGGCCGTGGACGCGGGCGCACGCCTGAGCACCCACCTGGGAAACGGGTGCCACCGGCTGCTGCCGCGGCACGTCAATTACCTGTGGGTCCAACTGGCCGAAGACCGGCTCTGGGCCAGCCTGATCTGCGACGGCCACCACCTGCCGCCCGAGGTGGTCAAGACCTTTGTGCGCGCCAAGACGCCGGCCCGATGTCTGCTCGTAAGCGACCTGGTCGCACAGGCGGGCCTGGCCCCGGGGCGCTACGCGGGCGGGCTGGGCGAGGTGGAGATGCTTGCCGACGGCCGGCTGGTCGTGGCCGGACAGGCCGAGCTGATGGCCGGCGCCACCGCGCCGATCGGCACGGGCGTGGCCAACGTGATGCGCTTTGCGGAGGTGACGCTCGCCGAGGCCGTGGCCATGGCCTCGCAACGACCGGCCGAATTGCTCGGCCTGCCTGTTGGGCGACTCGAAGTCGGTGCCCCGGCCGAGCTGGTGCTCTTCGACCTGCCGCAACAAGCCGGGAAAGCCCCCGACGCCGGGCTACACATCCGAGCGACGATCAAGAGCGGCCGGGTGGTCTTCGGCTCGCTGGGGAGCGTGTAGGGGTCGCTGCGGCGGCCAGCTCGCAAAGTCCCCAGCGGGAAGAAGGACCTTGTGCTCGGCCCCGCGCAAACGGCAATCACGCGAAACGTGGACCAGCAAAACAAAACGGTCACCGTTCACGGGCCGTCATTGTCGCCTTTCGCTCCGCGAAAGTGGCGCTGCTTTCGCGGAGCGAAAGGCGACTATCCACGCGAAATGGCCCGAAAACGGGCAGCGGCCCGTGAACGGTGACACAAAACGAGCGGCCCGAAGGCGTACCGTCGGACCGCTCGGTAACAGTTCTGATCTTCAGGCCGGCACGACCGCGGCCGGTCGACTACAGGGCCGAGGGCTCGGGAGCGGGCTCAGGAGCCACAGCGGGCTCACCCACGCCCTCGATAGCGGCCGGGGCGCAGCAGTCAACCACGCAGCACTTGGGGCGGCAGGTGCGCGGGCGGCAGCGCTTGGGCCGGCACTTTTTCGGGCAGCAGGTCACCGGTGCGCAGGTGGCCGGTGCGCAGGTGGCAGGCTCGCAAGTGGCCGGTGCACAAGTGGCGGGCTCGCAAGTGGCTGGAGCACAAGTGGCCGGCTCGCAGCAGCTCGCCTTCTTGCAGGCCCGACGCGCCTTCAGCCGCGCCAGCAGCCCGGGCTTGCAGGTGGCCGGTGCACAGGTAGCGGGCTCGCAGGTGGCCGGCTCGCAGGTTGCCGGTGCACATGTGGCGGGCTCGCAGGTGGCCGGTGCGCAGGTGACGGGCTCGCAGGTGGCCGGAGCACAAGTGGCCGGCTCGCAGCAGCTCGCCTTCTTGCAGGCCCGACGCGCCTTCAGCCGCGCCAGCAGCCCGGGCTTGCAGGTGGCCGGTGCACAGGTAGCGGGCTCGCAGGTGGCCGGC
>CAYXPN010000254.1:0-8519 GCA_964467075.1 uncultured Planctomycetaceae bacterium
TTTCCCTACACGACGCTCTTCCGATCTAAGCCCGGCATGTCGAATCGCTTGCCCTCCTGCAGCCGGGCCGCGGCGTCCTCGATCGCCGCCAGAATCTGGCGATAGACCGGGTCGCTCTTGTCGCGGAAGACCGCCTCGCCGCAGGCTTCCAGCCCGCCCGCCTCTCGCCCGAGCGGCGCACGCAGCAGGGTGGACATCTCGGGCCGGGAAAGGTTGCAAGTCAACACGGGGCGCTCCGAGCTGCCGCCCCGAAATACGCACACCTCGCGCTGCCCATACTTGTCGTTGACCGTCCGGCCGTGGCACCCGCCGCAACGCTCCATCAGCGCCTGCCGCGGCAAACGCACCGGATAAGTGCCGCAACCCAACGCCGCATAAGTGCCCGGATACACGGCGCTGGCCTCGATCCACAGGCGCACCGTCTTACGCTCCAGGGGGCTGAGCTTGGCCCCGTAATGCTCCCCGTCCAAATAGTCCATCAGCGGGCTGGCCGCGCTGCCGATGGCATAGGGTTCGTAGTTGGACGAGGTCCGATTGCGCCCGTCGGACACCAGCTCGAGGTTCCGGAGCGTCCGGTAGCTCATGGTATACGAGACGGTCTTGTCGCCCGTGAGGTCCACGCCCCCTTCTCGCCGCTCGGCGCGGTGACACTCCACGCAGTGGCGGTCGAGAATGGGCTGGATGTCGCGCGGGAAGTCGAGCACGCCGGGCACGTCCCCGATCGGCTCCACCGGACTGGGCGCGCGGCGCATGGCCAGCAGGTCGGCCGCCACCGGGTGCGGCGCCTGCACACGCTGCTCGTGGCAGCCCACGCAACTGGTGGTCTCCCCCGGCTGCATCACCAGAAAACTGTGCATGCGCTTGACCGGGCGATCCTCTTCGTCCAACGCCACGAAAAACAGCGACCTGAGCGCCGGCACCTCCATATACGCCGAGCCGTCGGGCTCCACGGGCACGCTGCCCAGAATCTCGGCCAGGGTGAACGTGCCGCCGATCGTGAGCGGCTCCATGCCGCCCGAGAAATTGACCGGCTTGGGCAACTGCTGCAAGACCAGCAGCCGCTTGATCGAATCGCGCTCGACGCTGCGCATCTTGCGCCCGTGATAAATGTCTTCCAGCACCAGTCGGCCGGTGGCCCGGCTCAGATCCACGCGCGGCGCGATCACGCGCTCGCGCTGGCGGGCCCTGAGCGGCCGCGGCTCGTGGCATTCCAAGGGGCGGTCGCCCTCGGGCAGAGTGAACACCAGCTCGGTCTGGCCCTGGCCGTCCATCACGAAGATGCCCCGGCGGTTGGCCACCAGGAAACACTCCTCGCTCAGCGCGTACGGGTCGCGCCAGTCGGGCCGCTGGCTGACGTTGCGGGCCGACGGCAGATGGTCGGGCCCGCGACCGGGATCGACCACGGTCACGTGGCCCATGTGCTCCGGGCGCCCGTGGCCCGGCGAGAAGGAGGCCACCACCTTGTCGCTGCCGGGGATGGGTTTGGCGTCGAGCATGGCCACGCCGCCGTGCATGTTGCCGTAGAAGACCATCTGGCCGGTGCCATCCGGATTCATGGTCCAGAGGTGGTGGAAGTGGACCTGGCTGCGATCCACGTATTCCCAGCGCATGTAGAGCACGCGCCCGTCGGGCAACAGCCAGGGCGTGTTGTCGTGGTCGTTGTTGCTCGAGAGCATGCGGATGTTACGCCCGTCGGCGTCGCAGCGGTAGAGCGTGGCCACGCGCGTGTACCAGCAATTGACAAACCGCCGGCAGCGCGACGAGCAGAAGACGATGCTGCCGTCGGGGCAATAGGTCGGCTCGATGTCGTCGTCCGGCCCGTCGGTCAGTTGGCGCAGGTCCGTGCCGTCGATGTTGATCTCGTAGAGATGAAAGGTGTGCTCGCCGCCCTGGCGATAGGAGAAGAGGATTTTCTGCCCGTCGTAGTGGACTTGTGGATCGCGCACGCCGCCGCGCGGATCATCGAGCAGGACCTTCAGCTCGCCCGTGCGCAGGTTGAAACGGCACAAGCGTGCGCCTTCGCCGTAGCCCCACAGCACACCGTCCTCTTTTTTGAACGCCCGGTCGGCGGGCTGCCCGTCGTCGCACGCATAGTTGCCGAAGGTCACATACCAGTGGTCGTGTCCCGGGATGCGCACGGCAAAGACGATCTCCTCCACGCCGGCCATGGGGCCTTCGAGGAACTTACTGAGCAGCGGACCGGGCTGGTAGGAATCGGATGGGTCCGCCGGAGCCTGCGCCGGGGGCGCTTCCGCGGCCTGGCCTGCACAGAATCCTGCCCACACGCCCATGGCCGCCAGCCCCGCGGCCAACCAGCCCCCCAGACCCCGCCGATCCAATCTCATGGCCGTTGCCTCCCGACACGAGGGATTTCAAACATCTGCGCCGAGCAAGGTGCGTCCTCTCACCGCGAACATTATAATGTCCGGCGGCGGTGGGCCCAAGCTTGCCCGCCGCGTGGGCCGCGAGAGGCCATGCAGCCGGATATCGCCCGGCAAGCAGAAGGCAATCCCGTTTCGCCCGGCGACGAGAGGGTGCGTGCCCCCCCTATTGCTCGGCAACGAGAGGGAAGAAACCCGTATTGCCCGGCGAGCAGGGCGTTTTGTGGCCCGTATTGCTCGGCGAGCACAGCTTATGGCCCGCATTGCCCGGCGTTGAGAACCGCTATTGAAACTAAGGAGAACACGCGATGAAAAGTGCGACCTCGGCGGCCGTTCGGTCCCTTGCCCGCTGGGCCCCGCTGACGGCCCTGGCGCTGGGAGTCAGCTTTTTCTGTGCAGCTCTCCAGGCCGCGGGGGCCCAGCCCCCTGAGAACCTTTCAGAAGACCCGTTGCTCGCCACGGCCCAAGAGCGCATCGAGCAGCACCGCCAGGCCGACGCCGTGGTGGTCGTGGTCGATGCCCAGGGCCGGCCGGTGCCCGGCGCAAGCCTGAAAATCGAACAGACCCGCCATGCCTTCCTGTTCGGCTGCAATATCTTCCGCTGGGGCCGCCTGCCCGACGAGCACCTCGAGGCAGCCTATCGCCAGCGCTACGCCGCCTTGCTCAACTATGCCACGCTGCCCTTCTACTGGGCCAGCTATGAGCGCCAGCGCGGCAAGCCCAACCACGAGTATACCGAACAGGTGGCCCGATGGTGCAAAGAGCAGGGCATCGTCTGCAAGGGCCACCCGCTGGCCTGGAACCACGCCGATCCGGCCTGGCTGCCCGAGGAAACCGACGAAATCCTCCGCCTGCAGCTTGGGCGCATCGACGATTGCGTGGGACGCTTCGCCGGGCTGATCGACCGCTGGGACGTGATCAACGAGGTGACCCACTACGACCGCGAGGACTTCATCCGCCGCCGGGCCCCGAAATACAGCGCTATGTGGCAGGAGGTCGGCCAGGTCGAGCTGGCCCGGCAGTGCTTCCTCCACGCCCGTCGCGCCAATCCCGATGCCATTCTGCTGATCAACGACTACCGGACCGACCCGGCCTACGAACGGGTGATCGAACAGCTTGTGGACGACCAGGGGCGGCGGCTCTATGACGTGATCGGCATCCAGAGCCACATGCACGGCGGCGCCTGGCCGACGGGGAAGATCTGGGAGGTCTGCGAGCGCTTCGCCCGCTTCGGCGTGCCGCTGCACTTTACCGAGACCACGATCATCTCGGGCCAGCAGGGATGGAACCGGCCGCAGCCGTGGGCCACCACGCCCGAAGGCGAGGCCCGGCAGGCCCGCGAGGTGGTCCGCTTCTACACCATGCTGTTCTCGCACCCCGCGGTGGAGGCCATCACCTGGTGGGACTTCTCGGACAACGGCGCCTGGCAGGGCGCGCCGGCCGGTTTCCTGCGCCGCGACATGTCGCCCAAGCCGGCCTACGAGGAGCTGATGAAGCTTGTGAAGGGCAAGTGGTGGACCCAGCTTGACCTGGCCGCGGACGGGCAGGGGAGCGCGGGCTTTCGCGGGTTCCTGGGCGACTACCGTGTGACTGCCACGGCCGAGGGGCGCACCGCCAGTGGCAGCTTTGTGCTGCGCAAGGAAGGTGAGAACCTCTGGCCGATCACGCTGCCGTAGGGGCCCTCGTAGCCACGCTCGCCAGTAGCCACGCTCGCCAGAGCGTGGACAGCCCCACTCGTTGCGCCGGCCTGTGCGCACGGCTGGCCACGTGATAGGATCAACGGCGGCCTTGCGTACGTTGCGTGCACGCGCGCCTTGCCGCTGGACCCTGCCCCAGAGACGCTGCCCCATGCCCCAACCAGCCGCCTCGCAAAAAACCGCCACATCGGCCAGCGAGCCCTGGTATCACGCTGGACTGCGCTTTCGCTGCATAGGCTGCGGCAATTGCTGCACCGGGGCGCCGGGCTATGTATGGGTCAACAAGCAGGAGATCGCGGCCATGGCCGAGGCGCTGGGGATGAGCGTGGAGCGCTTCGAGTCGTGGTTTGTGCGCCGGGTGGGCGTGCGCAAGAGCCTCATCGAGCTGCCCGGCGGCGACTGCGTGCTCTACGACCGCCCCGGCCGGCGATGCCGGGTCTACCAGGCGCGCCCGCGCCAGTGCCGCACCTGGCCGTTTTGGCCTTCGAATCTGCGCAGCCCCGCTGCCTGGGCCGAAACGGCCGAGAGCTGCCCGGGCGCGAACCAGGGGCCGCTCGTGCCGCTGGAGCAGATCGAGGAGCAAGCGGTGGTTGTGAGGGTCTAAGCATCGTGCCCGCGCGGGTGCCACGCGCGGCTTGTCCACCCGCGCCTTCTGTGCGTCCGGGTTTCACATTGTCGGCCAAGCCGGCAGCGGCCGCCCGCAGTCGTCCGTAGTGCCCCGATTCATCGGGGCTGATAAAGACCGTACAAGTACGGTCACTACGAACCGTCGGGCCTCGCCCGATTCATCACTTTCCTTCTTGCACTGCCGCGCCAGCCGGCAGCGGCACCCGGCGCATGGTTCGATCGGTTCAACTCTCGAACACGGTGCGCGGTATTCCGGACTGCCTGATGATGGATCGCAAGGTGCCCACCCGAAGCTCTCGTTGATCTGGTATAGGCACGGTCGTGGTTCCTTCCTCGGTCACTCGCTGCATCACGATGTGACCTCCTCGCCGGCGCACTTGCCGAAAGCCGTGCCGCTCGAGAATGGCACACGCTTCTCGCCCAGAGACAACGCGCAGTTTACCCAAGGGACACCTCAAGCTGCGTTACGAAAACCTCGTCTCCCCATCGCTGCTGAACTTCCTCGGGCGAAGCGCACTCGAAGAACAGCTCCAGCGCCTCACGAAGATTCTCGCGCGCAGACTCGATCGTCTCTCCTTGACTGGCAACGTCCAACTCTGGACACAAGGCCACGTACCCATCACCCTCACGTTGGATGATGGCTGTCAATCGTCTGTTCATGCTACCTCCACGGGGAAATAGAGCCGTGCTGTGCGGCGTCCGTGATTTTCAACTTCATCGACTTTTTCGACTTCATCGACCGCTGCCGGCGCGCGGCGGCCACCGGCGGCTTGTCCCCCCGTGCTTCTTCGCGTCCGGATGGCGCATTGCCGCGCCAGCCGGCAGTGGCAGCCGGCGATCTCGGCGCGCTGGGAGTCCGGGTTCTTCAGCGGCAGGGCGTCGATGATGTGGTGGCAAAAGGTGAACCTGCGGCGATCTGGGGACCACCCCTTGGACACTCGGCACTGCCGAGTGCTTGTGCTTAGAACTCGTAAACGTATTACCTCCCCGGGGCTTCACTTCGTTTCAGCCCCGGCCACCCCGCATTGGCCCTCCGATTGGGGAAACAAATCGTTTACAGGTTCTCACGGCCGATGGCCGGTTGAAGGCTGAGAAGCACCCCTGGATTATGGTGGTCCCGGCGCCGGAGATCAAGCCACCCGCAACTTGGGACGCTGCACGCCGCTGCCGGCACTGCTTGCCCGCCGGGCAAGCAGTGGCACACCGCGGGGTGCCGGTCGTGCGGGCTGTGGGAAATCTCCCGGTAAGCTGAAGTTTGCCGGTTGCGCAGCCGATAACACCTCCCGAGCCCCTACGGAGGTGGCGCTGCGCCACTGCGCCGGGCCCCGGGCGGGTCCGGCCAGCGCGGTGCCTTGGGATCGCGCTGAGCGCGGTGCCGGGGCATCGGGCTGAGCGTGGCGCCTTGGCATGGCTGCGAGCGGAGTGGCCAGAAATCGCTGCAAGGCCTTGTCAGACAAAGACTTACGTCTTTCGGGCCCCTTGCCGCACCCCTCCCGAGTGGCTAAGTTCTTTGAAAATAGGCAGTTACGGCTTGCTTCGGCCTCTTTCCGCAACCGGCCCTTTCGGGGCGGTTGGGGCCGCCGGGCTCCGGGTCCCGGGTGCCGCCCGAGGCGATTGAGCTTGACTCTAATCTTTGCGGCATCTACACTTGGAGCGTGACCGGCCTGCTGGATCCGGGCCATTTCCGGCCACGGAAAGCCACGTCGGACAGGAGAATCCAGCCGTGACCAAGAAAGACATCGTCCGGACCATCTCCGAGCAGATTGGCCTGACCCAACTGCAGACCAAGGAGATCGTCCAGAAGACGTTCGATGCGATCATCGAAACGCTGGTGGCCGACGGACGGATCGAGCTGCGGAACTTCGGCGTGTTCAGGGTCAAACGCCGCCAGTCGCGCAAGGCCCGAAATCCCAAAACCGGCAAAAGCGTCTTTGTGGACGAGAAACTCGTGGTCACCTTCAAGCCCGGCAAGGTCATGGAGCAGCGGGTGCGAGAGCTGGAACGCCGCCAACAAGCGGCCCAGCGCGCGGCCCGGGCCAAGGCACTGGACAATCGTCCCAGCGCCCAGCCGGTCTCCACAAGTTCAGCAGGCTCAAAAGGTTACAGCTCTGAGCCGGCCGATTCCTGACCCCTTCCGGCCCCGCCCACCCCGGGTTCCGGCCCTGCCGGCAGCATCGCTCGCCCACCCGGGGGGCCATCGCCCCCGGCAGCAGCCCTAAAGCGCGGGCTAGTCGTGCGACACGGCTAAACTGTGGGGTGCCACGGTTGGCTTGCCCAACCGTGTATCCGGCACTGCTGGACAAGCCAGCAGTGGCACCCGACTCGACACTTCACGTGTGTCGGGCTACTAGGGTTCTTTGTCTTGCGGGCGGCGTTTGTCCTGCCCCTTATCCCCGCGGCCGCGGAAGATCGCCGAGCTTGCCGACTGCCTCAGACGTGGAGGAATCGCTGATGCGCAAGCTGCTTGTTGCCTTGGCGCTGGGGATGTTGCTGGGAGCCAACGCGGGCTGCATCGTGCCGGCCTACTCGGGCGACCCGGTGCGACGGACCCAGCAGTTGATGTTCACATCGGAGAACCTGCGCCTGCTCTTGGACGAATGGGAGCGGGCCTGGATGCTCGACCAGCCCGATCACGAAACGCCTTATCGCACGCACGGCGGCATCATCTAGGCCGGCCGCAGGCGGCGAGCTTGGGCCGTGCGCCTACGCTCAACCGGCAGCTTGTACGGTGGGTCGCGCGGGAGCGAGACCCACCGGCAAGCTCGTAGGCGGGTCTGCGCAAAACGGCTTGACTCGCCCTGCATCTCTTGCCATTTCGATCACCAAAGGCACGAAAGAGCGAAAACGCGAAACAGTCAATAGCACGGTGAATGCCCGCCGGCCGGCGCCGCGCCTTTTTCGCGCTTTCGTCCTTTGGCGTTTTCGCGATACTCTTCTGTAGGGCTGCAAGCCTGTGAGGTAGGTCGAGCCTGAGCGAAGACTCATCGGCTTGCTTGCGCGCCCGGCACTGCTTGCCCGTTGGGCAAGCAGTGGCACACGCGCCGGCCGCTGGCGGCCAAGCAGCGGCAGGCGGGCGGGTGGGTGTCCTACGAGCGCACCATCACCAGCAGCAGCTTGAATCGCTCGCGCGCACGCACTGCGTGGGGCACCTCGGCCGGCAGGCGGATCATCTGACCCGCGGCCACCTGCGTGGGCTCTCCGGCCAATTCGATCTCGGCGACGCCCTCGAGCACCCAAAGCAGCGCATCGTAGGGAGAGGTGTGCTCGCTGAGGTGCTGCCCCCGGTCGAAGGCAAACAGCGTGATCGTGGCCGCGGGCTTCTGCACCAGCGCGCGGCTGACAACAGCCCCGGCCTGATAATCGACCAGGGCGGCCGGATCAACGGGCTGGCCGGGCGGCAGCAGCGGGCCGGCGTTCTCGGCCGGGGAATCAGCGGGCATTGGGTGGTTCCTTCGAGGAATAGATTGTAGGGTGGATCGAGCGGTAACGAGCCCCAGCGGCTGCGGCCTTGGCCCCCGTGGGGATCAACCCCACGGCTCGCAGGTTGTCATCCCTTTTCACTCCCCATGGGTCTGCGGAAGACGGCTTGTTCAAGCCTGCGTGTCTGTGACAAGCAAGCAGTGTACCGCATGTGAGACCGGCGCACCAACCCCCCGAAGCCGCATCATCCCCCCAGCAGCCGCGCTGGCTGTCGGCCAAAGCTCTGGCGGGGCTGTAGGGCGGGTCGAGCGAAAGCCAGCCCCACCGACAAGGCTTTCTTGGTGGGTCTGCGCCTGCGGCTTGACCCATCTATGAGTGTGTGGTTGTCAACCGG
>CAYXPN010000255.1:0-8451 GCA_964467075.1 uncultured Planctomycetaceae bacterium
GCAGGATCGCAGGATCGCAGCATGACAGGATCGCAGGATCGCAGGATCGCAGGATGAGGGGCCCCGGATCACTCGGCCCTGAAAGGGCCGCATACGAAAGCCCAGGGCGAGCTTTAGCGAAGCCCTGGGTGGTTGGCCGGCGCTCGGGCCGCAAGCCCTGAAAGGGCGCGATACCACACACACTCAAGCGCAGCGCTGAGTCTCCAGATGGCTGAAGAGTTACGATTTGCTCGATCAGCCGCTCACTACTTTCGGCAGTCCCAGCTTCGGACGGCTGAAGTGTTACAGAAAAGGAAAAGCCGATGAGAACGATGAGAACAACGTTTACCGAATTGCGGTGCCGTGGGCGCCGATCGCGCCGCGGCGGAGGTTTCACACTGGTCGAGCTGCTGGTGGTGATTGGGCTGATTACCGTGCTGGTGACGCTGCTGGTGCCCGCGGTCCAGGGGGCCCGGGAATCGGTCCGTTCGCTCCAGTGCCAGAGCAACCTGCGCCAGATCATGCTGGCAACCACCCGGTATGCCCAACACCACGACGGCCAGTTGCCGCCGCACAAGTGGCCCGACGCCGCGGTGCCGGTGACCGTCTGGGTGGGCGACGAGTCGGACGGGGTGATGATCACCAAGCCGCGCTGGCCCACGTTGCTGTCGCCGTATTGGGAGAACACGTTCGATCTGGACCACGTGCGCGAGGTGCAACTGGCCGTCGGCAGCACCGACGACCAGTGGCTCCAGGTGGACAACAAAATCCTGCTGTGTCCCGACGCCCCGGAGCGGCGCACCGTGCGCAATTTGGGTTACGGCTACAATTACCAGTTCCTGGGCAACTCGCGCGCAAAATACTTCGACAATCCCACCACCACCCCCGGAATGCCGCGCTACGCCAATTTTCCGGTGAGCATGACCAGCATCACCGCTTCCCACCGCACCGTGGCTTTTGCCGACTCGATGGGCTCGGCCGGCGAGCTACCCGCGCAGGATCGCCTGCCCTATGCAGGCAGCGAGCGGCTCATGGACGCGCTGGGCAACCACGGCTACACGCTCGACCCGCCGCGCTCCTATACGCCCGACGGCGTGGACTTCAGCAATGCCCACTACGGACCCAGCGAGTGTACCGCGGCCTCGCGCATGTGCCCGGTCGAACCCAGGCACGCGGGCCGGGTAAACGTGGCGTTCCTCGACGGACACGTCGAATCGCTCACTCCGGAGCAGTTGGGCTATTCGGTCAACCTCGACGGGTCGTTTAACCGCAACGGGCGCACCAACGCCAGGTTCAGCGGAAAGGGCATCGACCGCCAGGCGCCGCCCTGCGACCCGAATCGAAGCTGAGCGGTCTGGGCCGGCGTGCTAAGGCGCGTCTGCCGTCGTAGCCACGCTCGCCAGAGCGTGGAACGTCAGTCGTAGCCACGCTCGCCAGAGCGTGGATGGGCACCCGGCGAGGTTTCGCAAGCAAAGACTCGTCCACCGTCTGGCTTTCGGTGGCTACAGAGTGTCTTCTCCCCATGGCTGAACCACCGTCTGTCGCGAGTCGTTCCGGCCCCGGGACCCGCCGGCGGCGCTGCGGCGGCGATTTGAAGGCCCGTTTCGCGTGTCCCGACTGCGGCACCCCGGGCTGGGTCTATTGGGAGCGCTTGCCAAAGGGCATGAGATGTCCGGCCTGCGGCGGGGGTTTTTGGGTCGACGCGCGCGGCCAAGTACAATCGCTGGCCACCGTGGCCAAGCTCCGTTTCCGCTGCCCGCGCTGCGGCGCCGCGGCACTGTTGCCCGAGCCGCTTTCGACGCGAGAGGTGCGCTGCCCGAGCTGCCGCGAACATTTCTATCGCCAAAGCGACGGCGGCTTTCTCAGCGAGAAAGAGCTGGCGGAATCGCGGGCCGCGGCACGGGCCTGCGCTGCGATTGCTTCCGACGTGTCCGGCGCAACGCGCCGTAAAGCTCGATGGGCACGGTGCTTCAAGCGCGCGGCGATCGGCTGCCTGCTGGTCGCCGTGGCAGCGCTGGCGCTGGCGGTCGGGCAGCGATGGCTTGCTTTGGGCAACTCACTCGCCCAACAGGCCGACGCGGCGCCCGAGCGCCGCGCAGTAGCCCTGGCCGAGCTTTGGCTGGCGGGCCGGGCCCAGGAAGCGGGTCCCGTGCTCCTGCCCAACCAGCAGCAGGCGTTCCAGACGTGGCTCACGCTGGTTGGAACCGGGCCGAGAGGCGACGGTTCCGCGGATCGCGGCGACGCACCTGCCCCGCAAGTGTCCATCCTCCAGGTCGATCGCGGCGAGGACTCGGCCGTGGTTCGTTTGAGAATCAAGCTGGCGGCCAGGGTGGAGTTTGTGCAGACCCAGATTTGGTCCCGGCGGGAAGGCCGCTGGCGGTTCGACGCCGAGCGCACACTGCGCGCCATGGCGGGACCGGAGGGCACGCCCTGAGTCACCCGGCAAGGACGAAGATCGCGAAAACGCGAAAGAACGAAAGCACGAAAAAGGGGCGACGCCGAGGCCGTCTTGCGCTTGCGTCCCCTAAAACAGGCAGTGGATGCCCGCGGGGCTGGCGGGATGCCGCGGGTCGCGGGAAGTCGCCTGGGCCGACGTGCGCGCCGGCAAATCCGACAGTGCCGGCCGCGAACCTGCCGCGCCAGCGCGTCGCGTCCAAATCGCGCAACTCCTTATACATTCGAGGCTTGCGGCGTTCGGCTGCGGGCTGTGGCGATGGCGGCACGGGAGTTGCACCGTCGCTCAGCGGGGAATGTCTGCGCCGGCGCGCGGATTGGCCGGTGGGCCAGCGCAACAGCGGGTGCGGCACCCCCAATTAGGCGGAGACCAGAGTAGGTCTGCCGCCGCAAGTCTTTGGGGCAAATTGCCGTTTCCCGTACCCGGCCTGCCGATGCGCACCGACATACAATTTGGTTGACCCTTCACGCGAATGGAGCGGCCCGTCACCGGTTTGAAACTGGCCAACTTACCTTTTACCTTTCTTCTGAACTCCTGCGAGATGGTGTTGCCATGCCAATTGCCATGAGAAGCGTTTCCGAAAGCGGGCGGATTCGTGTTCCGAGCATTGCATCGAGCAAGCGGCTGCAGCCAGGCGGTCTGTACGCCGCGTCAAAGCCCGGCCGGGCCGTGCGATTGGGCCGCGGGGTGCCCATCGCCGCAGTGCTCCTGTGCGCCGCTCTGCCGGTGCTTGCACTGCTTGGCGCGCATACCCTGGCCGACGAACCCGCCGCCACCAGCGTGGGGCCCGATCCACAGACTTATGCCCAAACGGTGGACCGCGCTGTGCGCTACCTGACCGCACGCGGCCAGGCCGAGGACGGCTCGTTCAGCAGCCAGGCGGGCACGGGCGTGACCTCGCTGGTGACCACGGCCCTGTTGCGCCACGGCCGCTCGGTCAATGACCCGGCCGTGGCCAAGGCACTCAAGTGGCTCGAAGCCCGCGTGCAGCCCGACGGCGGCGTGTACATGCCCGGCACCTTCTACCGCAACTACGAGACCTGTGTGGCCATTGTCTGCTTTGCGGAAGCCAACCGCGACGGGCGCTACGATCGGCTGATCGCCCGCGCCGAGGCGTTCATTAAAGGACTCCAGTGGGACGAAGGCGAGGGCAGCGATCCGACGGACTTCAGCTACGGCGGTGCCGGCTACGGCCGACACAAGCGGCCCGACCTGAGCAACACCTCGTTCTTCATCGACGCCTTGAGGGCCTGCGGCCGCGGGCCCGAAGACGAGGCCTTGCAGCGGGCCCTGGTGTTCGTCTCCCGCTGCCAGAACCTGGAGACCGAGCACAACATCACGCCCTTTGCGCCCAAGAACCCCGACGGCGGCATGTACTACACCTGCGCCGCGGGCGGCCAGAGCCAAGCCGGCGAAACACCCGCCGGCGGGCTGCGCAGCTATGGGTCGATGACCTACGCGGGGCTGAAGAGCATGCTCTACGCGGGCGTGGACCAGGACGACCCGCGAGTGAAGGCCGCGGTGGAGTGGATTCGCAAGCACTACGACCTCGGCACCAACCCGGGCATGGGCGACGCGGGCCTCTACTACTACTACCACGTGTTTGCCAAGGCCCTGGACGCGGTGGGCGCGGACGTGTTCGAAGACGCCCAGGGAGGCGAGCACGACTGGCGGCGCGAGTTGGCCGGGCATCTGGCGCAGCTCCAGCGGGCCGATGGCTCGTGGATCAACGAGAACGACCGCTGGCTCGAGGGCGATCCGAACCTGGTCACGGGCTATGCGCTGTTGGCGCTTAGCTACTGCCGGCCGAAGAGCAGGCAGTAGGGCCGGGCATGGTAGCCACGCTCGCCAGAGCGTGGAACGTCAGTCGTAGCCACGCTCGCCAGAGCGTGGACGGGTCCGCGGTCTGGCGACCGCGGCTACGAGCCGGTCCGCTACGAGCCGGTCCGCGGTCTGGCGACCGCGGCTACGAGCCGGCGGCGCCTGCTCCGCGCGCCTTGCGCCCCGGCCAGGCAAGCGTTTCTTTCCAAAGCGGCTTCTCGCCGCGCAGGAACCAGACGTGCAGCGTGCCGGGGCCGGCGAAGTCGCTTTCGGGCAGCTCCAGGTGGAGGCGGTCGGCCCTTACGGCCCAGTGTTCGAGGAAAAGAAACACGGCCAGGGCCCCGGGCTCGCCGCGGGCCGCGGTGCGGTCTTTGGCCGAGAACCGTCTGAGCACGGTAACCGCGGGGCGTCCCAAGTCGTTCCTTGCGCCGAGAATCTCCCAGTCGGTCTCGTCTTGCGTAAACGTGGTGCTGGTGGGCACCCGGGCTGCCTCGTCGAGACATTCGTAGGCCGCCACCAGCACGCCGCCGTGGAAGAACCGGTGGCGAAACAGGAACGGTTCGATGCGCCGGGGCGGCTCGGCGCCGGCCGGCACCAGGTAGACCTCGATCGAGGTCTTGGCGTGGACCTTCCACGGATAGTCCACCACCAGCAGCGGCAAGCCGCTCTCGAGCGCGAAGAGCGACAGATGGCGTGGTTGCTGCGCAGCCGAAGATCCCGCCGAGGGCGTCGCGGGGGGTGCAACCTGCGGCGCCTCGGCCCGAACCGCGACCGGCCACACACCCGCGGCCAAGAGCCCGGCCAACAAAAAGCCCGCGGCCGGCCCCGGCAACGAAAACCATCGACGGGTGGGATTCATGAGCGATTCTCGTGACTTGGTACCATTTCAGCCGCCTGGGTATTTGCCGGTGGGTCTCGCGATGGCTCGACCCACGCTATGGTTCGATTTGGCTACCAGCCTTATCCGATTGTAGCCTGCGCGGGCGCAGATGGCCAATCGTGCCTCCGGCGGCGCGAAATCGCCCTTTGGCCCTGCCGCCCCAGGCAGCCAACACCCATATTGCGCGGCTGGCCCCGGCGCCGCCGAACCGCCCTTTGGCTCCGGCGAACTTCCTTCGCTTGCGCCGGATGAACCTGAAACAAAAACGGCCCCGCCCGGGCCCACAGCCCGAGCGGAGCCGGTCGCTTGTTGCGCCGCGTGCCGCTTTTGAGCAGGCACGTCCTTGCAGGGCAGCACACGGCGCCACACGGGGAGCTAAGAACTTGTAAGAGTATTACTTCCCGGGGCTTCGCTTCGCTGAGAGCCCCGGCCACCCGGGGCTGCGCATCGAATTCGGCAAACAATTCCTTTACAAGTCCTAAGCCTGGACGGTGATTCTCTTCGGCTGCGCAGCCTCGCTCTTGGGCACCTCGATGCGCAACACGCCGTCCTTGTATTCGGCCGCGACCTTGTCCGGATCGACGTTCTGATCCAGCGGGATCACCCGCCGGAACTGGCCGTAGGCGCGTTCGATCCGGTGATAGGCCTTGCCCCTTTCTTCGGCCTCGTGTTTGCGCTCGCCGGTGATCCAGAGCTGGCCGTCTTTCAGCTCCACGTTGAACTCCTCGGGCTTCATGCCCGGCAGGTCCACAGTCACTTCATAGGCTTTGTCCGTTTCCGCCACATTGGTGCGCGGAGCGAAGACGGCCGCTTCGCCGCCCTGTTCGGAGCCGAGAAAATTCTGGAACAACTCGTCCATCTCCCGGCGGAAGTCCTCCAGCCAACGCGGAAATCGCATATCCCAAGGCGAGAGTCCTCCACCAGGACGCCACGGAGTCAGGGCTTTGGTCATCGCCGTTCTCCTTTGATCGGGAGTTTGCATCCCGCAATGCATTGCCCTGGACCATGCGCGCGCCGGGATGCACTGCGCGCGCGTAGTCCCTAACCCACCGATTGATGGCTGCCGAGCACCGACCGGTCGGGCGCACGCTGTCGAAGCGGACGACCGGCCGGCCTCGGGTTGTCCGCCACGGGCAGGCGGCCTTTCAGCGGCCTTCCGTAGGTGCAAGGAATGCAACTGGCGTGCCAAGCGCCCGCTCCGAACGAGCCGGCGATCGGCGGGCGGCCTGTCGACGCAACTCCTTGCTGGACAGGCACTTGCGGCGATCGCGTTCACCCCCGAAAGGTGCGCCCTGCGCGGGGCTCCAAAGTAGGGCCTGTCAAAATGGCAGGCAGCCCGCCGCCCGGGTGGTCAACTTGACCTGCCAGACGGGCTTTCCGGCCGAGCGAACTCGGGATAGGCTGTATGGATACCTGCACTGTCAATGGTCCGCGGATCAGGCCCGAATGCCTCGGACCCCGGGGGAAGTTACCCGTTGCCGGGTTCTCGGGAGGATCGCACACGCCGCAGCCCTCCGCTGGTCGGCCTGACGGAGAACCACCATGCCGCGCTATGCCATCATCGAAACCGACGCCGGACTGACGATCGTCGAGGTCCAGCCCGGCGTTTCCCTGGAAGACACGGCTCTGAGACACGGCGGAGTGGTGGTCGATCCCGGACCCTATGAGTCGTACGACGAGGCCTGCGATGCCATGATGGGCCTGAAGTTCGAAGAGGACGAAGACGACTTCTGAACCTCGGGCACGGAGAGCGGACGGGGTCCTCGGCTCTCTTCACTGCCGCCGAGTGCCACTGGCTTTGCCAGCACACGCCGGGTGCCACTGCCGGCTTGTCCGGCAGTGCAGCAGTTCAACCCTCTTCCGATTGGTAGGTGAGGGTGGCTCGCTTTAGCGGGCCGGGTGAGGGCACTCTGCGCTTCGGGCACGGTCTGCAAGCGTCTCTCTTGCCGCCTGTTTGTTGCACACAGTGGGGGTTCGGGGCTACATTGGAGCAGCCCCCGTCGGCGTGTCGCTTTGGGCGAGGCGGCCCGCCCCGTCCCATCGGCTCTGCCAGTGCAATTCGCCACCCAGGCGGCTGCCAGTGCGATTCCCCCCAGCCAAACGGAGGATTCCCGCCATGCTCGACCTGCCTTTGCTCTTCGGGCCACAAGCCCGCGGCAACGCACCCTCACCCGTCCTGCCCGCGGCTTTGCGCGCCGGAGGTTGTTCTGAAACCTTTTCGATCGTGGCGTCGCTCACCGCGGCCGTGCTTGGGGCGGCGCTCTGCCTTGCAGGGTCGCTCGCGTGCCACCCGCGCGCCCAAGCCGCGGAGACCTACTCACAGTTGTGGGGTGCCGCGGGCGAGCGCTGGACACCCCGGAGCCGCCTGCCCGATTTCTCCATGGCGGGCTATCGTCGGGGCGAAGAGCCGTTTCGAGTGCCCGCCGAGCGGATCTCGGTCGCCGATTTCGGGGCACGGGGCAACGACCAGGCCGACGACACCGCGGCGTTCAAGAAGGCCATTGCCGCGGGCCGGGGAAAGATCGTCCTCGTGCCGCCCGGGCGATATCTGTTGAGCGACATCCTGCGGATCAACGTCTCGAATCTCGTCCTGCGCGGCGCAGGCTCGGAGCAGACCACGCTCGTCTTCACCAGGCCCGGCGAACAGCTCGACCCGCGCCCTTCGCGCACCGACGGCGGACAGCCGACCACGGGCTGGTCGTGGGCCGGCGGGCTGATCTCGATCGGCGGGCCCCAGCGGCGCTCAGAGGTGTCAGCGCGCGTGGCCGCCGAGGCGGTGCGCGGGGAAAAGCGCCTGCGACTGGAGTCGCCTGCGTTTCGGGTGGGCGACGAGATCGTGCTCACGCTGTTCGACGACGCCGAGAAATCACTGCTCGACTACCTGTATCGCGGCGAGCCGGGCAATATCTCGGGCCTGAACAACTGGAAGATTCGCCAGGTGTTTCGCGTGCGGGCCGTGGAGGGCGACACACTCACGCTCGACCGGCCGCTTCGGTTCGACGTGCGCCTTGGCTGGCGCCCCGCGGTCGAGCGTTTCCTGCCCTCGGTGATCGACGTGGCCGTGGAAGGCTTCTGCTTCGAGTTCCCGCCCGAACGCTACCAGGGCCACTTCCGCGAGAAGGGCTACAATCCCGTGGAGATCGCACGCAGCGCAGCGCATTGCGTGCTCAGCGATCTGGTGATCCGCAACGCCGACAGCGGGCCATACGTCGGCGGCACGTTCTGCATGCTCAAGAGAATCCGCTTGCAGGCTGATCCCGAGCGCCTCTCAAGCTCGGGCGCATACGCCGGCCACCACGGCATCTCGCTCTATGGC
>CAYXPN010000256.1:0-6484 GCA_964467075.1 uncultured Planctomycetaceae bacterium
GGTTTGCGTCCACGAGCCGACCATCTGCCCGGAGCCCACGGTCTGCCCGGAGGAGCCCACGGAGTGTCGGCAGCAGGTGACGGAGTGCCCGCACGTGGCCACGGAGTGCTTCTTCGAGCCGACCATCTGCCCGGAGCAGACGGTCTGTCCGGCAGTGGAAACGGAATGTCCGCCGGAGGCGACGATCTGCAGCACGGCGGCTGGAGAGCCCACGGTCTGTCCGCCGATGGAGACCGAGTGCGTGGGTGAGCCGACCATCTGCGCCGATGTGCCCACCGAGTGCCCTGATGGCCAATTGACGTGGTGTGCGGACGCCGCGGGCAATTGCCAGCCGGGGTTAGCAGGTGGACGGGGCAGCACGAGGTCTGGGCAGCTCGCGGGCACGGCCATCCCCCTGAGCAAGATCCCCACCATGGCCACGCGCGTGCCGCCGATCGGCTCGTAAGCGGCCGGGGACTTTTAGACAACCCTGAAGGGCGAGGACGCCTGCCCCAACGGCAGCGTGCCTCGCCCCTTTTTTTGTCCCTCGTTCCCACGCTCTGCGTGGGAACGCACTGCCGGCGACGCTCTGCGTCGTCCGAATCGACGCGGAGCGTCGGGAAAACTGGGTTCCCACGCAGAGCGTGGGAACCCAGGAAAAGGCCAGCGCCGCTGGACGTATACTGCTTTGAGCGCCTTTTCCGCGGCTTGTTGGGCGTGGAAACAGAGGTCTTCGTACAACGCGCCGGGTGGCAGGGATACTCCGGCCAGGCTGAGGTCGGCCCTCGCCCGAGACAACCAATGCTGCGCAGAGCCGTGTATCGGTTCATTCGCCGGCACGATAGAGTTCCCTTCCTTCGCGCAGGGCCGGGTAGATGACCAGCGAGGAATTCTCACCGTACTGGCACACGTCGCTCTCTGTAACCACGACCACGTCCGCGGCCGTGCCCACACCGAGCAAGGCGCGATAAATGCGCATGCTCGTCTCCCGGCGGTGCGTGCCGTCGGGCACGACGACGAGGAAATCCAGGTCGCTGTGAGGCCCCAATGTGCCACGCGCGGCCGACCCGAAAAGGATGATCCTTTTCGGCCTGGCGGTGGAAACGATCCTGCGCACGATTTCCTCCAGAGCCTCCACGCCGATTTGCCCGGGCGCCTGCATCATCTTTCTCCGTATGGTGAAGCCCCGTCCTGCCTCGCCAGGGGAACAAATGTCCATGGACGGTTACCACAATTCCGTCGAGAAACAAGGGGCTGTCAAGGAACATCTTCCTGGAGTCCCCGCGGCGCTGAGATTCTCGGCTCCGCACCCGGCTCGCCCGCGCGGGACGCGAACCCTACTGCGGCACCCGGGCTACGCTGCTCCTTGCACTCCCTTCGTTTGGCTCAGACGCCAGGGGCAAACGCTCGGCCAGCCACGCGCTCTGAGGCGTGGCTGGCAGGCCGTCGCACGTTTCGACCTCGGCCGGACACAGCGCACGAACCAGCGCAACCAGCGGCAGGGGCTGCCGGGCCGAGGGAGGTTCGCCGAGCAGCCATTCCAGCCAGCGCGGACCGAAACGCACGGCGGCTGTGTCAACCACCACACGCGCACTGCTGGACAAGCCAGCAGTGGCACCCGGCGCCTCGTTTAACGGCGAGCCGCAGGCGACTGTGTCCATCACACCGGCGCCTTGAATCGCACCGACGCCTTCGGCTAGCCGTTAAACGGGCTTCCCGACTCGTAAGCCCGTCACTCGGGCCGTTTCTCTTCTGCGGCGCTGGGGCGCCAGTAGCGGGGAACGAGCCGCCAGAGGTTGTCGCGGCGCCCGGCCTGGTAGTCGCGCGCTGCCAGTCGGGCTACGGCCGCGGCCGTCGGCTGCCAGCACTGCGCGTCGACCACCTGCACGTGCTCCGGCAAGCGCTCGGCCAGTCTGGCCAGCACCGGGCCGGCCACCCAGATGCCCCGGGGCAGGCCGCCGAGCCACTCGTCGGCCGGGATCAATCGCTCGGGCCCCGCCGGGCCCAGCCAGCCGTCCGACTGCCGGCGCATTTCCACGCACACCACCTCACCCCGCTGGGCATCGACGGCCACGGCCAAGTGGTCCACCCGCTCGGGCACTCCCGCGGCAATCGTCTCCAAGGTGTCGATCCCCAGCACGTGCGCCTGCGCGCCGTAGGCAAAAAGCTTGGCCGCGGTCACTCCCAAGCGCAGCCCAGTGAACGAGCCCGGCCCGATGCTCACTGCCACCAGGTCGACATCCCGCGGTCGCCAGCCCACCTGGACGAGCAGGCGTTTGACCGCGGGCAAGAGGGATTGGGCGGTGCGCTCAAGCGAGCTTAACTCATAATGGCACAACGGGTTACAACCTTCGGCTGCGGCCACACTCCCCGGCCGGACGGTAGTCTCCAGGGCGAGGATTCGCACGATGATTCACCCAATCGAGGTAGGCGCCGGGCGGCCGGCCGGACCAGGAAGCCCGGGGCCTGGAGATCGCTCACCGGCAGACGAAAAAGGCCGTATGCGTAAAGTGACGATTTCAAAGTCCGTCCGCAAGCCCCGCTCGACTTGACCGCCAGACCGTGTAACAATACATTGCTGCAAGTTACTCGGGCAACGTTCCCAACCTTATCCGCGTCCATCCGAGCACGTCGCGGATGTATGCCGCAGGCGTCTGATCGTGAAACGAGCGCTTCTGAGCGACATCCACAGTAACGTCGAGGCCCTGGAGGCCGTGCTGGCCGACATCCGCGGGCAGGGGATCAAGGAAATCTACTGTCTGGGCGACCTGGTGGGCTACGGGCCCAATCCCTGCGAGGTGATCGACCGGTTGATGTCCTGCCGCGTATGCCTGCTGGGCAATCACGACCAGGGGGCCTTGTTCGATCCGGAGGGCTTCAACGCAGGGGCGGAGCGGGCGATCTTCTGGACCCGCCGCGAGCTGGAAAACGGGGCCGGGGGCGGCGCGCAGAGCCATCGGCGCTGGGACTTCCTCGGCGAACTGCCGCGCAACCATCAGGAAGACGACTTCCTGTTCGTCCATGGCTCCGCACGCAATCCGCTCAACGAATACGTATTCCCCGAAGATATCTACAATCGCCGCAAGCTCGAGAAAATCTTCTCGCTGATTCCTCACTATGCCTTCCAGGGCCACACCCATGTGCCCGGCGTGTTCACCGAGGATTGCAGCTTCCACAGCCCGGAAGACATCGACCACCAGTTCCAGCTCGGTGATCAGAAAGTGATGATCAACGTGGGCTCGGTAGGCCAGCCTCGGGACGGAGACGCTCGGGCCTGCTACGTGATCCTGGAGGACAACCAGGTCCAGTTCCGGCGAGTGGAGTATCCGGTCGAGCAGACCATCCAGAAAATCTATCAGATTCAGGACCTGGACAATTTTCTCGGCGACCGGTTGCGCGACGGGCGCTGAGAGGCCGCTGTCCGCACGAACCGCCTGCTCCGTCGTCTCTGGGGACCGGTCCATTTTGCAGCTACAAAGCGCTGCTGGCGAGCAGGAAAGGGACTGGCTCATTTTTTCGGCCGCAAAGCGCTGTACGCACGGTAAACCGTGGGCCGGAGAATGTGCCTGTCCGCTTTCAGCGCCCGTCGGGGCGACGCATGCGTCGCCCCGACCGAGGGGCTGCACTGGACGGAGCGCAACCACGCCCGTCGCTTGCGCTCCGGGGCGTGCCACCCAGCGAAAGATGTGCCTGTCCCCTTTGGCTGCCCGGCCCAGGGGGAGGAAGACCCGCGGCCGGGCGCAGACAATCTGCCGGTCTTTCCAAGATTGCCCGGGCAGGGGAGAATGGACCTTTGCGGCTGAGGCTGTGAACGCGACCGTGCATGCGCCGCTCCGGCTGGGCTCGCCAGCCGGCCGGGCAGCCCCCCGAGAAACGAGCCGGTAATCGCTCATGGAACGACGTTTCCTGCTGTTTGTGGTGCTTTCCGTGGCCATCCTGGTGGGCTACTCGGCGGTGCTGCGCCAGTTCGGCCCCCAAGGCCCCGGCGCAGGCCCGGCCGGCCAACCCGGCCAGGAAGGCCCGGACCAGGCGGCAGGCGGTCCAGGCGGCGAACCCGAACAGGGCCAGGGGCCTGAGGGTGCGCAGGCCGGGCAACCCGGCCAGCCCGGCGGCGAGCCGCCGGCTGGCGGAGTTCCCGGAAGCGAGTCGCCCGCACAAACGGCCCAAGCACCGGGCGAGGGCCCCGGGCCCGGTGGCGAGCCACAGCCCGCCGAACCCGACCAGGAGGCACCCGCACCCGAAATACCGCCCGAGCCACAACTTCCCGAGCAGTGGATCACGCTGGGTTCGGTCGATCCGGCCGATCCCTACCGGATGCTGGTCACGCTCAGCACGCGCGGGGCCGCGGTGGCGCGCATGGAGTTGAGCAGCCCGCGCTACCGCGATCTGGACGATCGCAGCGGCTATCTGGGCCACCTGGTGATCGACCCGAAGGTCGAAGGAGCCGGGTGCAAGGTGGACGTGGTCGGCCAGGGCACGCCGGCGCACAAGGCGGGTCTGAAGCCGGGGGACTTGATCCGCGGGGTGGACGGGCACGAGGTGACCGGCTGGACCCCGTTGCGCGAAGTCTTGGACCGGACGGACCCCGGCGACGTGGTCACCTTGCGGGTGCTGCGCGACGGCGCCGAGCTGCAACTGCCGGTGACGCTTGCCCGACGACCGCTGGAGGTGACTCGGCCCGAGGGCGACGACCCGTTTTCGTTCCGGATGACGCTGGCCAAGCTGGACGACGAGGAGCTGAAGCCCAGCGAAGATACGGTCCAGGTGGGCGAGGAGCTCAAAGGCGTGCGCCTGTGGGAGGCCAACTGGGAGCTGGTCTCGGCCGACGAGCAAAAGGCGGTGTTCCGGCGCGTGCTGCCCGCGGTGGGGCTGGAGATCGTCAAGCGCTACCACTTGGAGCGTGTGCCCGAAGAAAAGGAAGAGGACGGTACCTTTTCGGCGTATCACCTGGGGCTGGAGATCGAAATCCACAACCGCGACGAAAAGGCGCACGAGGTGGCCTACCAGCTCGACGGGCCCACGGGCCTGCCGACCGAGGGCCATTGGTATGCGAACAAGGTCAGCCGTTCCTGGGGCGGAGGGGGCTTGAGGGACGTGGTGGTTTCGTTCGGGGGGCGCACGCCGTCGATGATCAACTGTCGGGCGATCGCCGAGGGTGACGTGGAGAAACCTTATCGCGACGAGCCACTGACCTACATGGGGGTCGATGCGCAGTATTTCTCGGTAGTCCTTCTGCCGCAGAAGAAGGACCCGCAGGAAATCTGGCTGGCGCTGAGCCATCCGCTGCGAGTCAGTACGGTGCCCGAGGACCGTCCGCACCTGACCGACACTTCGTGCCGCCTGATCAGCAAGGCGCACAAGCTGGCGCCGGAGGAGCGCTGGGGCCAGCGTTACCTGGTGTTCGCCGGTCCGAAGAAGCCCAAGCTGCTGGCGGCCTACGGCTTGCAGGAGGTGGTCTATTACGGCTGGCCGATCTTCGCCTGGTTCGCCGTGCCCCTGGTCCACATCCTCCATATCTTCTATGCCGTGGTGCACAACTACGGCCTGGCGATCGTGCTGCTGACCGTGCTGGTGCGCGGCTGCATGTTTCCGCTGGGGCGGAAAATGGCACTCAATGCCCAGAAGATGCAGGAGCTGCAGCCGGAAATCCGCCGCATCCAGCAGAAACACAAGAACGACCTGCAGGCCCGCACCAAGGCCCAGCAGGAGCTGTTCCGCAAACACAACTACAATCCGCTGGGCGGCTGCCTGGTGATGTTCATCCAGTTACCCATCTTCATCGCGCTGTATCGGGCCTTGATGGTCGACGTGGAGCTGCGCCAGGCCCCGCTGTTGACCGAGAGCATCCGCTGGTGTTCCAATCTGGCTGCGCCGGACATGCTCTACGACTGGAGCTGGTTCATGCCGCCGTTGGTCAGCAGCGGCCAGGGAATCTTCGGCCTGGGACCCTATTTCAACCTGCTGCCCATACTCACCGTGGTCCTGTTCATCTGGCAGCAGAAGATGTTCATGCCGCCGCCGGCCGACGAGCAGGCCGCCATGCAGCAGAAGATCATGCAGTGGATGATGCTTTTCATGGGTGTGCTGTTTTTCAAGGTGGCCAGCGGGCTGTGTCTCTACTTCATCGCCTCGAGCCTGTGGGGTGTGGCCGAACGCAAGCTGCTGCCCAAGCCCACTCCCCCCGACGATTCGGCTTCGGCCGCCCGAACCCGAGCCGATGCCAAGGCCGAGGCCAAAGCAACCAAGCCCAATTCCGAGGCCGAGTCGCGACCGTTGTTGCAGCGTCTGCTCAAGGGCGACGGGTCGCGCGGCGGCGACGGCGCCGGTTCGCCCAAGAAGACCAAGAAACCGCGCAAGCGCTGATCTCGCCAGCGAGGAACGAGACTTGCCTTGCGCGGCCTGTGCCGGTCGGGTGGCACGCGCAGAGCGGATCGGGTGGCACGCCCAGCCCGTAGGGTGCGTGCTTTGCACGCACGCGCAAGCAAGCAGCCCGTAGGGTGCGTGC
>CAYXPN010000256.1:6584-8444 GCA_964467075.1 uncultured Planctomycetaceae bacterium
TTTGCACGCACGCGCAAACAGGCTTTGGCGGCCACGACGGAGCGTGGCCCTCCAGCCCGTAGGGTGCGTGCTTTGCACGCACGCGCAAACAGGCTTTGGCGGCCACGACGGAGCGTGGCCCTCCAGGCGAGCTTCGCTACGATGGACCGCGTGGAAGATACGATCGCTGCGGTAAGCTCGCCGCCCGGCCGCGGTGCGCGCGGCATCGTGCGCTTAAGCGGTCCGGATGTGCCTCGTTGCCTGCAAGCGTGCTGTGCGGGCACGGACTTCGCCCGGCTGGCGCCGCTTGCTCAACCGCGGGTCGTATCCGCACAATTCCGCGCGCATGCCTTTCGCGCGCCCGTGCCTTGCGAGGTCTATCTCTGGCCCGAAGGGCGCAGCTACACGGGCCAGGAGGTGGCCGAGATTCACACCATGGGTTCTGCGCCCGTGCTCGAGGCGGTTTTGCGCACGCTGTGTGCGCGGGGGGCGCGGCTGGCAGAGCCGGGGGAATTCACGCTGCGGGCCTTCCTGGCCGGCAGGATTGACCTGACGCAGGCCGAGGCCGTGCTCGGCGTGATCGACGCCGCGGACGACCGGCAGTTCCGCGCGGCCTTGGAGCAGCTTGCCGGCGGCCTGGGCGGTCCTTTGGGGCGGCTGCGCGAAGAGCTGATTGAGCTTTTGGCCCACTTGGAAGCCGGCTTTGATTTTGCGGACGAAGACATTGCCTTCATCACGCCCGAAGAGCTGGATCATCGGCTTGCTGTCGCCGCGGCCGCGGTCTCCGAGATGGCCCGGCAGATGGCCTCCCGGGCCGAGACGATCGAAGAGGTACGGGTGGTCCTGCTGGGCCGCCCCAACGTGGGCAAGAGCAGCCTGTTCAACGTGCTGGCCGACGCGGCCGGCGCATTGGTCTCGGCCGTGCCCGGCACCACGCGCGACTACCTGAGAGCCGAATTGCACCTGGGCGGCGTGAATTGCCTGCTCGTGGACACGGCCGGGGCCGCGGCCGACCCGCTAAGCGACTATCCGAAAACCGGCGTGCATCCTGGGTGGCTGGGGTTGGAGCGCGGCGAAACCCCGGAGAATCGGTCCGTGGCTTCGCTTCGGCCCAGCCACGGCCACCCAAACTGTGTTTTCGGACAGTCTCTGATTGAACTTGCGGCCCAGTCAGCCGCGGCCCGACAGGCGCAGACCGCGGACGTGCAACTGCTCTGCCTCGATGCCACCCGGCGGCTGGACGGCTGGGAGCGCGGGGTGCTGGCCCGCCCTGATCCGCGGCGGATCGTAGTGTTGACCAAGACCGATGCCCCGCGGCGAGCCGACTACTCAGGCCCAGCGGTTGAGACCAGCAGCGTGACCGGCGCGGGGCTCGACCGGTTGCGCGAGGCACTCGCACAACTGTTGCGCGCACAAGACGCGGAAGCCGGCGACGTGGTGCCGGCCACCGCGGTGCGCTGTGCCGAGTCGCTGCGTGTGGCTGGAGAATGTCTGGAGCGTGCCCGCGCGCTGGCCAGTGAGTCGGACGCCGAGGAGCTGGTGGCTGCTGAGCTGCACGCCGCGTTGGAGGCATTGGGTCGGGTGATGGGCACAGTCTGCGCCGAAGACGTGTTGGACCGCATCTTTCAGCGCTTCTGCATCGGCAAGTGAAGCAGGGACAGGATCACGGGATTGGTGGGTTGGACAGGATGACAGGATGGACAGGATAGAGTCTTCGATTGAGATTTCCGCGCGCTTTGCGCGCATGTTGTTCAGTAGTGTACAAGTCGCGGTGATTTGACTCCTGTTTTCACGAGGCGATTGCGACGGCAGAGCGGTTTGTACAGATGTACGACTTTTTTGGCCTGCGTCGCATGTCTCTAATCCCCAATCCCCAATCCC
>CAYXPN010000257.1:0-3588 GCA_964467075.1 uncultured Planctomycetaceae bacterium
GGCGGGTAGGCTGCAAGCATTCACAGGAGGAGAAGCATGGCCAGGCGCAGGGCACCGACGCAGAAGCTGCTGTTTACCGCTACGAACGTGCCGGAGCCGAAGGGCCGTCGTCGCGCTACTGAAAAGGGGGGAACGAAGAGCGCGCTGAGCGATTCGGCGTTTACGGAGAACGCCACCGAGCCCGTGCACCGCTGGGTGCCCTGGATCGCGGGTTTCAGCGCCCGGTTCGTGGAGGAAATCATCGAGACCCGGCTCGGACGCAAACCCCGATCGGCCGGGCGGCCGCTGGTGCTCGACCCGTTTGCCGGCGTGGGCACCACGCTGGTCGAAGCGCTCAAGCACGGGTGCGACACGGTCGGGTTTGAAATCAACCCCTACGCGACATTCGCGGCGCAGACGAAGCTCGATTGTTGGAACATCGATCTACGCAGCTTGGACCGTGCCGTCGCGCAGTACCGGGACTACATGCAAAGTGTGTCCGAGGGCAACGGGCGCCCCTCGGACCCCCGCTCTCGTGTGCCCGCCCACTTCACCACGCGCATGCCCTTCTACAGCCCTCTGGTGGAGCGCAAGGTGTTGCACACCCTGGACTTTCTTGGGGGAATTCGTTCCCGGAAGATCAGGGACCTTTTCCGGCTGGCCTTCGCCTCGGTGATGGTCCAGTTCTCCAACTACTCGTACGAGCCCAGCCTCACACGCCGAAGTGTGGCGGGAAAGTCGGATGTTACGGATGCCGACGTGGCGCAGATCGTCTGCGATAAGCTCTTTGCGATGCGCCAGGATATTGCGGTGTTGCAGGCCCGGTTTCGCCAGGTCGCCGAACCTGCCACGGGCCGGGTGATTGGCGCCAGCTTCTTTTGCGCGCGCGAGCATTTGGCGCCGGCCAGCGTGGACCTGGTCATCACGTCACCGCCGTATGTAAACAACTACCACTATGTGCGCAACACGCGGCCCCATCTGCACTGGCTCGGCTTCGCCGGCAACCCAACGGACCTGAAGAGCTACGAAGAGCAGAACTTCGGCAAATTCTGGCAGACTGTGCGCCACAAACCGGATGCCGGGCTGGAGTTTGAGCTACCCGGTCTCGATGCCTTGCTTCGCCAGCTTCGGGCGCAGAATGCCGATCGTGGGGTTTACGGAGGCGCGGGCTGGGCCAACTATGCGGCGGCCTACTTCAACGACTCCTACCGCTTCTGTACCATTCTGCGCGAGCTTCTGCGTCCGGGCGCGCACGCGGTGATCGTGCTCGGCAACAGTATTCTCCAGGGCATCGAGGTGCGCACCGACGAAATCTTCGCCGAGATCGCCGGGCTCTGCGGACTCCGAGTCGAGGCCATTCATCTGCTGCGCACCAAGCGGACCGGCTCGAGCATCATCAACAGCACGGTGCGCGCGAGCGGGGCCCCGGGCAAGGCTGCGCTCTACGAGTCGGCGGTGGAATTATCGGCTCCCTCGGGGCGGTGAGCGCGCGCTGCGATTGTCTGAACGATTACGGCCTTTGTCGCCTTCCGCGCAGGCGCTGGCCCAAGCCCATGCAAAAGTGAGGCCCCGAGCCCGGTTCGTTTAGCGCGCAAAAAAAGCCCCCGGAAAGGCGGTGTCCCAGGGGGGCGGAGGACACATTACTTTTCCGGGAGCGATTGGACGCGCTGCGACTTCGGCGACCCGGGGCAGGTCGCTTCGCGGCGTCAATGGGGTGTTTTCGAAGCGCTCCACCAGCCTCCGTGCGGTGGTCCAGCGCTTCGCGGTCCGCAGGGATCGCCCCTTGCGAAAGAGGCCATCCCCAGGTGCAGACCCGTCCACGTGGATTGCTTCGTGGGTGGCAATGGGCCGAACGCGGGCCACCTCCCTGCGGCGAGTTGTTCGACCTGTGAGGGGCCGAGAATAGAAAATATGTTTTCGTGCGTCAAGGGCGATTTTTTGCGGCAATTCGGGTTTGCTCAGACGGCACTTTTTCGGGGGACTGGGCGATTTTTGCCAACCTGGCCCGACAGTTAATGCCGCCCCTCGGCCCAACGCGCTGCGCCCAGCGCCTCGGCGATTGTAGCTTCCCGCCGTCACCCCCCAATTCTGCCGCACCCACTCGGCTTGGTCGTAAAACGGTAGCCACGCTCGCCAGAGCGTGGAGCGATACGTCCAAACGTCTTGCAACAAGCAGGTTCTGCCACCGTCTGGCGACGGTGCCTACGAGGATGGGTGACGGGTGCGTCTTAAGACAAAGTCTAGGGGCCGCAACCGGCTCGACTCACGGCTCGACCGGCGGCTCGAACAGCTCCGAGAGTTGCTCGCGCAGGCGCACCAGTTCGGCTTCCTGCTCGTCGCTGAAATGGCCCTGGCGCTGGGCGTAGAGGTCCATCCAGGTGACCAGGCGCTCCAGGCTCCCGGCGTCCAGGCGCACCTCGCGGTGGCCTTCGCCCGCAGTGAGCAACTCGAGCAGCTTGCTCTTTCGGGCCACGCAATGGCCCGGCAGCGAACGCGGCTTCTCGAAGGCCAGGCGCTCCAGGTCCTTCTCAGCAAAGCCCAGCAGGCTTTCATACGCTCGGGCAGCCGTCAGATCGAACTGCGCGGCCGCGGGGTCGTCGCCGTCGGGCCGATGGCAGCCCACGCAGTGCCGGTCGAGCACCGGTTGGACCAGCCGGTCGAAACGCAGCGGCCAGGAGCCTTCCGGGCCGGGCTGGATGGGCGAAGGCTCGCGCATCGCGGCCAGCGGCAGCCGACCGGCCGGCGGCGCCAGATCGCGGTGTTCGTGGCAGCCGATGCACCCGACCGTCTCGCCCGGCTGCACATAGGTCAGGCTGCGCATGGTCTGGACGGCCAGTCCCTGCTGGTCGAGCGCCTGAAAGAACACCGGAATGCCGCTGGGCAGCCGGAACGAGGCCGAGCCGTCCGCCTCCACCGGCACCGTGCCCAGCACGAACTTGCCCGGGTCCTCGCGCGAGACCCCGATGCTCGGCCGGTTCATGTGGGGCTGGGTCTTGGGCGGCACCCCCACGATGCGCAGCCGACGGATCGTGCCCCGCGCGACCGCTTCCAGCCCGCGATACACGTCCTGCACCAGCATGGTCCCGCAGGCCGGGCCTTCCGGCTCGATGCGCTCGGGCAGCGCGGCCGGCCGGCGGCGCGCGCGCACCGGCAGCGGATACATGCTCGAAAGCTCACTATCCCGATGCAGCAGCTCCAGATTGCCAAAACGGTCGCAGAGATAGATGCCCGTCGGCGCCAGGGGATTGTGCCCATCGGTCACAAAGCGGTGCGGGGGCAGGGGCTGATCGCTCCAGGCCACCAGGTAGAAATCCTCGCTCAAGGGATAGGGGTTGGCATAGTAGTGCTGGGGCCAGCCCTCGGTCTCGGGGAAACGCACCTCGGGCGTCAGCCGCACCAACGGGCGCTCGTATTCGTTGCCCCGTGCACGATCCAAGAGCACCAGCGAGCCGCCGGTGTTGGAGTGATGGGCCGCCGCGGTAAACAGCAGCTTGCTCGATCCGGGCACTGCGCGGGCCTCGAACACGCACTGCGGGCGCTCGGTATAGTTGCCGTAGACCAACTGGGCCGTGGTGCCGTCGGGATTGGTGGACCAGAGGCTCATGTAGG
>CAYXPN010000257.1:3598-8412 GCA_964467075.1 uncultured Planctomycetaceae bacterium
CCGTTGAAACGGTCGATGTAGTCCCAGCGCGCGTACAGGATGCGCCCGTCCCAGGCCACCGATGGGGTCCACTCGAAGTTCTCGAAGGCCGAGATGGGACGCAAGTCGCCCCCGTCGGCGTCCATGCGGTGCAGCGTGAAGACCGGCACCGGGCGCCAGTCGTCGCCGCCGCAACGCACAAAGCTGTCGGGCAGATCGGCCCGGCAGGTGGCCGCCGCGGCCTGCGCGCCGACCTGCAATGCCCGGCCCTTGCGCGTGGAAAGAAACACGATGCCCCCGTCGGGCAGATAGCGGGGATCGAAATCGTCGTAGCGCCCGCGCGTGAGCTGTCGCACTCCGCTGCCGTCGAGATTCATCTCATAGACGTGGTAGAACGCGTCCTCGGGCAGCTTGCTCTTGTCCGACTTCTGCATGCCGTGGACTTGCGCGTGGTAGCGGCACCAGGCAAACAACACCCGGCGACCGTCCCAGGAGAGGTCCGGCCCCTGGAAGCTGCCCTCGGGCCAGCCGGCAGTGAGACATCGCAGGCGCGGCTCATCGCTCTTGAATCCTTCCAGCCGACAGATGCCCCCGCCGCCGCGCGACCACCAGCCGTAGAACTGGTCGGACATGTGGGGAAACGCGGGCGGGGCCCGGCGCACAAACAAGATCGCTTCGAAGTCCAACAAGGGATTGGACAAGGCCAGCCGGCGCACGGCCCAACGGGCCTGGAAGTACACCTGCCGTCGCGTCTGCTCGCCGGCCTGCTGGTCGAGGGTGCGCCACTGGCGGGCTACGGACCGCAGGGTGTCCAGCTCCCGGTCCACGTCGGCGCCCAGCGGGCGCAGCCGCTCGGCCAGCTTCATTCCCCGCTCGATGACTTCTTCGGTAGGATAGACAGGCGAATCGGGGCCCGCGGCGGCCCGGTGCACGGCCGACCACTGGCTCGTGCTGCTCTGCGTGGCCGGGCGGCCCAGGGCGAGGTTCTTTTCCCGGCCGGGCTCGAAGACCTGCACTTCGTCGAGATGGAAATAGCTCTGGCCGGGCAGTTGCAGGCGCACATAGCGGGCCTTCGCACCCGGCAGTTCGACGGCCAGGGGCTTGTCGTCCGAATGGCCGTAGAAGACCGTGCCGTCGTGCTGATAGGCTTGCTGGAACCGGCGCCCGTCAGTCGAGAGCAGCACGATGATCCGCGCATTGCGACCGGCACACTCGTCGCAGCGGTTGTAGAGCACCACGCGCCCGACGGCCCTGGGTTCGCCCAGGTCCACCTGCCACCAGGGCTGGTCTTCGTTCCGGGTATGGAAACCCCACTTGCCGTCGATCACGCCGTCCACCCCGCCTGCGGCGTCCTGCTCCGGTTGGACGGCGCCGGCCGGGGGCGTGCTGCGGCGCAGCTCGTCTTGGCGCAACCAGTCGGCCTCGATCCGGGCGCGCGTAATCGGCTGCGGAGCCTGGCCGGCCGCTGGCTGTGCCGCCGCAACCAGCACCATGCCCGCAACCAGCCAGCGCCATCTGCTTTCCGTGGATACCATGGGCGTCCCCCTCCGGTTAGGCTGCCGACTCCTGACTTTGATACGCCGGCTCCCATTCTATTGCGCACACCGCGACCGGTCCAACTCACCTGGCGTCCGTCTTCAGAAGGTCGGACCGGATGAAGCCCGGACGGACCGGTCGGGTGCAACGGGTGCTTAGAAGTTGTAAAGGTATTACTTCCCGGGGCTTCGCTTCGCCGTGAGCCCCGGCCACCCGACCCGGACACGGAATTGGGGAAACAATTCGTTTACAAGTCCTTAACCCGGCGGCCAGCTCAACCTGCGCCCGGCCAGCAGGTGGAAGTGCAGGTGCGGGACCTCCTGGCCGGCGTCCGGCCCGCAATTGACCACCACCCGATAGCCGCCCGAGAGATTCAACCCCGCCGCCAGTTGGCGGATCACCCTCAGCAGATGGCCTGCCAAGGCCTCGTCCGCCTCGTCCAGGGCGTCGAGCGAGGGGGTTTCCTTTTTGGGAATCACCAGCACGTGGGTGGGCGCCTGGGGATTGATGTCGTTGAAGGCCAGGCACTGGTCGTCCTCATAGACGATGTCGGCCGGGATTTCGCGGTCGATGATCCTCTTGAAGATGGTCTTCTCGCTCATGGTGGTTCCCCTCGGAAAGCGATGTCGCTAAGTGATGGCGAGCGGGGAGCGTCGGCTCCCGGTTCAGGCAGAAAATGGAAAGTGGAAAGCGGAAAGCCGAATGACCAATGGCCAAGCACCAATGACCAATCTCGGGAGTCGGAACGACAATCCCTCATCCCGTGTATCCTGTAATCCTGTCTTCCGGCCAAAGCGGCAGACCGGCTTCGGCGCCGCGCTTCGCCGACCAGCGGCCGAGACGTTCAGTCGCCGGCCGGTTCATCTGCCCGGCCACTCGGCTCCGAGGCCGCTTCGGACCGCGACCCGGACGGATCGAGCTGGTCGAGCAGAATCGCCTCGTCGGCCAGCAGCACAGGGATTTCGTCGACGATCGGATACAGCAAGGTGTTGTCCGCGCGCACCAGCCCGCCCTCGATCGGCTTCTCCACCGGCTGACCGATCCGATTGCGCACTCGCCCGGCCTGGATCGCTTCATTGAGTCGGGCGACGAGGGCGTCGTCGGCCAGCCGCAACGGCGTGCGATCCACCGGACAGACGAGCAAGTCCAGAAATTCCTTGTCGATCATCCCTGTTTACTTTCCTTCTCTTGGTCTCTTTGTCGGCCGGAAACTGCCTTGCCTGCGCCACGGCCCGGGATCCCAAGACGCTCGTGCCGGGTGCCACTGCTGGCTTGTCCAGCAGTGCGCGTCCTACGATTGAAACAAGCACAACTGGACCGGCGGGTACTTGCGACCGCCCTCACCCCGAAAGCCCCGACCACTTCGTCGTGCCCGCCGCGGTACGGGAGAGGGGAGCCTCGCGCGTCAGGTGCGACTCTCCCGCAAGCGGCAGAGCGGAGCCTCGCGCGTCGGGTGCGACTGCCGGCCTGTCCAGCATGTCCCATCCTGCGGGCCATGACAAGGCCGGCTCCAAGGCAGGCCGACGGCGCGGGGTGGGAGGGAACCTGGCCTGTCTGCATATCCCGCGCCGCCGCCCCCGCCCGCTCGACTGGGTGGATCGCGCTTAGAGACTATCCGAAAACGCACTTTGGGCGGCCGTGGCTTACGCCAAAGGGAAGCCACGGATTGGTTTTCCGGGGCTTCGCTTCGCTCCAGCCCCGGCCACCCAGGTTGCACGACGGTTTTCGGATAGTGGCTTAGCCAGCCTTGGCCACAGCCGGGCTTCCAGCGACCTGACAGAAGTGTCCGGCGCCGGGGAAACCGATCGGATCGGATAAACCAGTTGCAGCGACCTTACCGATACCCGACCAGGGGTCCTTTTCTTCTGTTCGCCGTTGTCGGTCGGCCGGCCGACGTGGCATGTCTCGGACGGGGGGAAGCCATGAACGCCGATTCGCAAGGCAGTCCGGCCCGAAAGGGCGCGCTTCTCGCGCTGATGGCCCTGCTGGGGGCCATGGCCACGGCGACCGCGGTCGCGGCCCAGGAGGTCCGCTACGTGGAAGAGAACGGCGTGACCTATCGCGAGACCCGGCGCACGGGCTATCGGACGATCTGCAGCACCGAGATGCGCCCCTCGGAGCGAATCGTCTATCGCGAGCAGTGCGAAACCCAGTCGCGCGAGGTGACCCGAACCTGGTGGACCCCGGTGACCGAGCGCCGCTGGGAGGCCCAATGGGTGGGGCGCTGGAATCCCTTTGCCCAACCCTACCTGGCCTATCGCCCGGTCGAGCACACGCGCTGGGAACAGCGCACCGAGACCACTCAGGTGCCGGTGACCATCCGGCGACTGGTGCCCGAGACACAGACCGTCCAGGTGCCGGTGAGCGTGCGCCGGACGGTCCCCGAAGAGGTGGTCACGCGCGTGGCGGTGAGCAGCCCCGGTGTTCCAGGGCCGGGGCAAGGGCCGCGTCCGGGTTTGGCCGACGGTGAACCGATCGGGGGCGTGGCCCGGCTGGACAGCGATCCGCCGCGCCAAGGGGTGAGCAGTGCCTGGCGGCCTTCGTCGCCGCTGCGCTGAGCTTTTCGGACTAAACTTTGTTTCAAAACGAATCCGCGCGTGTAGCCACCGAAAGCCAGACGGTGGGAGCCCCCTATTCGTAAGGCATTTGCACGCGGCGTCCCACGCTCTGGCGAGCGTGGCTACCGTTTTTGAAACAAAGCCCAGACGATTTGCAGCGCCGCGAGATGCCGCGGCCCGTTCACTGCGGGTTGAGCGAACGGCTGCGCCGCCGGGGGCGCCGGGCGGGCTTGGTGGCGCCCCACTCTTTGGTCAATGTTTCGAACACCTCGGGCGTTTCGTAGCGGATCACGTGATCGCCCTCGGGGATCGGCCCGATCAGGCCGCGAAAGATCGGCAAGCCGCGCAACGACAGGTCCGTGCTGCAATCGTCCACGCCCACCTGGATGTGGCGCTTCAGCAGATCTTCCTTGGAGTCGTAGTCGCGAATGCGCAACTGGCCGTTGGCCCCCCGGGTCACGACGCGAAAGGTCTCTTTTTTCATTGCAGCAATCCCCGCTCCAGGCAGTCATTTCACCTCGATGCCAGACTACCCGGGATATCGGCGCGCGGCGGAATCGCACGGGAACGTATCTTCTCGCAGCCACACAGCAGCAGCATCCCCAACAACCCCTACATTGCGCACCGCAGCCATGCCCGTTACCAGCCTGCGCAGGTCTGTCGCCTTGTTCCGGGTGGAACGATCGTAGGGGGGGGCGGCGTGGTGCCGGCGTGAGTAAGGGCGCGTAGGGTGGGTAAGGG
>CAYXPN010000258.1:0-3360 GCA_964467075.1 uncultured Planctomycetaceae bacterium
TCGCGTCCGTTAATGTCCAACCGCGCGGCCACGACGAAGCGTGGCCCTCCATTTGTCCCACGTCTGGCGACGGCGGCTACACGAGGGGCACCGGCTGGTTCGATGAAACGCAAACGCACATTCGTCGTGGCGGTGACCGGGGCCAGCGGGGCGGCCTATGCCGTGCGCCTGTTGGAGGTGCTGCTGGCTGCCGGGTGCGAGGTGTACCTGTCGATCAGCGCCAGCGGCCAGACGGTCATCCGCCAGGAGCTCGGGCGCACGGTCGATCTGGAGCGCTTCGACCGGGCCGTGCTGATGCTCGACGCCTCAGCCGGACCCGAGGACCCGAAGCTCGGGCGCGTGCGCCAACTGGCGGGCATCAGCAGCGAGGCGAGCGACGTGCTCGGGGCCGGCAGCGGGCAGCCCGGCTGCCTGCACTACTGCCACTACCGCGACCTGGGCGCAAGAATCGCCAGCGGGTCGTTTTTGACCGACGGGATGGTGATCTGCCCGTGTTCGACCGGCACACTCAGTGCAATCGTCCACGGTACGAGCGCCAACCTGATCCACCGGGCCGCGGACGTCCACCTGAAGGAGCGCCGCAAGCTGATCCTGGTGCCGCGCGAGACCCCGCTGGCCGCCCATCAGCTTGAGAACATGCGGCGGGCCGCGGAGAGTGGGGCCGTGATCCTGCCGGCCATGCCGGGCTTCTACCACGGGGTGAAATCGGTACACGATCTGATCGACTTCGTGGTAGCGCGGATTTGCGATCAGTTGGAGGTGGCCCACGAACTGATCCGCCGCTGGGGAAGCTGAAGGCGTGCACGTGCGCCGGTCCCCGTACATGGTATCGCGCCGTGGTTGTGCAGCGGACCCGATAAACCGGGTCACTACGAGCAGCCAGGCTTGTAGTGACCGTACTTGTACGGTCCTTGGAGGACCCGATAAATCGGGTCACTACGAACACGCGATAAATCGGGTCACTACGAGCGGCCCAGGCGCACGTTTGCCGCCACGCAAAGCCATGTTGCAGACCATCCGCCAACTGCTGGAGATGATCCGCTTCAGCCATACGCTGTTCGCCCTGCCGTTTGCGCTTCTGGGCGCGGTGATGGCCTGGGTGCGCAACGCGCGCAGCACGCCGCCCGTGGCATTCCGCTGGCTCGATCTGCTGGGCATCCTGGTGTGCATGGCCGCCGCGCGCAGTGCGGCCATGGCCTTCAACCGGCTGGCCGACCGGCGCCTCGACGCGCTCAACCCGCGCACGCGCACGCGCCATTTGCCCGCAGGCCGTTTGAGCCTCGTGGGCGTAGCGGCGTTCACCGCGGTCTGTTCGCTAACGTTCGTGGCCGGCACGCTGTTGTTTCTGCCGGCGGGCAACTGGATTCCGCTGGCCGCGGCGCTGCCGGTGCTGGGGTTTCTGTTCAGCTACAGCTACACCAAACGCTTCACTCTGCTTTCCCATTTCTGGCTGGGCGGCGCGTTGATGTTGGCGCCGATGGGTGCGTGGGTGGCGATTCGAGGGCGACTGGAATGGGCCCCGGCCGTGCTGGGGGCGGCCGTGTTGTTCTGGGTCGCCGGGTTCGACATGATCTATGCCTGCCAGGATGCCGATTTCGACCGGCGCGTGCGCCTGCGCAGTGTGCCGGCCCGCCTGGGTGTGGCCGGGGCCCTGCGCCTGGCCGCGGCGTGCCATGCCGCCATGGTGGCCATGCTCGCGCTGTTGCCGATCGCCTATCCCGAGTTCGGGGCGGTTTATGTGACCGCGGTAATAATCATTGGCGGACTGCTCGTCTATGAGCACCGGCTTGTGCGCCCGGACGACCTGAGCCAGGTCAATCAGGCGTTTTTCCAGGTCAATGCCATCGTGAGCCTGGGGCTGTTGTTGCTGGGCAGTGTGGATTTGCTGCTGTAAGTCGTGCGGCGAACTCGCCCGGCTGGGCGCCAGCAGGCGCCCCCAGTCCCGGCCACGGAATCGCGGGGAGTCGCAGCGGGCACCAGGAGCCGGGCCGCGGAAGCGGCCCGCCGAGCGGATCGGCACGCCAAACACAGGGATTGTGATGTTCCTGATGATGAAGCGGACGCTCCGGCGCCGATGAAGCGTAAGTGGGCAGGCCGATGAGGCACCCGGGGGCTTAACGTCTGCGCAGCACGGGAACCGGCCCCGCACGGCACCACCTGCCGGGGGACGGGCCGTCGCTTGGAGACGCCGCACCATGAGCATCCAGACCATGCCCCCGAAACTAGGTGCAATCTGTCGCAAGGTCGAAGCGGGCCAGCGTCTCTCCGCGGCCGACGCCGAACTGCTCTATCAGCCCGACGTGGACCTGCACCTGGTGGGCGAGCTGGCCGATATGGTGCGCGGGCGCAAGCACGGCAACGCGGCCTATTACAACCTGAATGCCCACATCAACCCCACCAACGTCTGCATCTATCGCTGTGCCCTGTGTGCCTACAGCCGGGACGTGGACGACCCGGACGCCTTTGTGCTCGACGACGAGCAGATTCTGGCCCAGGCTAGCGAAGCGGTTGCGGCGGGCTGCACCGAGCTGCACCTGGTCGGCGGCGTCCATCCGGACAAGGACTTCGACTGGTATCTGAACATCATCCGATGCCTGCACGAGGCCTTCCCGCAGCTTCATCTGAAGGCCTGGACGGCTATCGAGGTGTCCTGGTTCGCACAGATCACGCGCCGCACCGTGCGCACCATCCTCGAAGACCTGATCCGCGCCGGCCTGGGGAGCATGCCGGGCGGCGGCGCCGAAATCTTCGACCCCCAGGTGCGCAGCGAAGTCTGCCCGCGCAAACCCGACGCACGCACCTGGCTGTCCGTCCACCGGGCGGCCCACCAGTTGGGGCTGCCCACCAACGCCACCATGCTCTACGGCCACCTGGAGAGCATCGAGCACCGGGTGGATCACCTGCTGCAACTGCGCGTGTTGCAGGATGTGACCGGCGGGTTCCAGGCCTTTGTGCCGCTGCCGTTCCACCCGCAGAACACGCGTCTGGCCCACCTGGAGCGCCCCTCGGGCCTGCTCGACCTGCGCACGATCGCCGTCAGCCGGCTGATGCTCGACAATTTCGACCACGTCAAGGCCTACTGGATCTCGCTGGGACTGGGCACCGCCCAGACCGCGCTGGCCTATGGGGCCGATGACCTGGACGGCACGGTGCGCCGGGAGCACATCTATCACGCCGCGGGTTCCGACAGCCCGGAGATTCTCTCCGTCGCCCAGCTCGAGCAGTTGATCCGCGAGGCAGGCTGCGAGCCGATCGAGCGCGACTCGCTCTATCGGCGCGTGCGCCGGCGGGGCGGGCAGTGGACCGTCGAGCCCGAGGGTTCCCCGCAATAGCCGGCCCGTCGGGTGGCACGGGTGGCTT
>CAYXPN010000258.1:3460-8346 GCA_964467075.1 uncultured Planctomycetaceae bacterium
GTCCACCCGTGCTTGGCTGCGCGCAGAGAGTCGGCCGGAACCAGTCGCGCAAGCGGTCGGGTGGCACGGGTGGCTTGTCCACCCGTGCTTGGCTGCGCGCAGAGAGTCGGCCGGAACCAGTCGCGCAAGCGACGACGTTCCGGCACCAGGACTCAACAGATCTTGCCGGAACGGCGCTGCGTTTCTTCCGGCCTACAGCGCTTCACGTCCAGCAAGGCGCTCGCGCAACGCGTCTTGCGCAGCAGCGGGCGCTTGTAGGACGGACCTCCGGTCCGTCGAATGGCGATACGTCTCAATACCCGAAACCGAAGTGGAGCCCCGGCCCGGAATAGTAAAAGCTGCGATACGGATAGTACCGCGGGTAAGGGCGCACCGGCGGATGGACCACCCGCGGATGCCCTGGGAAAGGAACCACCACCGGCGGATGGCCGGGGAAGGGCCGGTACACCCCGGGATAGCGCCGGTAATAGTGGTGGTGGCGGTACAGGGCCCCGGGATGTCCCCGGTGGTGAACAGCGTGGAGCTTGGCTGCCGGGCTGTGAAATGCAGCGCCGACGCCCACCGACACGTGGCCGTGGCCTGCCGGGCCAGGGGCCGCCTGGGCAGGGCTCGCCTGGGTCGCCAGGGCAACGGCCGCCAGTGTGGCCAGACCAATGGCAAAGGGTCTCATCGTACGTCTCCTTGGTACAAACGTTGTTGCGGGAGGGTAAACGCAGTCGGCCAACTGCCAACTACTCAAGGCGAACCGCGTGCCGGACGGCGACTGGGTTTCCCTAAGTTCTTACTTAATAGAGAGTTGCGGTTCTTCGAAGGATTCCTGTGTACGGGGCCGGCGGCGCATACGTGTAGTCATAGTGAGTGCGCCCGTGTCGCAACATCGCGGCGCAGGGGTGGATATGCTGGCGGCTCCCCTGCGGTGGCGTGCTTCGCGGCTTCCAGCCACAATGGGTTGCTGTGCATGCCGACCCCTTTTTCGCGAATCACACGACCAGAAAGGAAGTCTCCGGCCCGTGCTGACCGGTTGGGATTATTCCGTCCTGGGGCTCTTCGCCGCGGCGTTGCTGGCGGCCGGCATCTGGGCCCGCCGCGGACAACAGGCCAGCGACGACCTGCTGCTGGCCCGCCGCGGCCTGGCCTGGTGGGCCATGGGGCTGAGCCTGGCGCTGGCCGGGCTTGTGGCCGCGGTCTATTGCTCGGCCCCGAACGACGGCTACTTCCTCGGGGCCCGCTATCTGCTCGTGGGGCTTTTTGTGTGGCCGGCCTTGCCGCTGGCCTGCTGGTGTACGCTGCCGCTCTACACGCGCTTGGAGCTGGAATCCGTCCACGAGTATCTGGAACTGCGTTTCGGCCCGGCCACGCGCGCCGCAGGTGCAGGGCTATATCTGGCCGGGCAACTGTTCTGGCTGGCCGGCCTGCTGGCGTTGGGCTGCCGGGTGCTGCGCCTGGACGAGCTGAGCGGCCTGCCGCCCGCGGTCTGGCTGCTCGGCGCCGGGGCCCTGGTCACGCTCTACACCTTCCTCGGTGGCATGAAGGCCAAGGTGTGGACCGACATCTTGCAGCTTGGCCTGGCTGCCGGCACGGCCGTGCTGCTGATGTGGGCCATCGGCCGCAACTTCCAGAAAGGGCTGCCGCGCATCTGGGAGGTGGCCGAGAAGCTGGGCCGCAGCACGGTGCTCGATACCCACTTCGACCCGGCAGCCACCTGGTGCGCTTGGGTCGCGGTGCCCGCGGTGACCCTGTTGGGCGTCTACTTCCTGACCGCGGACCAGGCTGCGCTGCAGCGGTTCTTTGCCGGGCGATATCTGCTGGAGATGAAACTCGGTGCCTTGATCGGCTGTGTGGGTATGAGCCTGCTGGTGCCCGTGGCCATGTACGTGGGCGTGGGTTTGCTCGCGCTCTACCACGACCGTGCCCAGCAGGAGCTTCCTCCGATCTGGGTGGCCAACCTTGCGCAGGACCCGGCGACCGGCCTGCCGCTGCTCGACCCGGCCACACCCATCACGGCCGAGAACGTCCAGCGCCTGGCTCAGCAGGGGTTGATCCTCGATCCGAACACGCTGCGCCCGTTCGAAGATACCAGCGGGCTGGTGGGTGCCCGGGGCGAGGTAGTCATCGACCGGCTGGCCACGCGCGCACCGCCTACCCGCGGCGGCGAGCGCTACCTGCGCCGGGGCCAGGATCGACTGCTGAGCCATTTCGTAGCAGGCCATCTCATGCCCGGCCTGTTGGGCCTGGTGGTGGCGGCCTTTGTCGGGGTGGCCATGGCGGCGGTCGATTCGGGACTGGTGGCCATGGCCACGGTGCTGGTGGTGGATTTCCATCGCCGGTTCGGGCTGGGCAGCCAGTGGCTGGCCGAGCGCTGCGCCAAGCCGGCCGAGGCCCTCGACCAGACCGATGAGCTGCAAATCGCGCGGCCACTGATCCTGCTGTTGGGGCTGATCGTGGGCCTGCTGTCGCTGGTGGCTTATCAAGTGGACGATCTGCCGGGGGCAATTCTCGCGGCGCTGGGCGCGGCGGCCGGGCCGCTTGTGGCCGTGTTTCTCTTGGGGCTCTTCACGCGCCGGGCCACGGCCTGGGCCGTGCTGTCGGGCATGGTGGCCGGGCTCGTGGCAGCGATCTATGCGGCGTTGGGCCATCGCCTGCCGTGGCTTTGGCTGCTGGCCGGCCCGTTGGGCGCGTTCTGGCCCGTGTTGGCGGGCTTTGGTGTCACGCTGCTCGTGGGCACAGTCTTGAGTCTGGTGCCGAGCCGGCGCAAGACCGACCGGGAGCTGGAGGGCCTGGTGGTGGGGTTGGGCCGGCTGGGTGTGCTGCCCGAGCTGGCCGCGGGGAGCGCGGACGAGGTGATCTGGCTGGACGAGGGATCGCTGGAGCCCTTGGCGGAAGGTGCAGACGCCGAAGGCCCCGCGCCCGACTCGCCCTCGGAGCGTCCTGCCTCGCAATCTCGTCCCTCACAGTCCCCGCGCTCAGAGCCCCCTTGCTCGCAGTCCGCTGGCCCAGAGCCTCCGCGCTCGGAGCCTTCTGAGGCACAACCGCCGGCCAAGCCCCGGCCAGGGAAACCGAGCGAGAAACCCAGCCCCTGGTCCCGGCCGGTGGATTGATGGGGCCAACCAGCAGGCGGACATCGCCGCCAGTCCAGGGGCCCCGGACCACGCGTTTTAAGGTGACGAGTGACGCTCCGCTAGACTCTCCGCGGCCCAGCATCCCGGGGGGTGATTTTCCGTCCGGGCAAGCGTATTTCGCAAGGCGGCACGAATGTGATTGATTTTGATTTACCTATCTGGTAAATTATATTGTAGATAGGGGCCGATCATGGACATGAGCTTCGCTTCACGGAAGGTGCAGAAGCTGTGCTCGTCCGAGAAGGAAAGGCGGGGGAAGCTTGGACCACGCAACGCGGAACTGCTCGAGCGACGGATGGACCAGTTGGAAGCGGCGCAGACTTTGGAGGACATGCGCAGCCTGCCGGCAGTCCGTTGCCACGAGTTGCGCCACGACCGCAAGGGGCAGCTCGCGGTTGACTTGGTTCATCCGAAACGCCTCGTCTTCCAGCCCAACCACGACCCAGTTCCGTACAAGGAGGACGGCGGGTTGGACTGGTCGCGTGTGACCGCTATCCTGATTCTGGAGGTTGTGGACTACCACTGAGTTCCAGGCGTTTTGCAGGCCGGGTTTCCTTGCCCCACGTTAACTGCAACTGGGCCCGAGCAAGCGCCAACGGCGGCTGGCAGTGAGGGCCAAGCAGAGTGAGGAGGAAGGCCATGGCACCAGCGCGGACAAAGCCCACGAAACAGTACCCCTTCGAACCCGACTACGCGGTTCCGCCGGGCGAAACGTTGCGGGAGACCATCGCTGCGATGGGGATCACGCAACGGGAGTTATGCGCGCGCACGGGGCTCTCGACCAAGCACGTCAACCAGATCATCAAGGGCACCGCCCCCATCACACCGGATACTGCGATTCGTCTGGAGCGTGTTACCGGCGTTCCTGCACACATGTGGAACAACCTGGAGGCGAACTATCGCGAACGATTGGCGCGACTCGAGCAGCGGGAGCGACTGCAAGCGGACTTGGAATGGTTGAAGACGATTCCCACCCAGGAATTGATCAGGCGGGGAAGGATCGCACCAGAGACCGACAAGCGGGGCCTATTGGAGAAGGTGCTGCAGTTCTTCGGTGTTGCGTCCGTGGATGCGTGGAAGAAGGGCTGGCAGAGTTCCCAGTTCGCCTTCCGCAGGTCTCCACGGTGCAAGGGCGATCTTGGAGCAATGGCCACATGGCTTCGGCTCTGCGAGCTCGAGGCGCAAGCGATCGATTGCCGGCCTTTCGACCAGCTCGCGTTTAGAGGTGCGCTGGATGAAATCCGGGCGATGACCCTCGAGGACGCCCAGCAGTTCGTGCCTGCGCTGAAACGCCGATGTGCCGAGGCGGGTGTGGCGGTGGTGCTTGTTCCGCAGATCAGAGGCGCTGCCGTCAACGGCGCCGCGAAGTGGCTTACACCCACGAAGGCTATGATCGGCCTGAGTCTCCGGGGGAAATGGAACGACATCTTCTGGTTCACGTTCTTCCACGAGGCCGGACACCTGCTGAAGGACAGCAAGAAGGAGACCTTTATCGACGTGGCCTATGCAGACGACCCTCGGGAACAGGCTGCCAACCGATTCGCAGAGACGATCTTGATTCCTCCGGGACGCGAGCCGGAGTTGTCGAGATTGAGAAGCTACGCCGCAGTGAGAGGGTTTGCGCAGTCGATCGGCATCGCACCGGGGATCGTTGTCGGCAGGCTCCAGCGCGAAGGGATCATCCCCTACAGCCATCTGAACCGTTTGAAAACGCGCCTGGAATGGAACGCAGGATAGCCTTTCCTGCATGACTCGGGGCGCCCCGGC
>CAYXPN010000259.1:0-1282 GCA_964467075.1 uncultured Planctomycetaceae bacterium
CGTGACGGAGCACGTCCCTCCACTCTGCGCGTGCGTGCGGAGCACGCACCCTACGGGTCTGGCGACGGTGGCTACCCGCGTGGATTCGTTTTGAAACAAGGCCTATTCTTCGGGCTCCGGCCGAACCCAATCGCCGCGCAGCCAATCGACCAGCAAATCCAGGTCCTGCGCGCTTAGCAGATGGTTGGCCGGGTCGTCTGAGGCGGCATAGGCCGGCATCCGGTCGTTGTTCTCGCCGTAGAAGCGCTTGTCGGTCGGGTCGGCGATGATCGCGCGGAGCCACTCGCGCGAGCCATAGCCGGTCAGTTCCGGCCCGACCAACATGCCCTTGCCGTGGAAGCGGTGGCAGTCGGTGCATCCATAAAGGCCGAGCATCTCCCGGCCCTCGGCGATCCGGTCGGCCTGGCTCGCATCCAGGGCTTCCTGGGCGGGCAGTCGGGCCTCGGCCGACAGTGCGGCCACCAGCGCCACGACGTCCTGTTTCTCGTCCTCCTCCAGGTCGCTGAGCATCTCTTTGACGAATCCGGCCATCTGGCCGGCGCGGAACTTGGTGTTGCCGAAGTAGTCCGGCCCGGAGATGCGCTCGGGATCGAGCAGCCCGGCCAGCCATTCCCGGCCGGCAAAGCCGTGCAGGTTCGGCGCCGAGGACTCCTCGGCGCGGATGTCGTCGGGCTTGCCGGCTGCATGGTCGTGGCAGGCGGCACAGTGCTGGACGAACAACAGCGGCCCCTGGAGCTTGGGATCCGATTTGAGCAAGGCGAGCGCCCCCGCGGCCGGCACGCCTTCGCGCTCCTCGATCAACTCACCGACGCGCCGGGCGCGCTGTTGTTCCGCGGACAGCTCGGCCTGGAAGTTCGGATCGGCCCGGTCGCGGAGCACGGAGACCGCCGAGAGCCCAGCATCGCCCACGATCAGCACGGCCAGGAAGACCACGTTGAACACGTGGCCTGCCGGGCGCCGGCCGATCCACGGCATGAGCACCAGCACGCCGGCGATCAGGCCGGGAATGATGAAGATCGGCACCATTCCCCATCGGCCCGAGACGTAGGTGCCGAACAGGTGGGCCATCTCGTACAGGCCGAGGAAGGCCCATTCCGGGCGCGCCGCGGGATAGGAACCGGCCGGGTCGGCCGGCGAGCCGAGTTCTACCCCAGGCTCCCCGCCGGTGATCCAACGGCCAAGGCAGATCGCCAGCAACACCACCAGCACCCCCAGACAGGCCAGGCCGTTGCGCCAGGCCTGGTCGGGCCAGGCGGGCGCGGTGCGCTGGGCCTTGGCAACC
>CAYXPN010000259.1:1292-8326 GCA_964467075.1 uncultured Planctomycetaceae bacterium
GCAACCTCGGCCGCATCGGCCCGACGCCGCAAGTGCCCGTGGCAGAGCAGCACCACCAGGAACGAGCCGGCCATGCAGCAGATGTGGATGACAAGGAAACGGGTGAGCGTCAATTGGCCGAACATGCGCTCCGGCCCGCCGACTGCCAGACGGAAAAGCTTCTCGCCGCCGGGCAGCAAGGTGAGGAAGCCCACGCGCACCTGGGTGGCCGAGTAGCCGTTCTGGTCCCAGCGCAACAGGTCGCCGGTGAGCATCGATCCCAGGCACAGGCCCACCATCAAGAGCGCGCACCAGAAGACCGGCTCGCGCGGGGCTCGATAGCGACCGGCCAGCACCAATTGCAATACATAGATGCCCGCCGCGACGAGCAGCAATTGGGCCCCGTAGTGGTGCAGGGCCCTGAGCAACCAGCCGGCCGTGACCTCGTGTTGCAGGTAGTAGACGCTCTCCCAGGCATTCTGCACGCCCGCGCTGTAGTGCAGCCAAATGAAAAACCCGGTGATCACCTGGACGAGGAAGAGGAACACGATCACACCGGGGAGCGTCCGGTGCCAGCTCGCCCCGCCGGGCAAGGGACGGCCGGCGTCGCTGCGCAGCGTCTGGATCCAGCCGCTGCGCTGGTCGATCCATTCGATCAGTGCGTTCATGCTTGGGCCGTCTTTTCGCTGGTGCCGGTGGCGAAGTTCTGGAACCGCACCCAGACTTCGTCCTGGTTCTTGATTTCCACTTTCAACGTATCCAGGTCGCGCGGGCTGATCGAGGGGTCTTCCCGGCGCCGGCCGTCCAGATCGAAGCTGGCCGCATGGCAGGGGCAGAAGAAACGCCCACCCTCAGGCCCCGCTTCAAACTGCACCATGCAGCCGGCATGGGGGCAGACCACGTGAAGCGCCACCACCGGGTGCTTCGCGTCGCCCGTGCGCCGCAGGAACACGGCGCCGATGGGCTGGTCGGAAAACTTGTTCCACGCGTCCTGCCGATCGGTGATCACCGGAAACCTGCGCGGAGTGCCGTCCTCGGGCAGCACGTCGAGCGTGGTGATCTTGAGCAACTGCCCGCTGCGGCTCTTCTGGCGCAGGGGGTTCATGGCCGCGACCACGCCCACCACGGCCGGCACCACCAGGCAAACCGCGCCGGAAACCAGGGCGAACAACCGGGCAAAGAAACCCCGGCGATCAGGCGCCGGCTGCGTGTTCGGTGATGCGTCGGTCATGGTTCAATCTCCGTTGGCCGGCGATGATCCGTGCGCGCCGGGTGCCACTGCTGGCTTGTCCAGCAGTGCCGAATGCACGGTTGGGCAAGCCAACCGTGGCACCCCACAGCCCGTAGGGTGGACGTGGCAAGTCGTGTGTGGTCCGGCCACGCCCACTCAGGGCGTGCCACCCGAGTGCAACTGCACGCGGCCACCGTCCAACTGCTTGGTTGGAAACGGGGGATTATGCCATGGCCGCGCGCACCGCGTCAAGCACCTTCTGCTGCGCGACCTGAAGCGGACCTTCCAGCGTCGCGCCGGCGGCCTTGCGATGGCCGCCCCCGCCGAATCGCTCGGCCAGACGCGCGCAATCCACGTCGCAACGGCTGCGCAAGCTGAGCTTGCAATTGCCCGCGGGCAGCTCGACCAGGATCACGGCCACTTCGCTGCCGCCGATGGTCAGCAGCATGTTGATCACGTCTTCGCTGTCGGAGGGCAAGGCGCCGGTGTGCTCAAAATCCGCCCGCTCCATCCATGTGTGGAGCAAACGCCCGTCGAGCTCGGCTTGGGCCCGGGCCATGGTGTGGCCGACCAGTCTCAGGCGCGCGAGCGTTTCTTCCTCGTAGAGCTTCTTGTAGAGCCAGTCGGGCTTTGCGCCGGCCTCGACCAGGCGCGCTGCCAGGCGGAGCGTCTCCGCGCTGGTGGACGCGAAACGAAACCAGCCCGTATCCGTGGCCAGGCCGGCCAGCGCCGCAGTCGCCATCTCGGCCGACAGCGGCACGCCCAGCGCGTCGGCCGCTTCGACCACCAGGCGGCAGGTGGCTTCGGCCTGGGTGTCCTTGAACGACTCCGCACCCAGGTCGTCCTCGCTCACGTGGTGGTCGATGACCAGCTTGCGACCGGCAAAGTTGCGGATCACGTCGGCCACGGGAGCGAGCTGGGCCCAGGCCGTGGTGTCCAGGACGATCAGCACCTGGAAATCCTGCAAACGCGCGGCAGGCACATCCTCGTCGAGCCGGCCGAGCCGACCCTCAGGGTCCAGAAATTGCAGATTCGGCGGCACGGCAAACCCGTTGCACACGCACACCTCTTTGCCCAGGTGGCGCAACGCGGCGCTAAGCGCCAGCTCGCTGCCCAACGCATCGCAGTCGGGGCGCACATGGGTGGTGAGCACGAAGCGCTGGTGACCATGCACGATCTCGACAAAAGGCGACCAGTCGATCTTCATCAGCACATCCCAGCGCGGCCTGTGGCCGCAATCAAGGTCACAAATCCCAAATCGGAAGTCGCAGGTCGCAAGTCGGCGGGTGGCGAGCCGGGAGCGTCAGCTCCCGGTTCGGGTCAAATCACCACTTGCGTGGAACCGAGTGGCGACCAAACCGGCGGCTTACGCCGCGCACCTCGCCGGTACACTGTTCAGCCGCTCGGGGCGCCCGAGCGCCGCGAGCCCGGCACCTCGTCGGCACCTCGCTCCGAGTCGTATCGCTCGACGATCTGCCGGGCGCGGGCGACGTCGTCACCCATCTCTGCTCGCAACCGTTCGACGGAGACGAATCGCTCAATTTCCCGCAATCGGGCCAGGAAGTCAACCTCGACCGTCTGCTGGTAGAGATCGCCGCTGAATCCGATCAGGTGGACCTCCACTTTCAGGGCGGCTTCGTCAAAGGTGGGATTGGGGCCCAGACTGAGGGCGGCGGGCCAAGGGCCTTGGCCGGTCCAGGCCCTGCCCGCGTAGATCCCTTCCGCCGGCAGCAGGGTTTCGATCCCCACGAGGTTGGCAGTGGGGAAGCCCAGGCCGCGGCCGCGGCCGGCGCCGCGGGTCACCCGGCCGCGGATGCGGTAAGGTTCGGTCAGCAATCGGCCGGTTTCCTCCACCTGGCCCGCTGTCAGCAGGTGGCGCACCCTCGAGCTGGAGATCGGCTGGCCGGCCTGTTCGACGGGCACGACCGTTTCGACGCGCACGCCCGCGGCCCGACCCAGTCGCTCCAGGGTGCCCATGTCGCCGGCCCGTGCGCGCCCGAAGCGGAAATCCGGCCCCTCGACGATCCCGCGCACTGCCAGGCGGTCGCAGAGTATCCGGCCGAAGAACTCCTCCGGCGACAGACTGAGCAGGCCGCGGTCGGTCGGACAGATCACCACCGCATCCACACCCAGCTTGCCCAGCAACTCGGCCTTGCGCTCCGGCCAGCAGAGCGGCGGCGGTGGGGCCTGGGGCGAAAGCAGCCGTGCGGGATGGGGATCGAAGGTAAAGACGACTGCGGGGCCGGAAAGCTCGCGGGCCAGCTCGATCAGGCGGGCGACAATCCGCGCATGGCCCAGGTGGACGCCGTCGAAATTGCCGACCGAGACGGCCCCTGCGCGCAGATGATCGGCAATCTGATCGAGATTGCGGACAGTGTGTGGCACCCGGCTTTCCCTGGAGCAATCGCGCCAAGACAACCCACCAGACGCACCGCGGCCCTCACGCGACCCGGCAGTCTCCTGTGCCTCGCCCTGCCAAGCACGCGAGCGGCCGGCGGCACCCTTCCGGCGGCTTTCCAAGATTGTATCGGGCGCCGAACGGCCCGGCAAAGCCCCGACTCAGGCAAACGCCGGGCCGCCGCCCGCGGCAGAGAGAAAAGCCGGGCCCTCGCACCCTGCTGGGCTATTGGCCCGGGTCGCGAATGATCGGTTCCATGACCTTGGTGTTGCGGTCCACGGCCAGCACGATCGTGTGCTGCTCAGCACCGTCGGGGCTTCGGGCCACGACGGGCAACACATGGCGACGGTCCGGCAGGTTGAACCGAACGGCAAACGAGCCGTCCGCCCGCAGCGGCACGGGCTCGCCGCGCAAGGTCACGCGCGCGTCGGGCTCAGTGCGTCCGTGGACGATCAGCTCGGTGTCGATCTGGAAATCGAACGGGCGCTGGCGCCCGGCTCCCGCGGCTGCGCCGGGGCCGAACCGGCTGGAGCTGGGCTCGCCGATGGGTCGCTGGAGGTGCTCCTCCAGGACCTCCCTCAACTCGCTGCTGCCCTGCTGCTCGGTGTAGCCGCCGCTCATGGCATAGATACGATCGTAGTCCTTGGCCACCTCGGCCCAATTCTGATCGAACGTGTCCCCGGCAGCCGCGGCGGGGGTGCTGACGATGTTGCTCCGCGCCATGCAGAAGAACCTCTCCTCGGCCAGATAGCCGATTTCCAACTGGAAGCTCTTGGGAGGCTCCTGCACGTCGATATACCAGTTGTTCACGCCCCCGTGGATCACGATGTCACGCAGGGTGCGGCGGGCCGCGGACATGCTGCTGTTGCGAACCACCTCCAGCACCCGCAATACGGGCCTGGCCGCGTGCCAGTGCTGGCCCATGGCGGCGCGGGCCCGCTCCACACTGCGGCGCGTGAGCTCCCAATAGGCGTGCAGCCAGTACGGCCCGCGCACCATCACCACCAGCCGGTCGCGCCGGCGTCCGTTGCTCTCGCCCACCGGCTGGATGGCCAGGTCTTTCAACTCGGCCAGGCGTGCCTTGATGCGTGCCAGCCGTCGCCGCTCCTGGGCGCCGGGGGCCTGTTTGCGCCCCGGTCGCGTGCTGCCGTTGGCGGCCGGGGCTTTGGAACTCTTCGAGGAGCCTGTCTCGCGCTTCCGGCGGTCTTCGGCGCGTTGGCGATTGACCAACGCGCGGATCAGCTCTTCCTTGCGCATCGCGTGCCAGCCGGAAATCTTCTTCTTGCGAGCCAGGGCAGCCAGCTCTTTGACCGTGCGAGACCTGAGTTTTGTCGCGGTGATCACGGGACTAGCCTCCGAGATTGCCGGCGGCGCAGTCCAACCGACCACACCGCACCGGGCATGTGGCTCAGCGTCCTCCGTGACCCCGATCCCACGGAACCACGCTCGCGTGGCATTCCTCTGCCTCGGGGGGAATCGTCTGCAAATTTCTTTGGCAGCGGCACGCGCGGCATCGCCAACCGCCGTCTACCAGCTTCCCAGAGCCGGTACCGACATCCGATGCCGGGCCGACAGAACCGTTGGAGGTGGGACGACACGGTCGTCGGCCGAAGCTCTCCCAGCCACGGCCACAACCGGCCGTTCGAAGCTGCCCGCCGAGGGTAGGAACCCGATTGCATCGGGCAAGGCAGGAAACTCCGATACAGCGGATTATAGTCGAAGTGCCGAGTTAATGCAACGATCCGGCCGGCACTCGAAGGCCGAATCCTGCGGTAGAGCACGCCGTAACTCTTTTGTGAGATAAAGGTTAGGATTTTTCCAGCCGATTCGTTTCGCCCTCGCCACTTTACAAATACCCCCCATATAGACGGGTGCGCCGACCCGGCCACAACGAGACAACCTCCAGAATCGGCGCCCTGTCCGCTGAAATGGGGGATATTCCCACTAAATCTCCATCCCCCGGGCGCGGCCTGAAGACGCCAAACGGGGGCCCAGGCCTACCCCACCAGTAGCTTTTCACCCGCTTGGTGTGGGCGCAGGGCCGCGGCCTGTTCGATCGCCGCCCGGCGGGCCTTCCCTCCGGGCTGGTTTGGGCGCAGGTGGGCCTCGTCTCCTGCTCATTGCGGCTGCGTGTGCCCGTCCTGCTCATTGCGGCTGCGTGTGCCCGGGCTGCCCGCCTTGTTCCACACCCGAGCTTGCCCCGCGGACGCGAGCGGCCTACCTTTTCTGCGGGGCCTCCCAGCGCAATCGACCTGCCGAGCGTCGGACCACCCTGAGAGACTGTCCGAAAACACGGTCTGGGTGGCCGTGGCTTACGCCGAAGGGAAGCCACGGACCGGTTTTCCGGGGTTTCGCTACGCTCCAACCCCGGCCACCCAGGTCGCACGCCGGTTTTCGGATCGTCTCTGAGATCGCCCCTGTGTGGATCAACCGCTACCGGCCGGACCGATCGGGCCGACGTTCCTTCGGCCGCTGTCGTCGGGGGTGCTACGCACCGAAAGGGGTGGGTAGGCCGCCCAGCGCAGCGGTCCTTGACCGACCGGATCAGCGCCGATAGATTGCAGATTTCTGTCGGCCGGAAAGCCCTTTATTCGGTGCGCATGTGAGTGAGGGCCCAGACCGATCGCCGTTCGCCACGGCCATGGAGTGGACCTCCCGTATCACCACTATTTCGATGGAAATGGTGATACCGGCCTTGCTGGGCTATTGGCTGGACCAGAAGCTGGGCACCCAGGCGGTGTTCGTGCTTCTCGGGGCGATCGCAGGGATGACCCTGGGGCTCTGGCACTTGCTGCAGATAACGGCCTCGCCCCCGGCAAAGAAGCCCGACGATCGGCCGCCCCCGCCGAAATCGGATCAGTAGATGCGCAGGGCCGAGCCCCACCCCCTGTCGCGGCCCCGGGTGTGCAGAGGATTTCGGAGCAATGGACGAAAGCCGCAGCGGCTACTTTCAGGCGGCCCGGCAGACAACAGCCAGCGCTCGCGTTACGGGACGTTCGCTGTTTAGGCAGGCCGGCGTGGTGGCCGGCGCCATGGCCCTGGCTGCCGGGCCCATCCTGTTGGGAGCGATCGCGCTGGAAGGCATGGCCGGGCTATTGTATGCCGCGGTAGCGGGTATGGCGTGTCTGGCCGGTGCATTGCTGGGCTTGGGGATCGCCAGGGCGGCCATTGCCATGGGAACGGATTCCCGCTCTGAGCCGAATCCTCCGACGGCACAGATCGGTGCGGTTTTGGCCGCCCTCGGGCGCATGGGGGTGCCGCTGGCGATGGCGGTCGCAGCCGGAATCTGGATTGCTCCGCTCCGGCACTCGGGAATGCCGTATTATTTGCTGGGCTTCTACTTGGTCGGCTTGGCAGTGGAGACCTGGCTGATGCTGCCGGCCGGCCGGGGCAGCACCGGGAGTGAGCGTGCTGGTGAGCGTGCCG
>CAYXPN010000260.1:0-5188 GCA_964467075.1 uncultured Planctomycetaceae bacterium
CCTCCAACGCGTCCGGTTCACCATGGAGGGACGCGGTCCCTCGCGTCCGTTGCCACCCAAACCGGCGGCCACGACGGAGCGTGGCCCTCCAACGCGTCCGGTTCACCATGGAGGGACGCGGTCCCTCGCGTCCGTTGCCATCCAGACCGGCGGCCACGACGGAGCGTGGCCCTCCAACGTTGATGTGGTTCGGCCCTGGAAGCGCAAGAATTCGTCCCGCCCGCCCGGATCACAACCAGCGCAAGTCGCCTACGCAGCCCGGCGACCGCTGGCGCCGATTTCCTCGTACAGGGCAAGCATCTGGTCGATGTTGCGCTGCATGGTATAGCGCTGCGCGGTCCGGCGTGCTGCCAGGCCCATGCGCTCGCGCAGGGGAGCGTCGCAGAGCAGCTCTATCCGGCGGGCCAACTCCTCGGGGTCGCGGGGATCGTCGAGCAGAAACTGGTCCTCGCCGTGGCGGAACAATTCCGACGCGCCGTCACACGGGCTGGTCACCAGCGGCAGCCCGCTGGCCGCGGCCTCGAGCACCGCCAGGCTGCAATTGTCGAACAGCGTAGGGTGTACGTAGAGGTCCGCCGCGGCATAGTAGGGGACCACGTCCGGCTGGACCCCCGGGAAATGAACGCACTGGCCGATCCCCCAGCGCGCAGCCCGCCGCTTCCAGGCGCGCGGCGCGCGTCCGCCCAGCACGACCAGGCGCACGGGCAGTCCGCGCCGTTTGAGCCGGGCCACGGCTTCGAGCAAAGTGGGCACCCCCTTGAGCCGCAGGTTGTGGGCCACGCAGAGCGCGAGCACTTCGTCCGGCCCCACGCCGAGCGCTCGGCGCCAAGGCGCGCGGAACGACTCGCGGTGCTCGGGCGAGAAGCGCACCGGATCGACGCCGTTGTAGATCACGCGGATGCGCTGGGCAGGAATATCGTGCCAGAAGCGGAAGTGCTCGGCCACCCGCTCTGAAAGCGCGGCAAAGGTCTGCCCGTGGTCGGCGTATTGTCGGGCCGCAAGCTCGGCCAGGTCCCGGTGGCGGGGCAGCCACGGGTCGAGGCTGCGTTTCAACGGGCGCAACCAAGGCGAGACGAGCGCAAGCTTCTGCTCCACCAGGGCCCGCCAGCAGCCGGCGTGCGGTTGGAAGACGTGGCAGCACCAGCCTGACCCCATGTCGTGGATCACGTCGGGCCGGAGGATTCGCAGGCGCGTTTCCGCGGCCTGGGCGAACGCGGTTTTGGATCGCGGTCGTTCGAGGCGATGAACCACCAGCGCCGGGTGTTCGGCCTGGAGGCCCAGGCGGCGGCAGACCACGTGGACTTCATGCCCGCGCTCGAGCAGGCTCGCGGCGAACCGGGCGGTCCAGGTGGCGGCCCCGCCGCGGGCCGTGTCGAAACGTTCCAGCACCAGGGCGATTCTCACGGCTCGGTCCCCAAACGGCGTTCCATGATTTGCTGGCGTGCGAACACGGCCCGCAGCAGTCGCTTGTCCGTCCGGCTCAGGCGCCGGCGACCCAGGTAGTGGCGCAGGAAGGCCAGCCGGTGCGTGAGCCCGATGCGGTCGCGCGGGGCGGACCAGGCCAGTTGGGCCAGGTCTTTGACCAGCCATCGCCGGCGCCGCCAGCGGCGGCGCTGGACGCGCTGCAGATCGATCAGACGGATTTCGAAGTCGCCGGGCGAGGGCTCGCGCACGAAGAAGTGGAAGCAGTAGAAATCCCGGTGGTTGTAGCCGGCCTGGTGAAAGCGCCGGGCCACCTCGGCGATGCGCTCGATCAGGCGCAACAGGTCCTGGTCGCGCCCTGGAGTGATGCGCCTAGGCAGCGGCGGGAAGCGCCGCCGCAGAAACCGCCCCAGATCCTCGTAGCCCCGCAATTCCTCGGTCAACAGGAAGGCCTCCAGCCGGCCGTCGGGCTCGAGCGTCTCCCCGTAGGCCGCCACCGACATCACTTCGATCCCGTCGGCCGTAAGCAGCCGCACATAGCGCACCTCGCGCCGGGCGGCCGTCTCGCCCGGTCCCAGGCCGAGCCACGCGCGCAGCCGGCTCGGCCAGCTTCGCACGCGATGTTTTTTCAGGTACAGGCCGGGCTCGTCCTGGGGCGCGTCGCCGCAGGGAAGATACCAGTTCTCGCGGTGCTTCAATCGGCGGATGCAACGGCCGCGCGAACAGCGCATCACCTGCTCAAAGCTGCCCAGCCCGGCACGGCGCAGACGCTCCCGGAAGTGGGGATGCCACCACATCTTGCCGTCGCCGCACGGTTGCAGCCCGTCCGCAGCAGCGGACGTGTCCACCTGGTTGCAGAGCAAAACGGGCTGGTGCATCGACATGCCAATCTCGTCTCGGGCAGGTTCCTTCGGTCGGCCCCGCGATCGCGCCGCCGCTGTCAAGCAGCCGCCACTCGGTCCGCACGCTTCTCCAGCAGCGCAAGGACCGCCTCGAAAACCGTTCCCACCTTCAGATCGCGCATACAGCGGTGATGGCCCAGGGGGCAGACGCGCCGCCCGCAGCCAATGCAGGGCAGTTCCAGGCGCACGTCCACCGCGCTGACCGTGGGGTTGTGGCAGCAGACGGGCGGCGTCGGCCCGTAGAGCGTGACCACCGGCTTGCCCAACGCCGCGGCCATGTGCCGCGGCCCGCTGTCGCTCGAGACCATCAGGCGGCCCCGGCTGATGCAAGCCTTGGCTGTGCCCAGGTCCAGCGGCTCTTCAGCCATGGAAAACACCCGCGCGTGGCCGGCCGCCTCGACGATCTCGCGGGCCATGTTGCGCTCGCGCGGACCACAGAGCACCAGCACATCGTGGTCCAGCTCCGCGGCGATCCGCCGGGCGAGTTGCCCGAAGTGCTCGTTCGGCCAACTCCGCGCAGTGCCGTTGGAGCTGCCCGTGTTGATCAACACAACCCGGCCGTCGCTGCGCAATCCCAGCCGGCCCCAGACCTCCGCGCCCGACGCCTGTTCCCTTTCGGTGACCACCAGCTCGAGGTCCAGCGGCTCCGGGCGGCAGCCGAGCAGCTCGGCCAGGTGCAGATAGCGCTCGACCATGGGAATGTCGACCGGCCGGCCGCAGATCGTCGGCAGTGGCACCTTGTGCGTCAGCAACGGTCCGCGGCCGTCGCGCACGTAGCCGATCCGCTGCCGGGCCCGACCCAGGAATGCCACCAGCGCGGAGCGAAACGACTCGGGCAGGAGCACGGCCAGGTCGAACCCCCGTTTTCTCATCCGGCCGGCCACTGCGCAGACGCGCAGCTCGGGTCGCTCGGCACGCGGGTCGTAGTGCCACTGGTCGGCGAACCACGACGTGCCGGCCAGCAGCGGCGCGAGATAGGGACGCATGACGGCCGAGAGTTCGGCCCGGTGGGCGAAATGCCCATGGATCGCCCGCAGCGTCGGCGTGGCCATCATCAGGTCGCCGATCCAGTTGGGCAGAAAGACGGCGATCTTCATGCGGGGTCCATCCCTTGGTAAGGATCGAACGGGCGGTTCCGGAGGCGGGAAGGATACACGGGGCCGGGGTTCGGCACCAAGGCCAGTTGCCCAGCCCCGCGGGGGGCCGCGAAGGGAGGGGCGCGTGCATTCGAGGGCGAACTGGGGGACTCAGGGTTCGCCCGAGCAGCGATTGGGCAGCCGAAATTCCTTGCAGCGCGGTCGAACTTGCGTCCGTTCGGCGGCGCGGGCCACGGCCGAGCGGCACGCCGGGATAGTCATGTAGGTGTATTTGCACCAGCATGATCGAGGGGGTTGACTGGGGCATTTGGGCCGTTCATGCTTGAAAGGAGTCGGCCTGTGAGGCTTGCGCGCAATCACCAGGTCTCTTCGGCCGATCGGCGTGCTCGCCTGCCGGACATACCCGCCGCGGCGCCCAAGGGGCCGGAACGCCTGCCTGCCAGGCCCCCCAATCCACCCGCTCGACCTGAAACGTGGTTTGCCCCTTTGGCGCCGGCTGGCTGATTGACCCCCAAGATTGGCACAGCCCGAGGCAAAGCGTCCGGCGCGGGGTTACAATCGGCACGGGGAGCGGGCCGCAGAATCGAATGCGTACTGGAGCGGGCCGCAGAATCCATCCGATCGATCCCACCGGACCCCCGCACCGCCCTCGCAACACCGGATCGCGGTTGCGGATTGAGGTAGACTGTCGAGAGCCGCCAGCCACCGGGCCCTGTGTGCCAAGGCGAGGCGTTTGCAGGGGGCGGGGTTCGAGGAGCCCATACCGTGCAGTCCATCGTGCGATTGACCGCGTCCATGGTGTTCGGACTGTGGCTGGCCGCGGCCGCCGCCGCGGCTGAGCAGCCGGATAGCGTCTCGCGCCGGCACCACCCCTGGGGCCGATTCGAGCCCGGGGCGTGGAAACTGGTGCGCGTGACCACCCAGACGCTTGACGAACAGGGCGTGGTGGGGAGCTCCAGCACCAGCGAAACGCGCACCACCCTGATGTCGGTGGAGGAGGACGGGGTGGTGCTGGAGGTACAGGCCGTGGTGGAGGTGGCCGGCAAACACTTTGCCGCGGAGCCGCGGACGATCAAGCAGGGCTTCCACGGCGAGCTATCCGCGGCGCAGGTGCAGATGGAACCGGCCCAGGCCGGACAAGTGGTGCTCGAGGGCCGGCAAGTCGCGTGCTGGGTCCAGGAGTTCGTGTTCCAGACACCCGGCGCCAAGACCCTGGTAACCCTGCACTTCTCCGATCAAGTGGCCCCGTATCTGCTCAAACGGGCGAGTACCACGACCGATCCGGAGACGGGCGAGACCCTGGCCCAAACCCAGGTCGAGATCATCGCCCGTCACCTGCCCTGGAAGCTGCGCTCCGAAATCCGGCCCTGCGTGCTGATCCGCACCACGCGCAAGCACGCCAAGGGCATGGTGGTCACCTGGGCCCTGAGCAGCAGCGACGTGCCCGGCAGCGTGGTGGCCCACTCGTCGAAGGAACTGAACGCCAACGGCCGGGTCGTGCGCCGCAGCGTGCTGGAGCTGGTCGACTACGGGGTGGAGTGTACGACCGAGCGGCCCGGGCTGTTCGGACGCCGCAGACGAATGCGGCCCGGGAGTTGAGCAGCTCCGGACAGACGTAGGCCGGAACAAGTCGCGCAAGCGACGGCGTTCCGGCGTCAGGACCGCGCCGGAACAGCGCTGCGCTTGTTCCGGCCTACCATTCTGTCCCCTTTGTCCTGAAAGCCTACGGGCCTTGCAGGAGGCCGTACAAGTACGGTCACTACGAGC
>CAYXPN010000260.1:5288-8323 GCA_964467075.1 uncultured Planctomycetaceae bacterium
CGGGCCTTGCAGGAGGCCGTACAAGTACGGTCACTACGAGCTGCCCGCCGGACGCGCGTTAGCCTGTTGATATGCGCCGACAAAATGCCCCACCATCCTGGCGGTCGCATCGTGGACGCGCCGGGCAATCTGTTCGCCCGGCGCGATGCCGAACACGTTGGGTGCCGACCACGTGACCGCCGGCAACGGTACCGCGGCCGAGACCGGCACGTCCGCCTGCGCCAGCGAGGCCACCCACTGGCTCAGCTCCACGTGGATCGAATAGAGCTGCTCTCCGGAGCTCAGCTCCAGCAGGGCCACAGAGACCACCAGGCACGGCCGTTGTGGCGACCGTTCCTGTTCGGCCGCGGTGAGCACGCCGATGCCTGCCTGGCGAAGCTGCTCTTCCACGGCCGCGCGCAGCGCCTGCTCCGAAACGACGTCGTTGTCCGCGGCCCCCGCAGTGAGCACGCGCACACCCACGCCGGGGAGCCCCTGGAGCGACAACCGCGTGGCCGGGCTGTCCTCGGCCAGCGCCGCCCCAGCGGCCGTCCAGAGCCCCACGATCCCAAACCATGCCTGTACCAACGCGCATCTCATGGCTCGGCCTCCCCGTTTGACAGAGGTTGTCGACCGCTGCTGATCGCGCCCCGATGGATCGGCGGCTCGTAGTGGCCCGATTCATCGGGCCTTCCGAGGACCGTACAAGTACGGTCACTACAAACCCGGTGCTGATCGCCAGCCCTGCACGGCTCCCGCCCCCTTGCCCTTATCTGGCCGTTCGATTCCATTATCCAGCACGCGCCCCGGTTTGACCAGTCGGCCGCTGCGGTCTATAACCGAGCGCGCGCGTCCGCGCCGGCGGGAAGCCGCCGCAAGGCTTGGTTGCGGACGAAGGGCGGCGTAAGGACGCAAACCATGGAGCAATCGCCCGACCACCCTCCGCCCGAGAGCCGCTCGGAGCCGGCCCCGTCGTCTGCCGAAGCGGCGCAGGACGCGGGCGAACCCGTGGCCCCCGCTGCCCCGGACGCTGCGCAGCCGCAAGGCAACGACCGGATGGCCCGGGCCGACCCGCAGGCCCGGCGCCTGGCCGCGGTCGTCGCCGTGGTGATGCTGGCGGTCGGCGGCGTGCTCTTGTGGCTGCTCGAGGCGCGCTTGCGGGACATCCGGAAGCTGGTCGAAGAGAATCCCGCGGCCGCGGCCGAGCAGGCCCTGCAAATCGCCGCCTGGGTGGCCTGGGCCGGCGGGGCCGGGCTGGTGGGGCTGGGCGTGTGGCTGTGGCGCCTGGGACGGCGCATCAACCGCACGGGCCGCTATCCGCCGCCGGGCATGAAGCTGGTGCGCAACACGCGCATTCGCACCGGACGGCAGGCCCGCAATCTGGCCGGCCTGGCGGAGCTGTTCGCTTTTTTCGCCGTGGTGGCCGGCGTGGTGGGCATGTGGTACTTCTATTCCGCGGTCCGGCGCCTGGTCGGCGGCTGAGGCCGCGGGCGATTCCCAGGGGGCATGGGCCATGCGCGCGGCGAACATCACGGGGAAACTAGTTTAACGGCAAGCCGAAGGCGCAGGCGTTCCGAAGGCGCCGCTGTGATTAACGGCGCCGGCATGATGGACACAATCGCCTGCGGCTTGCCGTTAAACGAGATATCGCCTGCGGCTTGCCGTGAAACGAGATGCAGGCGTCGGGGTGATAGGGCGAGGACTACTACTCGAACCCTCGCACCTCGTGCGGCCGGTAGGGGGCCTCGAGCTTCTGGATTTCCTCCTCGCTCAACTCCAAGTCCAGCGCAGCCACGGCGTCGTCGAGGTGTTCAGTCTTGGTCGTGCCGACGATCGGCGCGGTTACATAGGGCTTCGAGAGCAGCCAGGCCAGGGCCACGCGCGCGGGCGGCACACCTCGGGCCGCGGCCACCTCGTTGCACACCTGGATCACCTCCTCGTCGCCCGGCTGGCCGTAGAGCTTCCAGCCGTACTTGTCACTGGCTGCCCGCGGAGTGGACGAGCGGTCGTCCAGCCCGGTGCGCGTGCCGCAGAGCAGCCCCCGCGCCAGGGGCGACCAGGGGAGGATGGCGATGCCTTCGTGCTGGCAGAGCGGGATCATCTCGCGCGCTTCTTCGCGGTAAATGAGGTTGTAGTGGTTCTGCATGGAAACGAATCGGGCCCAGCCGTTGCGCTCCGAAAGCGAAAGGGCCTGGGCAAACTGCCAGGCGGCCATGGTGCTCCCACCGAGGTAGCGCACCTTGCCCTGGTGTACCAAGAGGTCGAGTGCCGCGAGCACCTCGTCCAGCGGCGTGTGGGGGTCGAAGCGATGGATCTGGTACAGGTCGATGGCCTCCACGCCCAGGCGGCGCAGGCTGGCCTCGCAGCCCTGTTGGATGTGTTTGCGCGCCAGCCCGCGCATGTTCGGCCCTTCGCCCATGCGATGGAAGACCTTGCTGGCCAGCACCACCTCTTCGAGCCGGGCGAACTCGCGCAGGGCCTTGCCGGTGATCTGCTCGCTTGCGCCCAGGGAATACATGTCCGCGGTGTCGAAGAAGTTGATACCCGCCTCCACGGCCGCGCGGAAAAAGGGCAAGGCCTCTTCTTCCCCCAGGGTCCAGGGGCGCCAGCTCCTGTCTCCAAAGCTCATGCAGCCGAAACACAATCGCGACACCTCCACTCCCGTTCGTCCGAGATAGGTGTATTGCATGGGCAATGCCTCCTTCGCGCGTAAGATGCTTGCTCGTAATGATGGAGCCGTCTGGGCCGGCGAAAGTCGTAGGCCGGAACAAGCGCAGCGCCGTTCCGGCGCAAATCCGTGGTCGTGCAATCTCCCTGCCGGAACGTCGTCGCTTGCGCGACTCGTTCCGGCCTACGTTTCTCACCATCCCGAGCTCTGCATTTCGCGTTTTCGCGATTCAAAGGGGCGCACGCGCCGTGCGCGAGGAATTTCTGCGCGGCGTGGGCTGGCTCGCATTTGCCCCCAAAAAAACACCTCTCCTCGCGGCGTCGTCAACCCTCCGGCGGCTCAGGACTTGTAAAGGAATTATTTGCCGAATTCGATGCGCAGCCCCGGG
>CAYXPN010000261.1:0-8294 GCA_964467075.1 uncultured Planctomycetaceae bacterium
TCACACTCCAGGCTCGGTTGAAACCAACGTCACCGGTCCCGCGGACCTTCAACGTTGTGGCAACGGCCTTGGCCAATTCCGGTGTCGTGCCGGGCGAGATGTGTTGACCGGGATAGGCACCGTAAAGATGCGACAGATGACGGTGGGCGTTCCTGGCATCGTCCCAGTCGCGATACCATTCCTGAAGCTGTCCCCAGCGGCCGATCCGGCATGGAAAGAGACGCAACCGCTTGTCGGCCAGTTCCGCCTGAAAGTCGTGGTCGACGTCCAGGATTCTCGCCGCAGCCAGGGTATTGCCAAACAGGTCGCGAATGATCGCCATGTCCATCGTCGACGCCATGCTGACCGAAGCGGTTTCGCCGTCCGGTGTCGTGAACCGGTTTTCGGGCGACGTGGCCACGGGAGTAACGAGCCGCCCGTTGCCGTCTTCTCGCAGCCAGTCGAGGTAGAATTCGGCGGCTTCCTTCATCAAGGGATAGGCTTTGTCGCGCAGATATTGCACGTCGCCGCCAAACTGAAAATGCTCCCACAGATGCCGGCATAGCCAACCACCGGCCATGGGCCAGAACGAGAACCGGGCCTGGTTGTCGAGCGGGTCGGTCACTCGCCAAATCGAGACGTTGTGATGGCAAACCCAGCCCCGCGCGTGGTAGCTTTTTGCGGCGGTAATCCGTCCGTTGACGGCGGTCTCCTCGATCAGCCGGAACAGCGGCTCGTGGCATTCAGCCAGATTGCCCGGCTCGGCCAGCCAGTAGTTCATTTGGGCGTTAATGTTCGTGGTGTATCCTCCGTTCCAGGGAGCGTGGACCTGATCGCTCCAGATACCCTGCAGATTTGCCGGTTGCGTTCCGGGCCGACTCGACGCGATCGTCAGGTACCGGCCGTACTGGAAATAGAGCGCCAACAGCGCCGGGTCGTGGGTCTCTGAGAATCGGCGAATCCGTTCATCCGTCGGAAGGTCTCCGGTCGTCGCCGGCCCCAGATCGATCTTCACGCGATCGAACAGTGCTCGGTAGTCTGCCACGTGGCGGCGGCGGAGTTCGGCGTACGAGCGCGCGGCGGCTCGGGCAAGATCCTCGCGGCATGCGATGGACGGATCCACGCCGTGCCGGCTGGGCGACCGGTCGAACCCCGCAAAGCTGCTGTCGGCGGCCAGCAGGAACGTAACGGCATCGGCCGATTCGATGCGCAAGCCATTCTCGTCGGCCGTGGCGGAACCGCCCTCGACGACCGCCCGAAGCTCTGTGCAGAAGGTCATACCGGGGCCGTCGGGCGCTGCGGCATAGACGACTTTGTCGGTTTCGTCGGCCCTGACCAACAGGTCCCCCGTGGCGTCGAACAGCCAGGGATACTTGTGGGTGTCGCCGAGTTCGCGGATCTGCGCGATGGAGCGGTTGCAGCCGTGCATCGGGAGCTTGGCCGACAGAGCTACAGCGGCCTCACCGGTCGGACTCAGGCGCGCGAACCGATGCGGCGTGTCGAGTGAGGCCGTGACCGAGACATGGCCTGGTTTGTTGCAGGTGAGCCGCACCACGATCACGTTGTCGACTGCCGAGGCGAACATCTCCCGTTGAAACATGGCGTCGCCGACCTGGTAGTCCACGCGAGCGATCGCGCGGCCGATGTCCAGTTCGCGACGGTAGCCGACCCCTTTTTCGGCCATTCTTGCATGGTCGAACCGCAGCCGCAGGTTTCCCATTGTGGTGTAGGTTTGATGGTTCCGTCCAAGCATGTGCTCGCAAACCGTCCTATCGGCCTCGGCATATTTGCCGGCCTGAATGAGCTGGAAAACGCGGTCCACGTGCCTGTGAGTTTCCGGCACGCCGCAGGGACCGGGCTCGCCTGCATAGAGCGTGTCTTCATTGAGCGACAGTCCCTCCTCGCCGACGCCACCGAAGATCATCGCCCCCAGCCGCCCGTTGCCAATCGGCAGCGCTTCGGTCCACGTAGCAGCCGGTCGTGTGTACCAGAGGACTTCGGAGCTTCGGACGGAGTTCAAATCAAGTGGCGCGGCGACGGCGATTCCCGCGGCAAGCACGAGCAACGCGCCGGGAGCGGCTTTTGCGAGCTTCGGAGTAGACCTGATTCGATGCATCTGCGTTTCCTTCGGTCTGCATTTGTACGACCATTCGAGAGTGTAGCATCAATACAGGCGCTCGTTGCGACAGTCACACTTCAGAGACCACGAAAACACGAAAGAACGAAGGAACGAAACAAAAGGGTTGTTACAACTGCTCGCTGGAAAGGTCTTGGCGTTCGTATTTTCTCGTCTGTTTCGCCTTTTCGCCCTTTCGTGCTTTCGTGGTTCCTCTGTAAGGTTGCTACAGACTCGGTTCTTCGCCTGCTTGAATTCTACACGTCATGCCCGCGGCTGCCTAGCGACCGACGCTCTCCGGCGGCGCCGCTGGCCAGGCGGGTCCTGTTGCGGCACACGCCCGATTAAGAAGCCCGGGCTGGTGGTCTTGTGGGAAAGGAAGCTCCCCGTCTTTTGGGCGACCAAGAGCGCGGGGGGATATCCAGCCGGCCGCTTTAGTCCACCTGCCACTCGCCGGGCGCTCGTTGTGGCCCCGGTCTCCCGAGCGAGCCACCGGCCTCGACCTTGGGCCGGCCCAGCTCGGCTGCGCGATCGCCCTGGGTGGTGAGATTGGTCGGCTCCACCCGGTCGAAGTCGATCAGGCGCAAGCGGCGCGTGCCGATGGCGGCCAGTAGCCGGATCCCCGGCGATGGGGCTCTCCATTTGGCTGAAGTGTTACCAATCTCTCAAGATCAATCCAATTCCCCTGAACGGTTACGGAGGGGGACGGAGGGGCACGATGCGCGGTGGTGCCGACAGCTCGGTGGGCGCTGCAGCCCGGCGACCCTGAAGCCACTGCCGCCACTTCGCTGAGTGTTCGCCGAAATCCTCCCCAGTTTGGCTCTTGAGCGCTGACGCCGCAAGCCTTCTCAACGCCTCGTCCTGGCTGTCCAATGCCGAGATAATGTGTGGATAGACGTCGTGGGGCTCCTCGACGTCGTCAGCGATCAGACACAGCGTGGCGAGTGCGTGCCTGCGCAGCTTCTGGTTTTCGTGCTCAACCAACGGCGCCAGCGGCTCCACCGAAGGCTTCCCAATTTCCTTCAGGATTCTCATCATGCAGAGGAAATCGTCAACGGACTTGTAGCCCAGAGAAGTGTATGGCCCACCGTTATCGATGTCTGCCTGCTTGCCTTCGTACTTTCCCTTCCATACCGCAACGATGTCATCAGGGCCGCGGTTAGCCTGGGCGTGTCTCAACTTGAGTATAGAGATGACCAGGCGATCGCCTGTGGCGAGTCCAGGGTGCTTCATGTCCCCATGGGCAGTCCGTACGGACGTGTCAATCAGCAGCGCTCCCATGGCCCGCTCACCCCCGATCGCAGCCAACGCTGCGGCCACGACGCCTCGCTTTCGCGGAGTCCGAGTATTCAAGTGCGGGATGAGAAACTCGGCCGCGGACTCATCCGGCCCAAGTTCAACGAGAAGCAGCAACATTGTCATCGTGCGACCATCGCCTGACAAATCCTGCAGATCGGCAGGAAGAGAATCTTGCAGCAGGAGTTCGGCCAAAGGTCTGGCCGCCGGCTTGCCGATCGCCTTGATCGCCTCGAAGGCAGCCGCTCTTTCCGTCTCTGAGCCGCTGGTCAGTTGCTGCAGCCATGCGTTCAAAGATTTGCCCTGCCAGACAGGCTGTTCGCCGAGGTCAGCCGATCCGCGCCCAACCGCGGGCAACGTGTCGTCTGGGTTTGCCGCGGTCGTCGATCCGATCTGCTGATTGGCTGACGGCACGCAGCCGGCCAGCATGCATAGCGCAAGCATGGAAAAGGCCCACCGAACGAGGGCGGTGTATTGAAACCGATTCATCGCATCACCTCTCTTGCTGAGAATGAACAGACAGCGGAAATGGGCGTGATTTGTTTCGAGGGATTTGAGACAAAACCGGGCTCACGTCGAGGGACACCCTCCGGGTGAAGGGACGCTCTTGCTCTGGCGGCTCCGGCAGCGTTCCGGCGGCGAGCCTCGCTGCCCGAGGCCCGGGTTGTTCTCTGGCGGGTTTGAACCATCTTCTCCTCCAGTCCAGCAGGACGTTCAGGGACGCCCTCTACGCGAAGATCTCCGTTCCCTTCGGCGCCGGCCGCGGGAAGTCCTTTCCACAACGACAGCAAGCCCCGCGATCACGCGGGGCAAGTCTACCGCAACTCGGACAGGGTCGCAGCGGCGGCCAGCGACGGTGGAACCGATAGCCCACCCAGCCCGGCAGGCCGAACAGCAACACGAAACACACCCAGAGCCAGGTACATCGCTGGCCGTAACGCCGCTGTCGCCGATAGCAGGCTGAGGCCAAGACAACGCCCAGCAGGCTCACGCTCAGTAGCGGGCGCCAACCATCAGACAAGACGATTGCCAGGGCGGTGGGGTAATCGGGGCACTCGCCCAGGTCGAAGTAAGCGCCGGCCTTTCTGAACAGAGACAACTGGCCGAACACGGCGGGGGCGGGCAAGGCGATGGCGTCGGCCCACGCACCGGATAGCAGGAAACCAGCGGAATCGCGCCCGGTTTGCAGTTCGACCAACCGCACCTCTTGCACGTCTGCTTGGCTCTTGAGCGAGAAGAACCTGCCCATTCCAGAAGGATTTCCGCGCGACCGATAGGTGTCCATCGTCGTCGCACTCGTCTTGCTCAACAGATAGAACCAGAACGTCTTCCGGCGAATCGCCGGCGGAATGACGAAACGGGCAAGTTCCGTACCGTCAAGATCAAGCACTACGATTTCGTCCTCGGATCGCACAACCAACAGGTCTTCGTTGCCAGCATTCATCAATTGTATAGTCTGTGGTCGTGCCGTTTCCGAGGATTCCCAGATCACGCCGACCGACCCGTCTCGAAGTCCGACCTCGATTACCCGGTCGCCGGAAAGCAGGAAACAGGTGTCGGCGTAGCGGTGGCCGATCGGCGTGACGGCCGCGCTGTCGTAGCCCAATCGTGAAGGTGGCAGCAAGAAGCAGTCCTCCGGCAACGGTCTCTCCGCAGTGAAGCCGTTGCGACCTATGTAACCGACGCGGACGTCGTCCCAGATGCCGTACTGGTCGTTGGCATAAATCTCAAAATAGGCCGCCCCGTCGGCGCTCTCGTCGGGAACAAGATACCAATCTCTTGCGATTCCCTTCAAGCTGCCAAGATAACCCTCGTAGAAGTGCTCCATACGCCACAGAAAGTGCTCCGTCATCCACGTGTTCCGGGTTTTATAAGTCCATGATTGGGCGGCAATATTCTGAAACCAGTACAGCAGCACATCGCAACAGGGTCCATCCGAACGCGCGGGTGGTTGAAGGGGATGGTAGTGGTCGCCCTGCCTGAACCATCGAAGGCGTCTCGACTTGAGGGGCCCGGGCAGCTTTGTGTGGCCCAGCATCCCGGGCAGCTTTTGGCCCAGCATAGCGCCGTCGTGCGTGCCGATCATCACACCTCCTATGTGCCATTCTATGTAGCATTCCGCATCACCTATGCCGTCGGTGGCGTAGAATCCGTTCTTAGATCTCAGCGGAACAGGGTCACGCGAGACACAGTCAGGCATGTCATAGATCTCATAGATGACAAGACTGAGAAAACAAGCTGGGATCACCCACGTTATGCCAAAGCCCAAGGCGACGACCGCGGCGAGACAAAAGGACTGCCAGGTGTTATCTCGCTTGTTCATGATTTCACCGTGCCTATGAGAAATCTCTTGTACGGGCCACGAAGACGATACACCCCGCCAGCAACAAGTCTGCCAACAAGGTCAATAACATACCGACTGTCCAGGACCACGAAAAGAACGTGAAGAAACCAGCCAGGCCCGCGGCGCCAATCAGCAGAAGCAAGCGCGTGCCGAACCAGCGTGCCGGGCAAAGTCCGGCGAGAAACGCACCCAGGTAGAGAATGCTCCCCGCCAGCCACCCTTGCCAGGCCAGCCGGGTCATCGCCCACCTGAAAGGGGACGGGTGGGTGCCGGGCGTCGCGGCCCACCACACACAAAACGCCAACGGCACAAGCGCGACAATGAGATAGAGACCGACGCCGACCAGCAGCTTCGTGCCGATTGACCACCGCAGGCCCGGCGGGCGGTGCAGCAGAAACCGGAAGGTCTGCTGAGCCCTGTCGCCAACCGTCTGCCGCAATCCCAGCGCGGCAGCCAGACACATCCCCACGATGACAAAATCTACCGTGGCCGCGATAGTGAACGGAGATTCCCAAAACGGGCTGCCGCTGCGCAGGACATCTGTGAATTTCAGGGTCCACAGATATTTCCAAAACGGTTCGCGGCCTCGCAGGACGCCTGTGAACCCTATAGCAAATGCTAGATTCACGACCAACGCGATGCCCGCTATCCAGGCCGTCTCGCGCAGCTCTTTGAATACCAGGCGGATGGACATGGTTACCCTCCTGCGAAATCCGGTAGCTGCCGCCCCGGACGCGTGTACTCGATGAACGCGTCTTCCAGGTTCAGGTCGAGGACCTCGACGGCACGGGGCCCAAGCGATTCGATCACTTGTTGCCGCTCGCCGTCATGCCCGACCACGATCAATTCGATCCGGTTGTCGATCTGCCGGTGGCTCACCAGCCCGGGGCAGCCGGGGAACTCCGGCGGGGCCTCGGCAAACTCGAGCACGAGCTTTTTCACCGATTCCCTGAAATGCTCGGTGGGACAGTCCACCCGAAGCATGCCTTCCTCGAGAATGCCGATCCGGTCCGCCACTCGCTCCACATCGCCCAGGATGTGTGAGCTGAAGAGGATGGTCCGGCCGTGTCGCTGGATGATCTGGATCAGTGATTCGAGGAAATCGCGCCGCACGACCGTGTCGAGCCCCAGCGTCGGATCGTCGAGAATCAGCAGCTCCGGCTCCTGAGCCACCGCCAGGGCCAGCGAAACCTGGGCACGCTGGCCGTTGGACAGCCGGCGAATCTTCATGCCCGGCGAAAGCTGGAAATAGTCCAGAATCTGCCGCAGCAGCTCGTCGTTGAACCGGGTATAGAACGAGCGAACCAGCGCGGCGATCTCCCGAATCCTCATCCACCGAAACAGCGGATGGCCCTCGGCCAGGTAGGCGATTCGTTCCCGGGTTTGCGGTCGCAGCCGGCCCGCCCGTTCGCCAAAGATCGTGGCCTGGCCGTAGTTTGGATGTACCAGCCCGAGGAGCATCTTGATGAGCGTGGTCTTGCCGGCGCCGTTGCGACCCAACAGTCCATAGACGCAACCCCGGGGAATGCGCAAATCGACCGAGTTGACGACGCACTTCGATCCGTAAAACTTGGTCAGCCTGTGGGTTTCGATAACATTCGACATCTTCGCGCCCTTGTTGAGCAGACGGTTACTTCTCCGAACGCCAGGAGAAATCGGCAGCTCGTTCGTTGATGAGTGAGGCCACTTCCTCGGCCGAGAAGCCAAGATGGAACGCCTCGGTCAGAAGCCGGTCGATCAGCTCGACAAGCCGCTCTTTGCGAACCTTCTTGGTCAGCTCCTGTTTCGGCTCGGCAACAAACACGCCCAGCCCCGGCCGCGTGTTGAGCAGCCCCTCCCGCTCCAGCTCCGTATAGACGCGGGCGATGGTGTTGGGATTGACGACAAGCATGCGTGAGAGTTCGCGCACCGAGGGGAGCCGGGCGTTGGGTTGGAGCTTGCCGCGGGCCACGGCCTGCCGAAACTGATCTCTCAGTTGGCGGTAGATGGGAGCTCGGCTGGAAGTGTCGATTCGGAATTCCATGTTCGCCTCGGACCGATCCAACTGTACTAGCTATCCTAGTACAGCCGCCCAGCCCTGTCAATAGGTTTTTTTGGCGAATCTTCCGGGAGCCCTGGATTCTTGCTCGTCGCCCGTTTGCCCGCGATCTTTGGCCAACGGCTCGCTCAGGCGCCCGCGCATGTCGCAGCATCTCCTTTAACACCAAAGAGTTACGTAGCGACAGAAGCGGCCGCACAGTGGTCGAAGCCACAGAGAGCGGCCAAGTACCCCCCGGAGATGGCGCACTAGGGGCCTGGACCCGCGTGCTGCCATAGGCCAAGCTGCCTTGCCCGTCGTCGAAGTACCATGTTATGGGGTCGTGATGCCGAGACCGGCCCGTGCCGTTGGTCCAACAGCAGGCACTTTTGTCCGGCGCTCGGCCCGCCAACCCACGAGAGGACCAACCCATGAGCGCGGCAGCCCCCACCCTGGCCGCGGGCGTCGATGAGCACCGCACTATTGTAATCCTGTCGCCGGCCCGCTCGGTCAAACCGGCCACCACGCCCAGCCCCGCTTGG
>CAYXPN010000262.1:0-8254 GCA_964467075.1 uncultured Planctomycetaceae bacterium
GGGCCACGCTTTGTCGTGGCCGGCAATGGAGGGCCACGCTTTGTCGCGGCCGCATATCGCCGCAGACGCGGCGGACATGACAGAGCACATCCCTCCCGCACGCCGCGGCACATGCCGGCCGCCGCAGCATTGGTCTAACTGAGCGGGCTGCCGGGCCACGGACGGCGGATTCGCCCCCGCGGGCCACACGCCCCGGCTTCCGGTGGCGAATCGCCCCATGGCGAAGTAGAATGGCAGTAACGCAGCATGACGGGATCGGCCCGGCCCGAATGCCGCCCGGGTATCCCGACGGTCGTTCTGCCTTTGAAGGCAGGATTCCTCTGGCCATGAGGAACCGCAATCATGAGTTCGCCTGAAGACCAAACGCCGGATTTCGATGAGCTTCACGGGCCGGAGGATGCCGCGCCGGAGGAGCCGCTCGACGAACAACCCGGGCCCGAGGCCGATCTGCTCGACTTCGGCGAACCCGAGGACGCGGACGCCGCCCGAACGCAGCCGGAGCAGACCGACGCCGGGCCCGATTTCTCTTTTGCCGCGGCCGACACCCCGGCTGAGCCGCTCGCCGGTTTGGGTGAACCGGGCGAAGAGCCGGCCGCCCACCAGGCCCCGGACGAGGCGGGTGAAGACGCCGCAGCCGAGCCCGAGAGCCCCGAGGGACTGCCGGAGTTCCTGGCCGAGGCACCCGAAGCTGAGCAGCGGCCCGAGGCCGAAGGGGAAGAAAAGGAAGCCGAGGAAGAGGCCGAAGAGGAGAAAGAGCCGAAAGAAAGCCTGCTGGCAAAGCTCGCCCAGGCCAATCCCTACGCCGTGCTCCTGGGCATCGCCCTGGCGGTCTTGACGCTCGGGGTGCTCCTCCTGCTGCTGGAGCTGAAAGCCTACAACTTCGACTGGAAGGCCGAAGGAGCCCGCGGCCGCGCAGCCCTGCCCGCGCCCTACGATTCCCCGGCCAGCACCACCGCGGCTGCCTGGCCGGATTGGGTCCAGTTGAGCGACACCGCATAGCGCGCTGCGCTGGGCCGCGGCGCGCCGCGCACCACGCGCACGGGACACTCGGGATCGGGCCGCTGGTAGTTGAGCGTGGGTGGGATCAGCCGGTGCCGGAGCGCCAGCAGGCTGGCGGCCAGCTCCACCGCTCCCCCGGCCGCTCCCAGGTTGCCGAAATAGCTCTTCGGCGCGGTGACCGGCACCTCTGGCAACACCTGGGCGACAGCCTTCGCCTCGATCGGATCGTCCTCGGTCGTGCTCAATCCGTGGGCGTTCAGGTGGGCAAGCTCGTCTGCCGCAGCGTGGGCCTGCTCCAGCGCCGCGGTCAGGGCCCGGCCAATGCTGCGTCCGGTGGGTCGCCCCGGAGTGACCACCCTCTCGGCCGTCGACGCCCACCCGGCCAGACGGCCCAGGATCGCGGCGCCCCGGGCCTCGGCGTGGCGTCTGGATTCGAGCACAAAGGCGGCCGCGCCTTCGCCCCACACCTGGCCGTCCCGGTCGGCATCAAACGGGCGGATCGCGGCCGCGGGATCGTGCTCTCGGCGCGACATTTGGCGGGTCACGCAACGCTGCACGTAATTCGTGGGGACCGTCTCCGAACTGGCCCCGCCGGCCACCATCACGTCGGCCGCTCCCCGCTCGATCACCCGGGCGGCTTCCATCAGCGCCAAGAGCGAGGAGACCTCGCCGTGATGGATCGTGTTGTTCGGTCCCCGGGCGTCGAGCACGATCGACACGTGGGAGCCGATCATATTGGGCAGCACCTTGAGGAAGTTGAGCGGAAAGGTGTCGGCCATGCCCTTGGTGGCCCAGTTGCGGTAGACGAACCGGCCGTCCACCACCGCGGGCCCGTAGGAAGGCAAGCTGTCTTCCATGCTCGTGCAGATGCGGTCGGCTCCCAGCACCACGCCCAGCCGTTCCGGGCCCACGGTTTCGGCCGAAATGCCGGCCTGCTGGCGGGCCATTTCCACGACCGCCACGCCGAGCATCGCGTCGCGGCACATCACCTTGATCGCTTTGCGGGGCTTGACGTACTGCTTGGGATCGAAGTCGGCCACCTCGGCAAACAGACGCGAGGGCAGGGCGGACGGGTCCACCGAGCGGGCCCGGTCGACGCCGCTTCGCCCTGCGCACAGGGACGCCCAGAACCGGTCCAGACCGATCCCGATGGGGCTGATTAGCCCGACGCCGGTGATGACCACTTCCGCGCTGGACACGAATTCTACCCAAATAGGGGGGGAAGATCGGCGGACTCCCGCGGTGTCTGAATTCAGTTTGACTATCGAACCCGATACCGCTGGTGCTTGACCGAATCTCCCATCCTACATAGTCGGCGCAATCTGCACCAATAGTCCCCCTTGGCCGGCGGCAGTGACGGGGTGTCGGGGTGTCGGGGTGAGGGCGTGAGGGGGTGAGGGGGTGAGCATCGGGTCCGCGGGGCAACGTATGCGTCGCCCCTGCCGGCCGATTTGCCCGGCAAGTTTGCTGCGGGGTGACAGCTTGTTGTCACCGCACCACACTACCTTTCCCTCGTCCATGTGCTGTCGCGGGACATCCTTTGGAGCGCGGCCTCGGCCCCCGATAACCTTTCCTCCGTCCATGTGGTATCGCGGGTTCCCTCGAAACTTGGCGTGGATTGTCACCGTGCTGACACCGCAGGCCAAGCCCCGGCCGGCCCGGCGCGGTGGGGCGACTGGGCAGTCCAACTCGGCTGTCCAGCGCACAGCGGAACCGCGCGCCGCAGACGCCGGCGCCGGGCCGGCCCAAACGGGTACGGCGCCGCCTTCGCCCGGTGTGCCGGTCGCCGAGGGAGTCGCCAAAACGCCCGGCCCGGCCCGGCCTCGCGGGCCGAGAGAACTTGGAAGACGCAACAAGAGCGGAAGACGCAACAAGAGATGAGTTCAACGGCGGAACAGGCGGCGCTTGAGCGGGTAGGATAGCTTGCGAAAAGTTTGTGCCCTGCTCTCCTCGGGCGAGCAGGGCAGCTCCTACCCAATTGCAAGAACTAACCACAAACCGAAGTGCGCATACTTCCGGACACTACCAAGGTTCGCCTATCCTCGGTACACGTCTTTGCGATGTCGAACGCGAGCAATCTCGATGCGCCTGCTTTCGTCAACAACCTCGTAAACGATCCGGAAATTGCCTGTTCTGATTCGATAGATACTGCTTCCCCGTTTAGTGCCAGACAGCTTCTTGCAGCCCGGAGGCCTGGGATCCTTTTCGAGAGCAGCGATCTTGTCGTCTATCTCCCTGAGTTGCTCGGGAGAAACCTGTTTTGCCAACTGCTTAAGGTCACGAGCGGCAGCCGGAGAAACCTCGACAGAGTGTCCAGTGTTCTCCCCGGCAGTAGGCACGCATTATTTCCTCAGAGCCCGAGTTCCTTCCGAAACTGGGAATACGGGATACGATCACCAGGCTCTTGAAGGGCTTCGATCGCTGCTCTAAGATCGTCGTCAGTACTCCCTTCTGCGTCTGTAAACTTCGGCAGCAAATGGCGGCTGGTAATCGGTTCAGCTTTGGTGAACCGATCAGACGGCTTGCACGTGGCGTTCCATGCAAACGTGGGACGGTTTTCCTCAGCAAGAATTGCGGTCATCGCTCTCCCCTCATTCGCTGGTGTCCTCGTAGCGGAGAAATCCGTTGATTGTGGTGCTGATGTAATCCGACACGATACTCAATCGACCGAACAGCTTCTGCAAAGACTCGTCGTCCCAAGGCGCCGGTTCACCCCATGTCGCCTCAGCCCTGACGTACAACTTTCGGGGATCAGCCATTGCCGATTCAATCCGCACGTCAACATCCCAGTCGATCGTTGTCTTGTTCTCTTCATCGTCCACGACATCCACTGCGGGGAAAAACGCGCGCATACCCAACAAGTGCAGCGGTCGCTCGAACGGATCTAGTCGCGTTTCTAACAGCCTGAACACGTGTTGCGCAAGAAACGTGCGAGCGTCCCCGTCTATGTCTAACAGCCCAGGAATCGTCGCTTTCGAGGCCAGGATCACCTGCGGGCTGAAATGCTCTCCGAATCGCTCCAGGACTCTCTTGTAGTGGATTTCGTATCGTTCGAGCTTCTCGGTAGGCCTGCTGCTTTGCAGTTCTAAATGAGCCTGCGTGATCTTCACCTCAAACTCGTAGCGGGTGGAAGTGAATATCCATGTATCGCTCTCAAGATTGACGAGATCAATGTCGTAGAATTCGTTGAGTGCCGCCGCGAACTGATGGGCGTCCTTCGGGGCCAGCTTGAGGGGCGGATGGAAAAGCACGCCCAAAAAGAACCCCAGCCATTCGTATTGGGCGCCCTCACAGGGGCGGTGCGTGTGGTCGCTTTCGCCTTCGTGAGCCATACGTTTGTGTCATCGGCGTGCGAGGGATACGGCGTCAGGAAAACTCTGGGCTAACGCTTGCGGGAAGGCAGACCGCCGCCGATTCGGTTGCACCCAAAAAGGGAAAAACATTAGGATTATAGTCCCTCAAAGCCGAATGTCAATATCGCCTTCCACACCATCTGTACTGTAATCTTCACATTGGCGAAAGTCAAGGGGCACGCTCGCTATTCGCAACGGCCCAGGCCCGCTTGCACGGCATCGCGGGTGCAAGCCCACGCCCAATCGACGCTGCCGGCCGCCGACTCACTCGATCTCGTGGACCACCACCAGGTTGTGGGCGGTGCCGGCCAGCCCGGTGCCGGCAATGAGCACGATGCGGTCCCCGGTCTGCAAGAACCCGGCACCCTGGCCCCAGGCGACCACGTGTTGGAGCAAGGCGTCCTTGTCCTTTGCAGGTGCGTCGGGCAGCGGGATCACTCCCCAGTAGAGACACATCCGGCGCAGCGTGGCTGCCGAGTCGCTCACGCCCAGCGTGGGCACAAAGTAGCGGTGCTTCGAGAGCCACAGCGCCGTGGCCCCACTCGCGCTGGCCACGACCACCAGGCGGGCCTCGACCTGCTCGGCCACCCGGCCGGCAGCCTCGACGATCGCCGCGGTGATCGGTTTGACCGAATCGCGGGTCTGCTCCGCCGCGGCCGGGCGCGGCTGGCTCCGGCAGAACGGCTCGGTGGCCAGGGCAATCCGGTGCATCATTTCCACGGACTGGCGCGGGTAGCGGCCCACGGCCGTCTCGCCCGAGAGCATACACGCATCCGCCCCGTCCAGAATGGCATTGGCCACATCGGCCACCTCGGCCCGCGTGGGAATGCGCGAGTGTTGCATGCTGTCGAGCATCTGGGTGGCCACGATCACCGGCTTGCCGTGGCGCCGGCACGCGCCGACGATCTGTTTCTGGGCCACGGCCATGGTGGCGATGTCGATCTCCACGCCCAGGTCGCCGCGCGCGACCATCACGCCGTCGGCCGCCTCCACGATCGCCTCGAGCTCGTCGAGCGCCTCGGGCTTTTCGATCTTGGCGATCACTTGGGCCGCAGACCCCTCGGACTGAAGCAAGGATTGCAGCTCGCGCACCTCCGCGGCCGAGCGCACGAAGCTGAGCCCCACGAAGTCGATCTCTCGCTTTGCCGCCCACAGCGCGGCCTGGCGATCTTCGGGCCCCAGTGCCGGGGCACTGAGCTTCACACCCGGCAGGTTCACGCCCTGGCGGCTGCGGATCGTGCCCGGCTGGACCACGCGGCAGACGGCGCTGTCGGCGCTGCGCTGCTGGACCACCAGGCTCACCGTGCCGTCGGCCAGCAGGATGCGGTCGCCCTCGGCCAGCTCGTCGATCAGGCGCTCGTAGGTGGCGGTCAGTTCGGCCATGGAGCTACCGGCAGCAGCGCGCCGGCGCACGAAGCGGACCGGCTGGTTCGCATCCAGTGTGAGTTCGCCGCCGGGCAGCTCCCCCAGGCGAATCTTGGGGCCGGCCAGATCGAGCAATATGCCTACCGGAGACCCCACCCGCGCTGCCGCCGCCCGGATGGCTGCCAAGTGGCCGTCGCGCTGCGCTTCGTCGCTGTGGGCGGCATTGAGCCGGAACACGTCCACGCCGGCCTCGATCAGCTCGGCCAGTTGGTCCTCGCTCGCGCACGCCGGGCCTACCGTAGCCACGATCTTGGTTTGCGAGGGCCGGGTGAACCGGGGGATGGTCTTGCCGGGGGTGGAAGGCGAGTCGTTCATCGCTATGAAACCTGTTGGCCTGCAATCTCGGCGCGGCTGCACATCGACGGCCGGGCATCGCAGGTAGATTACCTGAGACGCCCAGGAATTGCCCCCCCCGAATTCCCGGCACCGTCGGCTTACCTCCAGGGAGGGGGGCTCCTGCGCTTTCCGCGGGCAAACGGCCTCGGCAAGCGAATTTGTGCCGCGAACACTAGAAAAGCGGGGGACGGCGTGCTAGACAAGGAGGGGTGGCGTCGCGAAAAACGAGCCAGGGCAATGCTGCGCGAATCGCTCCGCTTGCCCGCCGACGCCCCATGGGTGGAACCCGGCGACGGGTTCGTGCGTCTTGCTGGTGGACCTTTTCGAAGGCGTGTTGCCCCCGGCCGGGTCGATCAGCCCGACGACCGCGGCCAATGCCGCAAGAGACGCGCGAAGATCTGCCCGCCATGAGCGAATGACAGGCAGGCGGGGCTGAGCGGTCGAGGATCGCGCCGGCCAAGCGTGGCGCCGTGCGGAGGATGATCACGAAAAGGCGAAAGGACGAAAACGCGAAAACGTACGCTCATGGGTAATTCACGGTGTCCGGCAATTGCCCCCGGATCTCCCTGGAGAACGACAGTGTGCCACTGCTTGCCCGCCGGGCAAGCAGTGCTGGCAGCCGAGCGGCACTGCTTCTGACGAAGCAGTGGCACACTGAATTCCCGGACACCTTGGGGCAATTGATTGAGTAGTCACCGCGGCCGTTCGATGTCCGGCGCCCTCGCTCGCTCGCGTTTCTGCGAGGCAAGACAATCCCCGCGGCCGTGCCTGGGGAACATCGGTTGTTTCGAGTGGTACAGACTCGTCCGCCGTCGGCACAAGCGCGGTGACAGCGGGGTGCAGTCAGCCGGCCCAGGGGGCCCAGCCCCGAGGTCACTTCACTTGGGAATGAGGAGAGAACGATGCACTACTTCATGCCGGGCGTGATGGAAATCCTGCTGGTGGTGTTGCTGGGCGGGGGTGGCATGGGGCTTCCGCTGGGCGTGCCCCCCGGGCCGGAAGACCCGCTGTTGGCCAAGGTGGCGCCCGAGGAGTGTCTCTTCTACACGAGCTGGGCCGGTATGGCCGAGCCCGACCCGAACAGCCCCAACCAGACCGAACAGCTCCTGGCCGAGCCGGAAGTGCAGCACCTGTTTGCCGAGGTGGAGCGGCTGGTAAGGACCGCGGTGCGCGAAGCCGCCTCGGAAGAAGGCCCGGAGGCCGCGGCCCTGGCCGACGACGCGGCCGACTGGGTCAAAACCGTGCTCACCCGGCCGACGGCCCTGTTCGTCTCCAAGGTCGAGATCGGGGCCGAAGGTCCAAAGGTCGAGGCCGGGGCCCTGGTCAACGTGGGCGACGATGCAGCAGAGCTGAAGACCACGCTGGAGAAGTATCAACTGAAATTTCTCGGCGGGGCCGCCGAGCCGCTCCAGATCGGCGGCCAGGGCTGGTATCGCCTCACGCTCGACCCCCAGGTGCCGCCGATTACCTGGGGCGTGAGGGGACGCTATCTCATCGTGGGCGTGGGCGAGGGGGCCATCGAGGGCATCCTGGAGCGGGCCAGCACCGAGACGCCCGAGTGGCTGGCCCAGATCGGGCGCCAACTGCCGGTCGAGCGTCGTGCCACCGTCAGCTATGTCAACATCAAGGCGATCACCAACACCCTGCTCCCCCTGGCCGGCATGGGTGATGCCGCGCAGGTGACCAGCGTGCTGGAGGCCCTGGGGCTGGACCACGTGACGAAAGTGGCCTCGGTCACGGGCCTGGACCAGCACGCTTTCGTCAGCCGCACGCTCGTGGCCCTGGACGGCGAGCCCGAGGGGCTCTTGCGGTTCGCGGCCGCGGAGCCGCTCACTGCCGGCGACTTGGCACCCATCCCGCGCGATGCCACCGTGGCCCTGGCCATGCGCCTGGATGCCGACCAGGTGCTCGAAACGTTCCTTTCGATCGCCGGGCAGATCGAGCCGCGTGCCGTGGAAGACGTCCACCAGGGGCTCGACGCGATGAGCGGCCAGTTGGGCTTTGACCTGCGCGAAGACGTGCTCAAGTCGCTGGGCGACACGTGGTGTGTGTACAACTCGCCGGGCGAGGGCGGGCTGGTGATCACCGGGCTGACCGCGGTGGTGAAGATCAAGGACCGCCAGCGCCTGGCTGAAGTCAAT
>CAYXPN010000263.1:0-2865 GCA_964467075.1 uncultured Planctomycetaceae bacterium
CGTCGCCCCTACCCCAAAGATGCGCGCACCACGCGCGCATCTTACGGCGCAAGACCCCAACGCAACCCCAGGGTCCAGCGGAGCCTTGGGGCAAAAGGCCTTTGGAGGAGGAAGCATGAGCGGAATTCCCGTGCTCCAGGCCGAGGGCGATTGCATTGCCCGAGCCTGGGAAAACGCCCTGGTTCGGCTGTATGAATCGGGCCGCGAGATCAAGACGCAGTACGACCGGCCGGGCGATCTGCCGAGCAAGGACGCCACGATGATCCTGGTGGTTCACGATCCGCTGGCCGAGCCGATGATCCACCGCGATTTTCCCGGCGGCTTCGAGGAGCTTCAGGAATACGTGATGGAGGTTTGCGAAGGGATCAAGGACCATTGTGTGCGCGATCCGAACGACCCGCAGGATACGCGCTGGGAATACACCTATCACCAGCGCCTGTTCGGCTACAGTGTGCCCACGCGGGAGCCGACCGACCAGATCGAGCAGCTTTGCCGGCGCCTGGCCGAGGCGCCGCACACGCGCCGGGCCCAGGCCATCACGTGGAAGGTGTGGGAGGACAGCGCGTGTTACGATCCGGCGTGTTTGCAGAGCATCTGGTGCCGGATCACCGAAGAGGCCGACGGCCCGCTGCTCAACATGAACGTGCGCTTCCGCAGCAACGACGCCTACAAGGCGGCGTTCATGAACATCTTCGCCCTGGTCCAGTTGCAGTCGCAGATTGCCGGGCGCGTCAGCCGGCTGAGCGGCCGCTCGGTGGGGCTGGGGCGCTATTGCCACGTGGCCGACAGTTTCCATCTGTACGGGTCGAATCTGGCCGAGTTCGAGGCCCGCTTCCTGGGGGCATTGGAGAAGCGCACCTTCGAGCAGCGCACCATGCGCTATGCGGACGTGCGCGAGCTGATGGAAGAGGCACGCCCGGCGATCCTCGAGAAGGCCCGGCGCATGGGCCGGCATCCAGCGTGAGGGCGCTCCGGCCCGTTGACCGTGGTTCGGGTGGCTGGCGAGGGCATGGGCCGAGTCGGACTGCGCTTCTGCTTCTCGCCCAAATGTCGGCCGACCGGCTCGCCGGCCACAGGTGGCGCTTTGGCGCTTTGTGCTGTTCAGCCGGGTGGTCGGGCGGTATGCTGATAGGTGGATCGACGGCACCCCCGGCTTGTACCGGGGCTTTGGGCCGCGGTGGCCCTTGCCGGGGACAGCCGGTTACCCCCGTCCGAAAAGGCTGTTTGCCATGTTCGGTTCGGTTGGCTCAAGCCACGGCGCGACGCGGGCCAGCCGTGAGCCAGGGACTCGGCAACTCGCCGCACAGCAAGCAGTGGTGGCGAGCTGCCGCTCTGCCGGCGACGCGCTCGTGCGGTTGGCAAGCACTTGTAAACGTACCACTTCCCGGGGCTTCGCTTCGCTCCAGCCCCGGCCACCCGCCTCTGGGCACGGGATCGGGGTGGCAATTCGTCCACAAGTTCTAAGCGCCCTCGGCCCGCGCACCTCGCCCCGATGGCGGCCCGTCGGGCCGGTGCTCCTGGCCGTGGCCGCGGTGGTGGGCCTCATGCTTGGTGCCCCGTCGATTCGCGCCCAGCCGCCTCGGCCTGCTCCGCCCCAGCCTGCTCCGGCTCCCGGTCCAGGGCCGCGGCTCTTCAAGCTGACGGCCGTGCAACTGTCGGGAACCGTGGTGGGAGTGCGCCCGGGGCTGATCCTGGTCGACACACCGACGCTCGAGCGTTGGACTATGCAAGTGCCGGGTGACACGGTGGTCCGGGTCACCGGAACCGCGGTGCCCGAGGTGCTGCGTCCGGGGCTGTTCGTGCGTTTTCTGGTGCGGGTGGACGAACGGCGCACCCGGGCCCTGAGCAAGGTCAGCAGGCTGGTGATCATCACGCCGGCCAACATGGAGGGACGCGAGCCGGGCGTGTTTCCTGCGCAGCTCGACCCGGATGGCGCCCAGCAGCCGGGCGCCGAGCAGGGAATTGCACAGGGGGCGGAACAGCCCGGTGAGCAAGGTGGCGAAGGGCAACCGAACGGCCAGGCCGAGTTGCCGGGAGACATCTACGACGTGCGCGCCCAGATCCGCGTCATCAAGGGCCGCTGGATGACCGTGTTCGTCCCCAATACGTTCTTCGAGCCCGAGCTGCGCGTGGAACTGGCCAAGGAGTTGAATGTCATGGTCGATGTGTCGGCCTATGGGCTGGCGCGCCCCGGCGACAAGTTCGCTGCCTTGGCGCTGCAGCTCGGCCCGCAGGCTGCCATGGCCAGGGAGCTGGCCATCGCCCTGACCGAGCCGGTGGGCCAGCAACCAGGCAAGGAAGGGCCGCGGCCGCCACAGCCGGGCGGGTCTTCGGAGCCGGAACAGCCGGGGCAGCCGGAACAGCCAGGTCAACCGGGCCAGCCCGGTGGCGTGGCCCAGGGGCCCGGCGCGCAGCCGCCGCAGCCCGGCGAGGCCCCGGGCGGTGAAGCGACAGGTGCGGGCCAGGCGCCCGAACAGGCCGAGGCTGCCAAGCAGGCGCTGGAGATCGTGGAGCTTTTGCGCCTGAAGCCCGAGGAGTTGGAAGGCAAGCCGGGGCTGCAGGTGGGGCTCGGCGGCGGCGAACCAGTGGTGTTTCTGCCGTCGCGGCCCGAGGCGGTCAAGACGATCCGCGACCGTTTCGGCCCACCCGAGCGCATCCAATCGGCCAGCGGCACACTGCCCATCGGCGAAGGCGGCCAGCAGGTGCAGATCCAGTGGAACCTGTGGGCCTACGGCCCGTTGCGGTTCTTTGTGGACGAGGTGGGCACGGTGCGGTATTACATCCTGGGTGAGGCGCAGCCCGCCCCCGCGCAGCCCGAGGGAGCCCCTGCGCAGCCCGAAGAAAACGAGGCCGCCCAGCCCGAAG
>CAYXPN010000263.1:2965-4749 GCA_964467075.1 uncultured Planctomycetaceae bacterium
CGGCCCGTGAGCGCGACGCGCCCGGCGGCTGCTCGCCGCGGCATCCACCGCGGGACACAAAGCCCCCGCCGTTGGCCGCAGCCGGTGCATTCTGCTACTTCTTGAGCAGCTCCAGCATGGCCTCGCCGAACGCCGTGCCCATCTGGTACATCATCTTGCCGCTGCCCAGGTAGTGGTAGCCGCGGTCGCTGCCCACGTTGTAGAACCGGGGCCAGTCCGGGCCCTGCCACACGCCCTGCTCGACCATCTTCTCCACCTCGGGCTCCCAGAGCTGATGGGTCTCGACGAACTTGACCGTGCCCTTCCACTCCGGCAGTTCGGCCACGGCCCGCTGTGCGGCGCGAAACTCCTGGTTGCCGTTCTCGCCGCCGGCACCCAGCTCGCCGATCACCACGGGCAGGTCCGGGGCGTCGAGGTCCTTGCGCAGGTCGCGGATCATCTGCGCCAGGCGCGGCGTGTACTGGGCATATTGCTCGGCCCGCTGCTGGCCGTCGACCATGTCGTTCCATCCCTGGAACCAGACAAAGCCGGCCAGCTCATATCCCTGCTGCTGGTCGTAGTCGGGGAAGAACTGCTTCGGGTCGGCCAGCACTTCGCACACATGGGCGAGCACCTGGCGGTAGTAGTGGCCGTAGCGGGCCTTGATGTCCTCCAGCGTGAGGTTGGGCTCTCTCTGGCGGGCACGCTCGAGTTCCTCCTGGAGTTGTTCTTCGCTGGGAAGGGGCGAGCCGGGGGAGAGAAAATCGCGCCGCACGCTCTTCCCACCCCAGCAGGTCTTGATGAGCAGCACCTGCTGGTCCAAATGTTCGGCTACTGCCCAGCCGAAGCCCAGTTCGGGGCCGAATTTCCACTCGCTGGCCCCAAAGCCCGGCTTCAGGCTGCCGAAGCGCTCGCCGTCGGTGGTCCAGACCCACACGTCGTTGCGCCGCACCCAGTCGCCCCAGCGGTCTTTGAGGTGTTCATACTGCTGCGCAGTATCCGGGTGGTAGACCAGGTATTCGAGCGTGCGCAGGGCGGCCTGGCCCTGCATGTTCGACTGCCCGGCCAGGATGAACACCTTTACCGGGCCTTTTTCCTTTGGGTAGGGGTCTTTGGTGAAGGCGGACTCGGGCACCTTGGCCCCGGCGGCCGCGGCCAGCGTGGTGCTGAGAAGCAAGGCAATCATCCAGTGGACGTGTCGCATGGTGGTCTCTCCTTGTGTCGGGAACTCTCACGCGCAACCAACGTCGGAAGCCCGTAGGATGTACCTCCGGTCCGTCGGAAGTCGGAAATCTGAAATCTGAAATTGAAGATCGCAAATCACAAATGGGCGCGCGGCGAGCCGGCGTCAGCTCCCGGTTCGGCCGGAACTCGGCGTCCCGTTGGGTGCTCGCACGCACGGCCGGGTGGCACGGGCGGCTGGTCCACCCGTGCGCGTCGGGTGCCATCGCTGGCTGGTCCACCCGTGCCTTAGGGTGTGTGCTCGCACGCGCGCCGCGTGCCAGATAGAGGATAGCACGGGCGCACGGGCGACGCCACCGCCAGGGCGAGATGCCGCGGATGGCTTCTGCAGCCGTACTTGTTCGCACCGACGCCGCACACCGCCGGAGAAAGCCGGCAGTCTCGCAGTTTCGTAGGCCGGAACAAGCTTGAGCGCTGTTCCGGCGCAGCTTTGGGCAGGCTTTGGGCAGCGGCTGTGGCCAGTTCTTGTGCCGGAACATCGTCGCCTGCGCGACTCGTTCCGGCCTGCCTTGCTGCTCCCATCGGTTTGTTCGCGTGCGTGCAAGCACGCACCCTACGGGCTG
>CAYXPN010000263.1:4849-8167 GCA_964467075.1 uncultured Planctomycetaceae bacterium
TTGCTGCTCCCATCGGTTTGTTCGCGTGCGTGCAAGCACGCACCCTACGGGCTGCTCATCTTCTGCAGGCCGCGGGGTCTACTCCGGCCCGGCACGTTCGATCACGTCGTTGAGGATGAAATCCTCGGGAAACGGCTCGCCGAGCTGTTCGTACAGGCGCCGGTAGCGGCGGATCACGTCCATCATGTCCTGGATGAACACGCTCTTTTCGAGCAAGGCGGGAAACCGGTCGATCACCTTGCGCCAGCCGGCCAGCCCTTCGTCGTAGTGGCGGCGCGCAGCGAGCAGATCGCCGTCGGCATAGGCCCGGCCGCCCTCGAAAATCGCCTGGCGCGCGCGGATGGTCTCGGGGCGCTGCTCCACCTCGGCGCGCAGGCGCCAATAGTCGAAGTTGACGATGTCGCGATAGCGCTGGATGATGCGCACCATCTCCATGGCGTAGTCGGCTTGTTCGGCCATTTCGAGGGCCTTTTCACGTTGCGGGCCGGTGATGCTGCGGGCGAGCTGGCGGTGGGTGATGGTGAGGATTTGCTCGGCTTCCGCGGCCAGGTCGAACTGCTCCGCGGAGCGCTCGGCTTCGGGTGTTTCCAGCGCCTTGCGATGGGCGTCGCTGAGCAGGGCCTCGCGCTGGGCACGCAACCTTTGATACTCCTCGGGGGCCAGCTCGCGCAGCTCCCGGCTCAAGCGGTCCGACTGGCCCTGGAAATCCCGGCCGCGGTCCAGGTCGTTCAGCCGGATGGTTGTCTCAAAGGCGGTGGGGATCGGCAGGTTGCCGAACTCCCGCCAGTCGGCCGCGGCCTGCTGCCAGGCCCGGCGGGCCTTCTCGCCGAAGGTGCCTTCCTTCTCGATGGCGTCGGCATAGCTCATCTGGCACATGGGTGCGTCGGAGCGGAAGACCACCGCGGTGGCCCTGAGGCGCTCCCCTTCGTCGACCAGTTGTTCGGCTTTGCGGAACCAGCGTTTGCCGACCAGCCAGTTGTCGCGCGTGGGGTCCTGGGCGAAGTAGGGCAGGTCGTTGTGGAAATCATCGTCCGCCTTGAACATGCGGCGGAACTGCTTGTGCTCGTCGGCCCGGCCGATCTTCTGCGAGGTGACCCAGCCCACGCGACGAACCAGCTTAGGCTCGCGCTGGTTGATGCGGATGCCTTCCATGAGAAAGCGGATTCCCTCGATCACCCAGAAATAGCGATCGCGGTAGTCGTCGCACTCGACCGAGACGTTGTAGGAGAGATTCCAGCCCTGGAATTCCCAGACTTCGATGAAATTGGGCTCGAGCTTGGTCAACTGGCGCACCGTGGCCGACAGGCGCGTCCAGTCCTTTTTCTTCTTGTATTCGTGACACTTCATCCAGAGCACGTTGGCCGCAATGCCCCGCATCCCCAGGGTGGCCAGCCGGATGGTCTCGCTGGCCGGGTCGATCTCGCCGAACTGCGTGGGTGTGAGCCCCTCGCGCGCGCGCTGCCAGGCGAGCAATCCGCCCGTCGATCCCTCGCGCGTCGCCGTGCGCGGCGTGGAAGGCCGGCTCAGACACGACAGCGGCCCCAAAAGCAGCACGATCAGCGCCAGGTAACAAATCTTGCGCACGAAGGAGGCATTCTGCGGATTCATTCGGCCATCTCGCGCATGCGCAGGAAAAAGTAGCCCGCCACCACCAGCGGCACCAGGAACCCCAAAACCTGGAACATACACCGCAGCAAAACCCCGGGCGCGATGTCCAATCCCCAGGCCACCAGGTGGGTGAAGTCATACTGCACAAATTGCGGCAACAGGCGCGCCACCAGTCCCAGGAAGAACTCGACCACGCGGTCGGCCGTCAGCGCCAGCGTGGCCGGTAAGCCTTCTTCGAGCGGGGAAGTGAGGTTCTGCTGCCGGTACAACCGGATCGAGGCCTCGAACGGCCCGCCCCCCCACACCTCGTGGGCCGCCAGTCGGCGCATGAAATCGAGAAACAATCCGCCTACCACTGCGCCGGCCGCGGCTACCGTGGCCACGGGGCCGCTCAAGAAGGTGCTGGCCATCACTCCGAAACCGATAACCAGCACCATCTGGCACCATACGCCCATGTAGCCCTTGAAGAAATTCCCGGCAAACGAAGCGTTGCCCGCCCGCAGGTACAGGTCGTAGGGAGCCACACCCAAGTATTGGCGCGGCGCCACGCAACGCAGCCAGATTTCCACGCGCCCCTGGTCCACCAGGTCGCGGAAGAGGTCCACCGGCTCCCCGGCCGAGTTGAGCAACCGCCGGGGAATCCAGTGCAGGTCGGCCTCGTGCTCCCGCGAATTGAAGATCACCGCCTCGACGGAGTCTCCCGTGCGCGGATTGCGCACCGAAAGACTGCCGGGCACGCCCTTTTCGATATCGCCCGTGTGCGTGCGGAACACGCCCAGGGTCATTTCTACGGGCAGGCCGTCTGGAAACCGCTCGGGGGTGACCCCCTCGAAGGTGAACACCGCGGCGCCCAGCGTGCCGCCTTCGACGTAGGTGCGATAGGTCCACTCGTCGCCCACGTTGATTCCCTTCTCCGCGGGATTGCCCGCCCGATCGAGGAATCGAAGCTGTCCGTAGACCGGCACGCGCGCGCCCAGGCGCGGAGGACTGACCCGGCAGACCAGCACCCGGTTGCCGTGCTTGTCCTCGATCCATTCGTAAGACACGTCGTGCCAGTGATCGTGGACCATGTCGGTGGCTGCGACGCCTTGGGTGGATTTCGTGTCGCCCGCCTTGGCGACGGTCAGCGAGAAGCTGTGTTTGTGGCCCTGCTCCGTGCCGGTTTCGAGCGCAATGGGAGCGGGCGGCCTGGGGCCCGACGACTGTTGGTTCCAGGCGCGCACGGCCTTGGCGAGTTGCGTTTCCGCCACTTCGTGCCGGTGAGCCAGACCGCGAATCACAAACACGTAGTTGATTAGCGACAACACGAGCAGAAACGCCGTACCCACACACACGAATCCCAGCGTGCGGCCCGCGACGACCTCGCTGCGGCGTACGGGCTTGGTCACCACGGTGTGCAGATTGCGGCTGCGGATATCGGCCGGCAGGCTCAGTGCGCTCAGCAGCAGCGCCAGAAAGAGGACCACATAGCTGATCCACGGCAAGACCGACCCCACGTACAGGCGCACGGGATAGGGGCTTCGCGGGTCGAGAAACCAGCCGCCGAGCATGAACACCAGCAGCAACAAACCGAACACCACGAGCACCCGGCGCCGCAACGACTCCTTGATCGTCAGGCCGGCCAGCGCCGCAATCCGGCCCCAGGACACCATGGCCAGGTCCTGCAGCCCGCCGGCCAGCGCGGTCTCCGTGTGGCGCCATCCGGCGGCC
>CAYXPN010000264.1:0-8103 GCA_964467075.1 uncultured Planctomycetaceae bacterium
GCGGGCCGATCCGCATCAGAACGGCGGGCACGATAGCCCAGCGTCTGGGTCATGGCCTGGCTCCTGTAACATTTCAGCCATTTGGAGCGATGCGGTGCGCGCCCTGGCGCGCGTGCCTCCAAAGTGCGAACCGGGTCGCGGTCGATTGCCGATTGCGCCCTTTCAGGGCTTGATGATGTCTCTTGCGCGCTTCTTCCCAGGGCTGCGCCCTGGGCTTTCATATTCTGCCCCGTTGGGGCAGAGATGATGGCGTCCCAGCCAGTTCGTGCAATGATCTCAGCCCCGCAGGACGATGGGGCCCCGGACCGTGGGTGCGACGGTCGCAGCCCCGAAGATCCGGACATATGTCAGGAAAATAGAGGCGCAATCAGCTCTGCTATAGCCAGAAGAGCCCACTTCATAGGGCCGAATTGTCAACACGCCGCCGAATCAGTTGCTTCCGCGCCCCGCGCTCGCTATTCTGGTCCATGCGGAAAGGTGGCAAATGCTGCAACGACCTGGACAAGGAGACCTGCCATGTCAGCCTGCCGAACGATGTGCCGCGCGAAAAGGGGCGTGGTCGCGCTGATCGCTGCGCTGGCCGCAAGCTGCTGGGCAGCCGCGCTGTGGGCCGGCGAGCCCGGGCCGGTCACGTTTTCGCGCCGCTGTTTGATGGTCAACCAGAACGAGGGCTGTGCCGTGGGCGATGTCAACCGCGACGGGCGCCTGGATATCGTGGCCGGCACCCACTGGTATGCGGCCCCCGAGTTCATCCCCCGGCCGGTGCGCGACATTGCCGAGGTATCGCTGGGCTTTGCGCCCAAGGACTTCTATGCCAACAACGGCGACCATCTTTGCGACGTGGACGGCGACGGCTGGCTCGACGTGATCTCCGGCGGTTGGACCGAGGCGGAACTCTACTGGTACAAAAACCCCGGCGAGCCTGCCCTGTCCAAAGGCTGGAAATGGGAACCCCGCCTGCTCGTCAAGGCCCGGGCCCAAAACGAGGCCTTTCACCTGCTCGACCTTGACCAGGACGGTGTGCCCGAGGTCGTCGTCCATTGCTGGGTGCGGAGCGCCCCGCTGGTGGTCTGGAAGCTCACCAAAGACGCGGACGGCCAGCCCGCGGCCGAGCGCGTCGTGCTGGGCGAAGGCGGCTCCGGACACGGCTACGCGGTAGGCGACGTGAACAGTGACGGGCGCATCGACATCCTCTGCGGCGTGGGATGGTACGAGCACCCGGCCGGCGATCCCCTGGCCCGGCCCTGGAAGCTGCATCCCGAGACCGCCCTGCGCACGGCCAGCTCGCCGTTTGTGGTGGCCGACGTGAACCGCGACGGGCGCAATGACCTCATCTGGGGCGAAGGACACAACTACGGGGTCTATTGGTGGGAGCAGGGCCAGGCGAAGGCCGACGGCACCACCACCTGGACCGAACACCTGATCGACGACTCCTGGTCGCAGGCCCACAGCATGGCTTGGGCCGATCTGGACGGCGACGGGCACGGCGAGCTGATCACCGGCAAGCGCGTGCGCGGCCACGGCGGGCGCGACCCCGGGGCAAACGAGCCGGCATGTCTCTACTACTACCGCTGGGACGCGGAAGCGCAGAAATTCGTGCGCCACAGGATCACCCCGCCGGAGGCGAACGTGGGCACGGGCATGCAGATTTGCGTGGCCGATCTGACCGGCGACAAGCGGCCCGACATCGCCGTGGCCGGCAAGACCGGCACATGGTTGCTCGTTAACCAGGGGCCGTGAGCCGGGAAAGGGCCTGGAGAGAAGGGGCGCGGCCGCGCGTGTGTGGCGACTGCGGCGAGAATCAAGGAGCCCGGGCCGTTTGGCGTCCGGACCCGGCTGCGTGGCGCTGCTCGGCCGAGGAGCGGCACACCCCTCAGGCCTCACGGCCGAGCAGGCCCTGCCAGCCCGCTCCAGCGGTGAGGCGTGGGAGTCAGCCCTTAGGCGAGCCTTCCACGCGTGTGCCACTGCTTGACCGCCGCCGGATCGGCTGTTCGGGCCTCGTTCGAGCCCGATAGCAACAGCGGCCCCAAGCCGACCCCAAGATTTCATCCCGGCGGGGGGCAAGCAGTGGCACACACGCCCACGCCTCACACCGCGGCTAATCCGCCCAGACGGCCGCGCCCGTGCCTCGCCGCGCCCCCTACGGCGATCGCCCGTAGTACGCCTCTTCGTAGCCCCGGCGGTAGCCGTCGCAGAAGTACTTGTATTCCGGCGTGCCCCGGCCGGGCAGCCCCTTGACCGTGCGCAGCGTGTCCGCGCTGGGGAAGGGGTTGTACGACCAGCGGTGGAAGCGGGCCACCTCGCCCACCTCGCGCCCCACCCGATAGCCCTCCCGATACCAGGGCGAATCCCGTCCTTGCGTGAGCCACAGATGCGCACCGATCACGATGCCGATGCCCAACAGCACGAACAACACGCCCAGCACGATGCCCACCTGCATGGTCGGGCTGCGGCGCTGGCGCTGGGTATGGCGGTAGAATGTCTCGCTGACCGATTCGGGCTGGGGCAGGAATTGGCCGGCGCCTGCGGGCGCAGAGGAGCCCGCGGCCACGGGCGGGGCACTGGCAGCCGGCGGGCGCGGGGCCCTCGCAGTCCGGGCAGCCTTGGCCGGCGGTCGGCCGGGCGCGGCCGCCACGCTGGCGCTGGGCCCCGCGGCCGGAGTCGCCTGGGGCGTGGGCTGCGCAGCGGGCCCGGCCGGGGGCATGCGAAACTGGCCGCCGCAAAGCGGACAGGCGACCGCCTGGCCGGCCAGGGTGCCGTCGTTGGCCAGCAGCTTGCGACAGTAGGGGCAGGCAACGGACTGCATCGTGGGGGTCCTGCTCGACGGCAAGCGGGCGGCGTGCAGCGGGCAGGTGGAAACCGACCCTGCCCGGCTGCCAGGCGCCCGCAGTTTTCAGTATAACAACACCGCGGCGTTTGCGCGTAGTTGTCCGAAGGGGCAAGTCGGCACGCCCCGCGAACGAACCGGTAGCCACGCTCGCCAGAGCGTGGACGTTTCGGATTGGCTTGTCCGCCGTCTGGCTTTCCGCGGCTACTGGAAACTCCACTGCTTGACCCCGGGAGATTCCGATGACGCTGGACGACATTCTTGGCCCGGAGCGTCGGCTGGAACTGCTCGGCGACGGATTCGGTTTCACCGAAGGCCCGGCCGCGGACGCCCAGGGCAACGTGTATTTTTCCGACGGGCGCAACGACTCGATCCATTGCTTCCGCCCGGGCCGGGGGATCGAGCTGTTTACCGACGACAGCACGGACGCCAACGGCATGATGTTCAACCGCCGCGGCGAGCTTTACGTGTGCGAGGGCGCAGCCGGGCGCGTGGTGGCCTTTGATGTGGCCACCCGGCAGAAGCGCATCCTGTGCAGCGAGTTCGAGCACCTGCGCTTCAACGAGCCGAACGACCTGGCCGTGGATCGCACCGGCGGCTTCTACTTCTCCGATCCCAACTACCAGCACCACGGCCAGCCCACGGTGCGCAAAGAGGACGTGTATTACTGCTCGGCCGCGGGCGAACTGAGCCGGGTGTCGACCGTGTGCTTCAAGCCCAACGGCGTGCTGCTCTCCGAGGACGGCGCTACGCTCTATGTGGCCGACGCGCGCGGACAGCGCATCTTCCGCTATCGGGTGCTCGCGCCGGGCCGGCTGGCCGACGAGACGCTTTGGATCACCGGCCTGGGGGCCAACCCCGACGGCATGACCCTGGACGAGCACCAGAACCTCTACGTCTGCTGCGGCAAGGCGGGGCTGAAGGTCTTCGACCGCGCGGCCAACTACCTGGGCTTGATCGAGGTCCACGCGGCCAACACGTGTTTCGGCGCACCCGATTTCCGCACGTTGTTTATCGCCTCGGCCGAGCGGTTCGTGGCCCTGCAAACGAATGTGACGGGCATCCGACCGCTGCCCGCACTCGGCGAGCTCGACTCATCGCCGCCTTGAGCCCGGGCGGCGGTTCGAAGGCCTTTGCCGTTGCGGAAGCGTTGAGACGAGTAGACGTAGGGTGGCTGCTTGCAGCCGCGCGTTTGGTTGGCCGTTTGTAAACACGTATTCAAGCGCGTGCGTGCAAAGCACGCACCCTACGGAGCTGTATTGAACCGCGTGCGTGCGAACACGCACCCTGCGCAGCTTCGGTCGAGGCCGGTGGCTCGGTCAGGAGGCCGGCCACAACGAGGGGCAAGCGTTCAATCGGTTTTGCCACTGCCCAAACGCTGAGACCAAGAGCAGGCCACCATGCCCTCGATCCCGCCCGATGACTTCGCCGACCTGCGGCATTTCGTCCATCTTCTGCGAACCGAGTTGAGCCCCAGTCGCTTGCCGGCGCGCGCTGGGGCCCTCGGGCGCCGGCCCGTGGCGATTGCGCGGGCCCCAGGCCGGCTCGATGTGATGGGCGGCATTGCCGACTACAGCGGCTCGCTGGTGCTCGAGCTTCCGCTGGCCGAGGCCACGCTGGCGGCGGTGCAACAGATCGACGAGCCCGACTGGCACATCGCCAGCCTCGACGCCGAGGCCGAGGCGCGTTTGCGCTGTGTGACGATTCCGGCCGACGCCGTGGGCAAGATGGCCGAGGAAAGCTATGAGTCCGCGCGCCGGTACTTTGCGGCCCGGCCCGATGAGTCCTGGGCCGCGTATGTGGCCGGCGCGGCCTTGGTGCTCATGCGGGAGAGAAACGTGAGCCCGCCGCCCGGCCTGCTGCTGCGCATCTGGTCGGCCGTGCCCGAGGCCCAGGGTGTCAGTTCCTCCGCGGCGCTGGAAGTGGCGGCCATGCGGGCATTGGCGCAAGTCTGGGGAGTCGAACTGGACGGTGTCGAGCTGGCCCCGCTTTGCCAGGTGGCGGAAAACCTGGTGGTAGGCGCCCCCTGCGGCATCATGGACCAGATGACCGCGGCGCTGGGACAGCAGGACCACCTGCTGGCCTTGCTCTGCCAGCCCGCCGAGATCAAGGGCTTCGTGCGCCTGCCGCCCGAGCTGCGCGTGTGGGGTATTGCCTCGGGCGTGCGCCATGCGGTCTCGGGCAGCGACTACACGTCGGTGCGCGTGGGCGCGTTCATGGGCTACCGGATCATCGCCGAGCTGGCGGGCCTGGAGGTCGAGGGGCCGGACGACTCGGGCGTGGTGCACGTGGATGATCCAGAGTGGCACGGCTATCTTGCGAACGTCGAGCCGGAGGAATTCGACCGCCGCTTTGCCCCGCAATTGCCGCAGCAATTGGCCGGCAGCGAGTTTCTTGAGCGCTACCGCGGCACCACCGACCGGGTCACGCGCGTCGAGCCCGAGCGGACCTATGCCGTGCGCCAGCCCACGGCCCACCCGATCGATGAGCACGCGCGCGTGCGCCGCTTTGCCCAATTGCTGGCCCAGCCGGTGGACGAGCAGCGCGCCGGCCGGCAGCTTGAAGCACTGGGCGAGCTGATGTACGGCTCGCACGCGAGCTACTCGGCCTGTGGGCTGGGCTCCGAGGGGACTGATCTGCTGGTGGAACTTGTGCGCCGGGCCGGCAAAGCCGCCGGGCTCTATGGGGCGAAGATCACCGGCGGCGGCAGCGGCGGGACCGTGGCCGTCTTGGGCCGCCCCGAAGCAGAGGCAAGCGTGCACCAGGTCGCCCGCGAGTACTCTGAGCGCAGCGGGCGCGAGACCTACGTGTTCTCGGGCTCCTCGCCGGGGGCGTGTTTGCTGGACGAGTTGGTGCTTGATTAGCGGGCTTGTTCTGGGTAACGTGACAGTTTCTCGAAAGCATGGTGAAGCGCCGGGGCCGGCTGGCGGAGAATTGCTGGCAAGATTTGCAGCGCCGGCGAAGTTGGAGGCTTGGGAAAGGTTTGCGGCTGGGGGATATTTGCTGGTTTCGTGGACTGTGTAGATGTTGTAGAGCCGGAGTCGGTTCGGCCTGTTGATGGGTCTGCGCCATGCGGTTTGTAGTGGCCGTGGTTGTACGGTCTTCGATGGACCCGGTAAAGACGGCCCCGATGAATCGGGGCACTACGAACGGCTCGTAGTGACCGTACTTGTACGGTCCTTGCGGGACCCCTTGAACGACTCCTGATCGGAAAGGCACAGGTTATGGAGTGGCTCGACTGGGTGGTGATCGGCGCATACTTCACGGGGCTCTTGGCGCTGGCCTGGTGGGTGATCCTCAAACGCAAGGACACGGCCGATGACTACTTCCTGGCCGGGCGCAACCTGGGCTGGTGGATCGTCGGCGCGTCGATCTTCGCCTCGAATATCGGGTCGGAACACCTGGTGGGGCTGGCCGGCTCGGGCTGCACCGACGGCGTGGCCATGGCCCACTACGAGCTGCACGCCTGGTGTCTCCTGGTGCTGGGCTGGGTGTTTGTGCCCTTCTACGCCCGCTCCAAGGTGTTCACCATGCCGGAGTTCCTCGAGCGCCGTTTCTCGCCCACGGCCCGCTGGCTGCTCTCGATCATCTCGCTGGTGGCCTATGTGCTCACCAAGATCGCCGTGGGTATCTACGCCGGGGGCGTGGTGTTTCGCACCTTGTTGCCCGACGTACGCATCGAGCTGGACTGGGTGACCATCGACAGCTTCTGGATCGGCTCGGGGCTGGTGATCGTCCTGACGGGCATCTATACGGTGCTGGGCGGCCTGCGCGCGGTGGCCTATACCGAGGCCGTGCAGACCGTGGTGCTGGTCGTAGGCTCCGCGCTGGTGACGTTCTATGGGCTGAACGCCCTGGGCGGCTGGCAGGAGCTTCGCAAGGCACCCTATGCGGGAACCACGGCCGATTACAACGAGGGCTTCAATCTCTGGAAGCCGCTGGTGCCGCGCGGGGTGGAGGGCACCTGGGCCCCGGTGATGGAGCGCGGGGAGCTGATCGAGTTCCATTGTCCGGAGTGCGGACGCCTGGTGCGCACCTCCGCGGAGCCGGGCCAACAGATCGCCTGTCCCGAGTGTGGCACGCAGGTCGTGGTGCCCGCCCCCGGGTCTGCCGATCCGGGCACGGCGGCCGAGAAGGCGACTGTGAAGGCGCGCAAGGACGCTGTGATTCGCCAGGCGTGGTACTTCCAGGGAGAAGGGAGCAATTATCCGTGGCTGGGCATGCTCTTCTGCGCGCCCATTATCGGGTTGTGGTACTGGTGTACGGACCAGTACATCGTGCAGCGGGCTTTAGGGGCGCCCAATGAACAGCAGGCCCGGCGGGGCAGTATCTTTGCCTCGCTCTTGAAGCTTCTGCCGGTGTTCATCTTCATCATCCCGGGCATGATCTGTTTTGCCCTGGCGGCCAGCAACAAGGTGCCCGAGCTGCGCGAGGAGCTGTTCGTCGGCGGGCAGCTTGACGCAGAAAAGGCCCAGGCCGCCTTTCCGCTGATGGTGCGCGACGTGTTGCCGCCGGGGGTGCGGGGCATCGTGGTGGCCGGGCTGCTGGCGGCGCTGATGAGCTCGCTCTCGGGCGTGTTCAATGCCTCGTCCACGCTGTTCACCATGGACTTCTACTCCAAGCTGCGGCCCAAGGTCAGCCAGCACCAGTTGGTCTGGATGGGGCGCACGGCCACTACGGTGATGGTGGTGATCGGGCTGGCGTGGATTCCGGTGATCCAGAACGCGCGCGGGCTGTACGACTATCTCCAGACCGTGCAGGCCTATCTGGCCCCGCCGATCTTTGTGGTCTTCTTCCTGGGGGTGTTCTGGAAGCGGCTTAACAGCAAGGGCTGTCTGGCCGCACTGACCGTGGGCTTTGTGTTGGCGCTGTTCCGGCTGGCCGTGGACACGCCGGTGGCCCTCAAGGAGACGGCATTTGTCAAGCAGTTCCTCGGGGGTTTCCCCGGCTACACAGAAGGCTCCCTGCTCTGGATCGTCCACAACATCTACTTCCAGTACTACAGCCTGCTGGTGTTCCTGGTCAGCGTGGTAGTAATGGTCGCGGTCAGCCTGCTCAGCGCGCCGCCCGACGAAGAGCGCATCCACGGGCTGACCTATGGGACGATCTCAGCGGCCCATCGGGCCGAGTCGCGGGCCAGTTGGGACTGGCGCGACGTGACGGCCTCGGTGGTGGTGCTGCTGGCCATCCTGGCCGCGTATTTGTACTTCAACGGCTAAGCCTTAGCGAGCGCTCATAAATAACGTGGTCAAATTGGTATTGTCTCATCAGACGGA
>CAYXPN010000265.1:0-8098 GCA_964467075.1 uncultured Planctomycetaceae bacterium
AAACGCGAAAGGACGAAAGCACGAAAACGCACGCGAAGTCGGCCACGACGGAGCGCGGGGCTCCACGATTCGTGCAAACGGCCGAGCGCGGGCCTCGCGAGGACGAGCATCACGAAAACGCGAAAGGACGAAAGCACGAAAACGCACGCGAAGTCGGCCACGACGGAGCGTGGCCCGGCATGGTTCACGCTACGCCAGTTGTGCGACCTCTTGCGACTTCGTCGCCGAAGGTTGCGAGCAACCGGGGCCACCCTACGACCTCTTGCGACTTCGTCGCCGAAGGTTGCGAGCAACCGGGGCCACCCTGCGGCTCGCCTCCCTCGGCCCGGCATTTCGCGTTTTCGTGCTTTCGCGCTTTCGCGATCCGAAGATTACCCGCCCACGACGCAGCGCGGGCCGGCATGGTTCACGCTATGCCAGTTGTGCGACCTCTTGCGACTTCGTCGCCGAAGGTTGCGAGCAACCGGGGCCACCCTGCCGGGAAAAGAAGGCCGAAAACTACGAGGCCCTGCTCCATCCAGCGTTCACCCATATTACTTGGCGTCAAACAGAGGTTCCGGGATAGGCTCTTAACCCTGCGCTGCAGGACTAACCTTTCAGTTTGAATTCGGTCGGCCCCTCGTAACGCTCAAAAAGCCCATCCGGCGGCGCGTCGTTGTTCTCGCCGTAGAAGACGTTTTGCCATTGGGAACGAACCGCCGGGTCCGGCACGAGGATGCCGCCCTTGAGAACGTCTTCGAGCACCACGCCGTTGAACTCGAGATCGCCCAGCAGGACCATGTCGATCTTGTGCGGAATCGCCTGCCACTCGGGCGGTTCCGGCTGGGTGTAGGCATCCGGACCCCAGCCCACGCGCACGTGGCACCCGTGGTAGCCGATCACCAGCCGGGCCGTGGCGGGGTTCGCGCTGCACACGCGGATCGTGCCCTCGGGTGCGACCACCAGGCTGTAATCGTCCGGCCTGCCCGACTTGCCGTGCGCCAGCTCCTCGGGCACGCGCCCCTTCGACTTGTAGCTGAGCCCCAGAAAGCAGTCCTTGGTGAGCGGCCGCTCGGGCGTTCCCGCCAGCAGGCGGCCCATCACCACCACGTCGTTGTTCCACTGCTGGTTGCCGCGCTTGTGGAATCGGGCCCCGGAGAGCAGCACGAGCGTGGCCGCCGGGTAGATGCCCTGGATCGAGCGGTCGCCGGGCATGAAGGTGCTCTCGGGCCCGACGATCATGGTGCCCGAGTGGAGGTTCAGGTCGTCGCCGGTGTCGAAGCAGCCGAGAATCTCGGCCGAGGCCCCCTGGGACTTGCTGATCGTCAGCTTGTTGGAGATGCGGATTTCGCGTCCCTGGCGGTTGTCGTTGCGCGCGAAGGTGTGCCGGCTGCCGGAGAGCCCTTCGAGCCAGATGATGCTGCCCTCCCGCTTGATCCACACGTTGCCGTATGCGGTCAGCGGCATGATCGAGACCCTGGCGTTGCGGCCCACCGTCAGGTGGCGGCACGCGAACGGCCCGCCCTTGGTGCCTACGAAGTAGGTTGTCTCGGAATCGGGAAACAGCAGGTCCGTCTGGGCATCGAACAGGCGCGTGGCCGGCTTCCCGTTTTCGAGCCAGTTGGCCGGGTCGGTCGGGTCGAGGCTGCGATCCATCACACCCGGATGGGCCCAGACCAGCAGCCTGGCGGGCTGCCAGTTTTCTTTAGCGTAGGCGCTGCGTTCCACATCGTATTGCGCCCAGAGGGCCGCGCTCTGGAAGTGCGGATCGTGGGCCGTGGCCTTTGCATAGTCGGGGTGCCGGGCGAATTCGGTGGAGGCATCCGCGCCCGCTCGGCTGTCTTGAGCCACGGCCCAGCAGGCCAGCACCAGTCCCGCCAGAAGCCAACTGCTGGCCGGCCGGTGCGGCCCATTCAAATTCGTTTGCCTGGAAGTGTCGCTGTTCATTGCCAAGCACCTCACAACCTGTAAGGGATTGTTCCGGCGTGCTCATGTTGCCGAAACAGTTCGTCGGGCGTGCCCTCATTATGCTCGCCGAAAAAGATGTTTTTCCACGTGGCGCGCACAGCGGGGTCTGCCAGCTCGATGCCGCCTTTGCGGAAATGATCGAACAGCACACCGTTGAGCCGGATGTCTTCGAGGATTACCACGTCGATCCGGTGCGGGACGCCGCCGCGAGAGAGGATTTCCGCGTCGTCTTCCTCGTCCACCAATCCGTGCCAGCGGATCACCAGCCGGGCAGTGCGCGGATCGGTGCTGTGGACCTGGATGTCGCCCCCTTCGAGCACCACCATTCCCCGGTCGTCCGCGCGCGCGTCGGTGGCAAAGCTGGCCGTGTTGCCGTCTCTGCCCCGGGGCTTGTAGCTCAATTCCAGGAAGCAATCCTCGGTCAACGGGCACTCGGGCAGCCCGGCCAGCAACGTTCCGCCCAGCGAGATGTCGAGATTCATGCCCTGGTTGGCCGTCTTGGTGAATCGGGCGCCCGAGAGCAAGACCAGCTCCGCGCCCGGGAAGACCGGGGCCCGATGGTCCCGCGGTCCACCCGACTTGAACACACTGCCGGGCCCGAGGATCATCCGCCCCGATTTGACAAAGCAGCGATCGGCGATCTCGAACCGCCCAATCAGTTCGACCGAAGCGCCCGGCGTTTTGGTCATATTCCAGTCGCCGCCGAGCGGGTTGGTCTGCTCTGGGGTGTCGCTGCGGATGAAGGTGTGTTTCGATCCCAAAACGCCGGCCAGTTCGATCCTGCCGCCTTGCTTCACCCACACGTTGCCGGTCGCGTAGCCGTGGAACATCCGCAGCTCGGCGTTCTGTCCCACCGTGGCGTGCCGGATGCGGCCGTCGCGCATGAACACGGCGTATCTCGTCGGCCCGTCGGGAAGCAGCACGTCCGTTTGCTCGTCCGGCGGCGCGGTGGCCGGCTTGCCCGCGGCCCCCGCCTTGTAGGCCTCCGACGAGGGATACTCCCGCCAGTTGGCCGGGTCCCAGCCGTCGCGCCGGCGCCCGCCTTCACCCGGATAGGCCCAGGCGAGCAGCCGGGCCGCGGGCCAGGTCTGGTTCATGTAGGCTGCGCCGGCGGGGCCTGGGGGCGGGCACTCGTGGCCGGCCAGCGCATTCGCCGGCCACCGGGCCGAGCGGTCGGCAGCCCCCGGCGACGTCTCGGCGGTGCCTTGCGCGTGGCCGGCTTCCGGCCGAGCGCTGCGCTCGTCTGCCTGGACCCGACGAGCGGCAATTGGCACGCGCGATCCGACCAGCGCAAACACGGCACCTGCTGCGAGAAGCCAAGCGGTCAAGCCTGCCGCGGGTCGCCAAGGACGATCACTTGCGTTCTTCATTTGGAAGCCACTCAACGGAGCGTGCTGGAAACCGGAATCCCCAAGACACGTAGGGAGGGCCAAGCCGGACGCGCGGATCCACCCACCCACTTTCCTTGTCGGTGGGTCTCGCCATGGCTCGACCCACCCTACATATCCTGCTGTGCATTCGGATGTGCCGCGTTGATTGCGATACGCTTTTGTTCGGTCAGATCGACCGGCCACTCGTGGGTCGTGCCGTCGGAAAACTGCACTGACAGGCGATAGGCCCCCGGCTGGCGAACCGCCAGGTTGACGGTGGTCGGACCGCAGCAGCCGGTCAATATCTGCGAGCCGACGGTGCGCCGGGCCACTACGCGCCCGTCCGCGGCCAGCAGGGTCACTTCCGCGCCCACCACGCCGCGCTTGCCCAGCACGCGCACCGTGAGCAGGCGCGTCTGGGCGAGCACGCGCTGAAGCTCGGTGGGATGTTCGACCGGCCTTCGCAGGTCGTGGCTCAGCGCGTCGTTGAGACTCAACCGCAACACGCCGTCGGCCCCTCCGAACACCAGGTCGGTCAGGCCGTCGTCGTTCACGTCGCCCGCGGCCACGCCCCACGCACCCGTGGCAAACGACTCGCCCGGCAGGCCGTCGTAGTCCATGTAAAGCTCGGAGAGCATATACGACCCGTAGCCGCGATTGCAGTGGAAGACGTTCTCCACGCCCGCTTCGCGCGTAAGGGTGAGCAGGTCGAGCGTGCCGTCGGCGTTGAGGTCTTCGGCCAGGGTGGCGAGTTGGCGAACGCGCCCGAGGCGGATTTCATTGCCCCAGCGCGTCAGCTCGCTTAGCCTCTCGCCGCGCAAGGCGAGGATCGTCAGGTGCATGTCGCCCGCGGCCACCAGCTCCCGGCTGTCGGGCTGCCGGAGCGCGGCAAAGCACCCCCCGCCGGTCATGCCCGGCTGGTCCGTGCCCGATGCCTTGTAGTCGAAGCGATAACCGGTGGCAAAAGGCGCGAAGCTGCCGTCGGCCTGTTGCAGGAGGATCAGCCCCTTGCCCGCGGCGTAGTAGATGTCCGTGCGATGGTCGCCGTCGAAGTCGCCGCAGGCGAAAAAGCCGGTCCCGCCCGCGCCGCACTCCGGCTGGTCGAGCCCCGCGGCAGCGGTGGCGTCGACAAACCGGCCGCCCGCGGCCCCGGGATTGCAGTAGCAGGCCAATCCGCGGCCCACGCGCGAGACGAGTACGTCGGGATGGCCGTCGCCGCTGAGTTCAACGAAGGCGGCACACTTGACGTCCTGGTCGGCCCCGGGCGGCAGGAGATCGCCGCGCGAAAATCCGGCAGGCGAGCCGAGGTAGATCACCCCGTCGGCCAAGAGATCGACCCGGCCGTCGGCGTTCACGTCGGCCAGCGAGCAGCTTCTGCCCTTGATCCCTTCCAGCCCCAGCGCGCCCGTGCGATCGACGAACTTTAGCGGCCCGGCCTGCAAATAGGCCCGATTGCCTTGCTCACAGCAGGCGTAGATGTCCAGGCGCCCGTCGCCGTCGAGATCATAGAGGGCCACCCCGCGGAGAGGCCCCTCGAACCGGCCGATTTCGAGCGGCTCGCGGAACTTCACCAGCGGCAGGGCGGGGAAGTGGTAGCGTCCCGCGGCCGCATCGGCCATCATTCGCAGAAGTTGCTCGGCCGCTCCGTTGAAGGTGCCCACCATTTCATCGCCCAGGGCCGCCAGCCATTCCCATTCGCCCGGCTGCTGCGGATCGACGATCTTCACCTCGTGCCATTGGCTGCCGGCGTAGAGCAGCACATCCTGCTCGTGCCGCGCTCTGAGCTTGCCGACAAAGGCCACCACCGTGTCGCCGGCCTCGATCTCGTCCAGGAGCGAGTCTTCGTCGAAATCGACCTCGCGCACCTCGATGGTCACCTGCTGGGGCGCGAACCGGCCGAAGCATACCCGCGCCGCCTTCAGCTTCACCACGCCGTTGTCGAAGTCCACTTCGGTCACCGTCAGGCCGACCACCGTCCGGTGCCGCTCGACGAGGTGCAACGGCTGGAGCTGCGGATTGACAAAGCCGAGCGCGGCCGATGCGCAGGCGACGGCAATGCAGACCACCGTCAGCAGCAAGGCAGCTTTTGGCATGACTCATCTCGGCTGGCTTGAGCCGACTCCTCGTTGCAGCGAAGCGTCTTCTGCGAAGCGTGTTGCGGATCGAAGCGGCTTCGCCGCGCGGTCCCTTTGGATGACGGCTGGGGGGCTTCGGGTGTGAGGTATGGCGGGCAGTTCGTCTCGTCGGGCAGCCTGTGTAATCGTAGCCAGCGTCGCCAGACGGTGGAAGAGCGCGCTTGTCGCCAGATGCTGGCGCGTGCCGGTCCACGCTCTGGCGAGCGTGGCTACGAATGGCCGTAGCATCATCCACGCTCTGGCGAGCGTGGCTACGTGCTCTCAGTATTCCCCGTTTCGCCCGAGTTTCTCCACGTGCGTAAACAAAGCGTCGCCCCGGGCCAGGCAGCCGGCGCCGAAGAAGACATTCTTCCAAGCGGCCTTTGTTGCCGCGTCCTGGTAGAGGATGCCGCCGGCGCGCAGGCTGTCGAACTCCACGGTGTCCACCACCGCGCCCGCGCCCAGAAAGACGTCCAGCCCGCGCGGCAGCCTGTCGAACCAGGCAAAACGCTCGGCAGCCCCGGGATGGCGATCCAGGACCTTCTGCTCTCTCGTCGAACCGGGCAGCGGGCGCAGGTCGAACGACGAGCGCTCGCCCACGCCGTCGGGCACGTAGCTGAGCACCAGCCGTGCTTTTCTGGGGTCGATGGTGATGCTGCGGATCGTGCTGCCTTCCAGCAGCGCCAGCGAGGGCACGCGCCGCGACTCCCGGTGCTCCTCCTCATTGAGCTGTCGAAACGTGGCATTCGTGTGGTTCTTGAAGGAAAGCCCGAACGTGCAGTTTCGCCTCAGCGGCCGGTCGGGCAGCCCGCCCTGGATCGTGCCGCCTTCGACGGTCATGTCGGGAATGCCGAAGTCGTTGCACCACTTGCCGAAAAACGCTCCGTCGAGCAAGGCGAGCGTGCCGTCGCGGTAGATGCGCGGCGCCGCATGGCGCCCGGGGCGCAGGGAGCTGTCGCGTCCCACGATCACCGTGCCGCTGTAGACGCGGAACTCGTCCGAGACGCTCACGTGTCCGAGGAACTCGACCGAGGCGCCGCCCTCCTTGCTGAAAGTGAAATACTGCGAACAGCGCCGCCCGTCCCGCCGGTTGTCGTCCTCGGGCGGCGCGAGGTTGTCGTTGCGGCAGAACGTATGGCGCGGGCCCACGAAGTTGGTGGCCCCCTGTGCATACATGGCCCCGCCGCGCTTGATCCACACGTTGCCGTAGATGGTGCGCCCGCGCCCGTCGCCGCCGCCGATGAACGCCGCGCCCGGCTCGACGGTCACGTGGCGAAACGTCTCGCGCAGCTCCGTGGTGCGAAAGCCCACCTCGTAGGGCACCTCCGAGGCCGGCAGCAAGAGGTCGGCCGTCTCGTCGAAAACCAGCTCCTCGGCCGGTCGGCCGTCGACCAGCCAGTTCTTCGGATCGGTGGGATCGCGAGGGCTGCGGCGTCGCCCGCGGTGCAGGTTGGCGGTCTCGCCCGGATAGGCCCATACGTAGAGCCGTGCCTTGGGCCACTGCTCTTTGAGGAAATATTCCTTGCCCGACAGATCGGGCCAGAGCGTCTGGTCGTCGAAGCGGGGCTCGTGGGCCGTGGCAGGCGGTTCGGTTGTGGATGCGGCCGGCGCGTCGCCCGTAGTGAGCGATTCGGCCGCCCGCGCGGTTGTCGCGACAGCCATGGCGGCGAGAGTCGCGGCGATCAGGATGCCTGCCGGCAGGTTGCTCGTGAAGCTCATTCACCCATCCCCTGGAAGGTTGTGGTGCGTGCGCAGACGCTGCTCAGTCAGTAATGGTACATTGACGAACGAATTGGTATGCAAAATGCTGTGGTTTTCGAGTCTGTAGCAACATTACAGAGGAACCACGAAAGCACCCGGTGGCCTACTCTGATTGCACACGGCCATTTCGGCACAACATGTAGCATGCCCCCGGCCTTCGGAGCACAACATATAGCGGCGTGCAATGGCTGTGGGACACCACACGAAAGCACGAAAGGACGAAAAGGCGAAACAGACGAGAAAATACGAACGCCAAGACCTTTCCAGCGAGCAGTTGTAACAACCCTTTTGTTTCGTTCCTTCGTTCTTTCGTGTTTTCGTGGTCTCTGAAGTGTGACTGTCGCAACGAGCGCCTGTATTGATGCTACACTCTCTGGTTTTCGCGTTTTCCAGGCTTGCGGCATGCCTGTGGCGCTTCGGTCGAAGGGTCTCTTTGAGGCGCCAATTCGGCTCTCTGGGAAGCGCCGATTCCTCCCATTTTAACGCGGGCTGCGGGCGGAAGCAAATCGGGAGGCCGGAACGCAGAGGCCCAGGGGCGGGAGATGCCCAGTGGCCAATGACCAATGGCCGACCCCGCAATCCCCGGATTCCCACAACCGAGGTCGGAAATCGGGGGGCGGGAACGCTGTACAAAGTGCTGTACTTGATGCGCGCAACACGCCGGCTGCCGCTGCTGGCTCGTCCATCTCGTCATCCTGTCACCCCCTCATCCCGTCCATCGTGTCATCCTGTCAGCCCCGTCACCCCCTCATCCCGTCCATCCTGTCATCCTGTCAGCCCCGTCACCCCCTCATCCCGTCCATCGTGTCATCCTGCCACCCGCTCATCCGGTCCATCCTGTCATCCTGTCTCCCGCTCATCCCGTCCATCCTGTCATCCTGTCAGCCCCGTCACCCCCTCATCCCG
>CAYXPN010000266.1:0-878 GCA_964467075.1 uncultured Planctomycetaceae bacterium
GCAATCCGGCCCCAGGACACCATGGCCAGGTCCTGCAGCCCGCCGGCCAGCGCGCTTTCGGTGTGGCGCCATCCGGCGGCCGGCCCGTTGCGCAAGGCAGCAATCAGCCAGCCGAAGGCGACCATCACCAGCAAGACATCGCCCAGCAGGAAGGCCCAGTCGAACAGCACCCACTGCGTCCAGCCCGGCCCCAGTATCCAGCCGATCGCCACCTCCAACGGATGCCCCGCGGCGCTCAACGCGCCGAGCACCGTCTGCAGGCTCTGGTGGAACTGGGCCACCCAGCCGGGCCGATTCGCCGTGATCTCTCCCAGCGCGATCAGCAGCCTGACGGCCGCGCCGACCAGCGCGCCGAGCAGCACTGCGCGCACCAACCCGCGGCTGAATGCAAGCGACGCCCTCCTGAGATACACCAGCGCGGCGCCCACCCCGGCCAGCACCAGTGAAACGCGCAGCAGCGCCAGCAGCGGATGCGCGGCCGCCCACTGTGCCCACTGGGGGCCGAAACACCAGGGCAGGAAGGTCAGGACGTCACAGGCTCGGACTTCCATGGTCGGATGCGAACGTTGTGGGGTGGATTATCAGACAGGATCATTCTGAGACAGGATTCAGGATAAACGCTTGTCGAATAGCTCAATGCCTGGGGTGTGTTACCCCAGGCTATGGTGACGACCGGCTTTCAGCCGGTCCCCAGCGGGAGCAGGCGGCCCGCGCCGGGGTGCGCTGCGGCAAGCGCATCGTTTTTGTGCGATCAACCTGTGGCGGATTTCTCCAACTTCAAACGGCTGAACTGTTACCCCACGTTTTCGCGTTTTCGCCCTTTCGCGTTTTCGCGATGATTCTGCGCACGGCCGCCGGGTGCCACTGCTGGCTTGTCC
>CAYXPN010000266.1:978-8091 GCA_964467075.1 uncultured Planctomycetaceae bacterium
AGCAGTGCATGAACGAAAGGCCGATACCCGCGCGTGCGTGCAAGCACGCGCCGCCGATCACCATTAACCACAAAGACACAAAGAAGCCGATACCCGCGCCGGGTGCCACTGCTGGCTTGTCCAGCAGTGCATGAACGAAAGGCCGATACCCGCGCGTGCGTGCAAGCACGCGCCGCCCTGGTACGGCGCTTCGCAGGACCCGATGAATCGGGTCACTACGAGCGGGCCGCGCCTGGTCGATGAACTGCGGCGCTTTGCCATACGCCATGCAATGCTCGATTGTTGTCCCCGGCTTGGAACGAGCGCAGGTGGCTCATGCGCTGGTCCGCGGCATGGGCGATCACGTCGGGATTTGGCTCGAACAGCTTGATACCCAAGAGCCGGTAATGGTTGGGCGGCTGCTCATCGGGCGGAATGCCCAGCCAGACGTGATAGGGATCGAACGGATCGGCCATGCTGACCATGTCCCCGATCGTGGCTGCCGCAGCTTGCGCTGTTGTACACTACCTTAACCGGGAGCTGACGCTCCCGGCTCGCCGTTGTAGCCACCGAAAGCCAGACCCGTAGCCGCCAAAAGCCAGACGGCGGACGAATCATTGCCTACGAAACGTCGCCGGGTGTTGTCCACGCTCTGGCGAGCGTGGCTACCATGTCCACTACCATGTCCACGCTCTGGCGAGCGTGGCTACCATGAGGGTTCAGCAGTGGCACCGCGCATCGGCCGGTGCAAACCCATTCTACCCGCCGAGCCCCCCGCTCGCAACCGACTCGCCGCCCGCAGCAAGAGGCAATCGTGTGCATCACGTCTGCTCAATGCCCTGCCAGAACCTCGACGCAGACCCAGACCAAAGCCCCGTTTCGGCCGCGCAGGCGCGAAGCGCTGCCCCGGACTACTCGGGCGCGGACAAGGGACGCAGACTACCGACGAGGACTACCGCCCCGGTGCGATCCGCTCTTTGCCCACCCAGGATCGCAGCACCTCGGGCACCACCACCGAACCGTCGGCCTGCTGGTGGTTTTCCAATACGGCGATCAGCGCCCGGCTGACAGCGATCGCCGTGCCGTTGAGCGTGTGGACAAACCGCGTGCCCTTCTGGCCTTTGACCTTGTAGCGGATGTTCAGGCGCCGGGCCTGGTAGTCGGTGCAGTTCGAGGTGCTGGTCACTTCGCCGTATTCCCCGCGGCCGGGCATCCAGGCCTCCAGGTCGAACTTGCGATAGGCCGGCCCGCCCAGATCGCCCGTGGCCGTGTCCACCACCCGATAGGGAATGCCCAGCCCGTCGAACAGCCGGCATTCCAGGTCGCGGAAGTGATCGAGCATTTCTTCGCTCTCGTCGGGCAGGGTGAAGGCGAACATCTCGACCTTGGTGAACTGGTGGACGCGGAACAGCCCGCGCGTGGCCCGGCCGTGGGCCCCGGCCTCGGTGCGGAAGCAGTGGCTCACCCCGCAGAGCTTCACCGGCAGCGTGTCGGCGTCGATGGTCTGGCCGGCCAGCAGACCGCCCAGCGTGATTTCCGCGGTGGCCACCAGGCTCAGGTCGGACTGTTCGATGCTGTAGATCTGCGTCTCCGGCCCGCGCGGAATGAAGCCGATGCCTTCGAGAATCTGGTTGCGGGCCAGGTCGGGCGTGATCGTAGGGGTGAAGCCCTCGGACAAGAGCACCTCGAGCGCATAGCGCTGCAAGGCGAGCTCCAGGAGCACGGCTTCGTTTTTGAGGAAATAGAACCCGTGGCCGGCCACGCGCGCGCCGGCTTCCAGGTCGATCAGCTCCAGCCTCTCGGCCAACTCCACGTGATCGCGCGGCTCGAAATCGAACGCGGGCTTGGGCACGGGCCCGAGGAACAGCTCGCGGTTGGCCGAATCGTCGGGCCCGATCGGCGCGTCCGGGTGGGAGAGGTTGGGGATGCGGCGGTGGATCGCCTCCAGCTCGGCTCCGATCCGCTCCAGCTCCTCGCGCAGCGCCGCGGTCTGTTCGCGCAGGCGCCGGCCTTCTTCTTTGCGCTCTTCGCGCTCGGCCGGATCAGACGCCTTGCCGATGGAGCGGGACAGCTCGTTTGCCCGGCGGTTGTGCTCTTCCACTTCGATCTGCAACCGCCGGCGCGTGTTTTCCAGTTCCACGAACCGGTCCACGTCCACCTCGACCCCGCGGTGTGTGCAGTTCTGCTTGACCAAGTCCGGGTTTTCCAGAATGAGTTTGCGATCGAGCATGGCAATTTCGTCCGTTTCCTGTCGGCGATTAGCGGCCGCGGTCAGCGGGGCGCGTGAGTGCCGGCTGTGTTCCCTCCAATTGAACCGTCATCCAAGGCGCCGGGCAAACCGGCGGCTCACGCCGCCGGCTCGCCAAACAATCGCGCGGACGCCGCTGGCTCTGCGCGGCGCGGTGGGCCCACTACGATTTGTCCCCGCCTTGGGCCAGGCGGGCGATTTGCTCCCACAACCAGGCACCGGCGCGGATGGCCCGATGGAAGTCGGCCAGGGCGAATTTCTCGTTGGGGCTGTGGGCGTTGTCGTCCGGCTGCCCCCACCCCAACAGCAGCACGTCGGCGCCCAGCGCCTGGTGCAGCGTGGAGACGATGGGAATCGAGCCGCCCTCGCGGATGTAAACCGGCCCGCGCCCAAAGGCGCGCTCGACGGCCCGCGAGGCCGCCTCCACATAGGGGCTCTCCAGCGAGACGACCACCGCGGGCGAGCAGTGGTGGTCGATCAACTCGAATCGCACGCCCGGCGGACACAGCTCGGCCAGCCGGCGCTGCAGTGCCTGGGTCACCTTGGCGGGGTCCTGGTTGGGCACCAGGCGGAAGCTGAACTTGGCCCCGGCCGCGGCCGGCAACACGGTCTTGGCGCCCTCGCCCTGGTAGCCTCCCCAGAGCGAGCTGACATCGTAGCTCGGCCGGGCCCAGCGGCGTTCGAGCAAGCTGTAGCCCTGCTCGCCCGTAGCACCGTCCACGCCCAGTTCACGCAGGAACTGCGCTTCGTCGAACGGCAACGCGGCCAGTTCGCGGCGCTCCCGCTCGGTCAGCTCCGCCACGTCGTCGTAGAAGCCGGGAATCTGGACTCGGCCTTGCCCATCCACCAGCCCGGCCAGCATGGTCGCCACGGCATTGGCCGGATTGGTCACTGCACCGCCGAACGAGCCGGAGTGCAAGTCGTGGTTCGGGCCCGTGAGGCGCAGCTCGTAGTAGGCGATACCTCTGAGTCCATAGGTGATGGCCGGCTGGTCGGGGCCGAACTGGGCCCCGTCGCTGATCACGATGCAGTCGCAGGCCAGGCGCCCCGCCTCGCGCCCGACGAACTCGATCAGACGGGCGCTGCCGATCTCCTCTTCGCCCTCGATGATAAACTTCACGCTCACGGGCAGGCGCCCGGCGGTGCGCAGCCAGGCCTCGGCGCTCTTCAGATAGGTGAACACCTGGCCCTTGTCGTCGCTGGCGCCGCGCGCAAAGAGCTGACCTCCGCGGCAGGTGGGCTCAAAGGGCGGGCTTTCCCATTGATCCAGCGGATCAGCGGGCTGCACGTCGTAGTGGCCGTAGACCAGCACGGTGGGCGCCCCGGCTTCGGCGGGCGACTGGGCATAGACCAGCGGCCAGCCGGCCGTGGGGATCACCTCGGTGGCGAAGTCCAGGCGCCGGAACTGGTCGGCCAGCCACGCGGCCGCCTGGTCCATCTCGGCCCGCCGCTGGGGATCGGCACTCACACTGGCGATGCGCAGCAGCTCGCACAGCTCCGCTTCGAACCGCTGGGCGTGGGCCTCCAGATACTCGTCTAACGCGGCCATGGGTCCTCCTGTTGCTCGGCCGGGCGGGGCCCTCGGCCCCCGCAAAGCCAGTCAGTATAATGACAGGCGGCCCCGGGGGATACTGCCCGCTACAACGGATCAACGGCGCCGGGGCGATTGAACACGTCCGAGCAGATCAGGGGGATGCGTCCGATGGCCGAGCAAGCGTCTGCCGCGGTGGCGCTGCCGAAGGAAAAGACGTCGCGCCGGCGACGTGGCCGCACGCAGGACGACCAAGAGCCCCAGCGCCAGCCCCGCTATCACGTGGTGCTTTGGAACGACGACGATCACAGCTACCAGTACGTGATCGCCATGCTCATGGAGCTGTTCGGCTATCCGGCCGAGCGAGGCTTCCAACTGGCCCACGAGGTGGACACCCAAGGACGGGCCATCGTGTTGACCACCACGCGCGAACACGCCGAGTTGAAACGCGACCAGATTCACGCCTACGGCAAGGACCCGCTGCTCGACGAATGCCGCGGTTCGATGTATGCCACTATCGAAGCCGCGGACGGCTGACACCCGGCCCAGGCTTCGCACTGCGCACCGCGGCGAAACGGCTCGACCCGCGCTGCGCGACTTGCCCGCAGCGATCAATCAGACGTTCCACGCGATCATGCCCACGCTCAAGTGTGTGACCCTCGGCTGCAAGGTCAATCAGTACGAAACCGAGTATCTGCGCGAGGCGCTCGAACAGTTGGGCTATCGCCAGGCGGGCGCAGGCGAGCCGGTGGACCTGTGTGTGGTCAATACCTGCACGGTGACCGCCACCAGCGATGCCAAGAGCCGCAAGGCCATCCGCCGGCTCGCCCGCCAATATCCCCAGGCTGAAATCATCGTGATGGGCTGCTATGCCACGCGCGCGCCCGAGCAACTGGCGACCCTGCCGGGCGTGGTCGAAGTGGTGACCGACAAGCGCCGCTTGCCCGAGCTGTTGGCCCGCCGCGGGGCCTTTCACCCGCCCCGGGGAATCTCCCGTTTCGGCACGCGCCATCGGGCTTTTGTCAAAGTGCAGGACGGCTGTCGGATGGGTTGCGCCTATTGCATCCTCCCGCTGGTCCGTCCCGTGCTTGCCAGCCGGCCCGTGGCCGAGGTGCTCGACGAGGTCTGCCGGCTGGTCGACCAGGGATATCGGGAGATCGTGCTCACGGGCATCCATCTGGGCCACTACGCTTGCGAGTCGCCCGGTTCTTTCGCGCCGGTCGCAGGCCCTTGGAGTCCAGACGCCAGCGGGGTGCCGGCGGACGGTTTTCGTTCCACACGGCCGGGTGCGCAGCTCGCGGAGCTGGTGCGCCGCGTGGCAGAGCTGCCGGGCGCGTTCCGGGTGCGGCTGTCGAGCCTCGAAGCGGCCGAGGTTTCGGAGGAGCTAGTCGAGCTTTTGGCCGACCGGCTCGAGCGCATCTGTGCCCACCTGCACCTGCCGCTGCAAAGCGGTTCGGACCGCGTGCTGCGGCGCATGCGACGGGCGTGGCCTGTGGGTGTGCTGCTGGAGCGCTGCGCGCGCCTGGCGGCGCGCCTGGACCGACCGGCCCTGACTACCGACGTGATCGTGGGGTTCCCCGGCGAAACCGAGGAGGATTTCGAGGCCACCTGTCGAGTGGTCGAACAGGTGGGTTTCAGCAGGCTGCACGTGTTCCCCTTCAGCCCGCGCGAGGGCACACCCGCAGCCGACATGCCCGACCACTTGCCCCAGCCGCTGATCCGGCGCCGCGCCAAGCGCCTGGACGAGCTGGGGCGGCGATTGCGCCGGCGATACATGGAACAACTGCTCGGCCGGCGCTTGCAGGTGCTGGTCGAAGAAGTGCTGCCCGGGCCGGAAGCACGGCTGGTGGGCACGGCCGGTCGCTACGTGCCGGTGGAAACGTCGGGCCCTGCCGAGTGGTGCGGCCGGCTCGTGGAGGTTCGCGTGGACCGTCTGGAAACTGCGCGCCCAAGCCGGGAAACCGCAGAGTCCGACGGTCGCGCAGGCGCGCCCCCCGCAAAGGGGGGCGCGGGCCTGCGCTTGAGGGGCGAACCCGTCTCCTAGACGTGAAGCGCTTGCTCGGGGAGCAGCGGTCTTGGGGAGCGAATCTGCGAACAAGCGCTCGCAAGGCAGAGGCCGGATAGGGTGTGTTGGAGGGCCTCTGCTTGCAGCGTTTCACGCCGGCTTGACGTTCTGGGCGCGAGGTCCTTTCGGTCCGCGTCCCTCTTCGTAGGTCACCGCCTGCCCGGGTCGCAGGGCCTCGATGGTCGTGCCCTCGACCGCGCTGTGGTGGAAGAACAATTCGCCTCGTTCTCCCTCGATGAACCCAAATCCTCTGTCAGCGACCAACTTCTTGATCGTCCCTTGCGGCATACTGCCACTCCTTGAGAAAAAAGTGAAAAACTCGCCTGGGCCGCCATCTCTTCACCCAGAGCCCCTTCCCGTCGAGGGAAGATCGCAGCCGAACATCAGAGGGAGAAAATCATCCGCAATTGGACAACGGCGCCCCGGCAAAGGGTGGCCGCTACGCGAATCGCAAGGTGACCGGAACGAGAGCACTCGGTACGAGTCGGGGCTCACATCGCTTCTCACCATCTTATTTGGATTATAGCACTTGCGCTCGACCGGGGGAAGGGGGGCCGGATGTTTCGAGGGGCCTGAAGCTGCTCGGCCTCGGTGCCACCCACGCGGGGGGGCTCCCCTCTTGCAGCATCGCCGGCCAATTCGGCGTCGGCTATCTTCGACGCGCGTTTGCCGGCTGGACTACCAATCGGTCCACGACCGACCGAGTCCCGTCCGCGGCCTCGGCTGCTCTGCAGATGTGGCGTCGTTGGATTTCGTACTGAATGCTGCCCGAGAGCGTCACATCGCCGTTCCGCACCGTCACGGTCACGCTGCAGCCCGATCCCAGGCCGGCCCTCCCGAGCCGCTGATTGACGTTCCTGAGGACCGTCGCGTCTGAGTTGGATGCTCTGTTCCACATGGTTGCAGCTCCTTGGCAAGGGTTAGGACTTGTAAAGGAATTGTTTGCCGAATTCGATGCGCAGCCCCGGGTGGCCGGGGCTGGAGCGAAGCGAAGCCCCGGGAAGTAATACTCTTACAAGTTCTTACTCTTACGTACGAACAGACGCTTGGAACGGGAGCCGACCACGTCGCTGAGGATCAGTCAGTCAAAGGGAGGATGTCCCGTTTGGCGGGCGGCGCCGGCCCGCTTCCCGAATGTGAAGACAACCACAGACAATGCGCACCGGAACCAGCCGCGTTCCGGCCGCCGCAACCTCAATGGAGGGCCACGCTCCGTCGTGGCCGCCGATCGGGGTATATGAAAACGGACGCGAGAGACCGCGTCCCTCCAACGCCCTTTCCGACCCCCTG
>CAYXPN010000267.1:0-8046 GCA_964467075.1 uncultured Planctomycetaceae bacterium
CGCGCCAAGAAGTCTCTCACCACTCCAGACAAGATCCCTCATGATCGCACGTCTGTGCAGCGCGTCATAGCTTCGCCGCGGCGCGAGTTCGACCCCCGCCCCCTGCTGTCTCAATGCGCGGGCAGCCGATCCCGTTGCTGCTCGCTTGCGGCTTTCACTCTCTCTTCTTGTTGCCGACCGTTTCGGAGTGCGGCCTGCCACTCAATCCGCTGAAGATACGCCCGGAACTCCTCCACTGTCTGAGGTTTTTGCTCGCGGTTCTTCTTGATTTGATCCATGGTTCGCTCCCTGTGCAACTGTTGGCGGCAGGGCTGCCGCCTCAGCAAGTTCTTGCTTAATGAACTCGATAACTCCATTTTGCCAATCGTTCGTGCCCCGCCGTCGGGACTCGTTAAGTGCAAACAGCTGTGCGATCCTTTCCCTCTTGACCATCAGATCGAAATCCCCCGTAATAATAGCTAGGTCCGTTGCGTCCCCTACACCCGGTGCATTCTTGGCCGCCTGTCTTGCATCCAGAAGTAGCATCAGGGCTTCCGGCAGTTTGATTCCGCAATGGAACCCGCTTCCAATTAGACTCGCGACTGCCAGATTGAAGCCCGACCCGATGGCATGGAAGTGGATTGCGTCATAACACGAGGATGTTCCAGGGTCCGTGATCTGGTAAATGCGGGCCTTGTGGTAACTTCTTCCTGCCAGGAGGATGTCAATCTTGTAATCGTAGGAGCTGATTTGAAACTCGATGTGTTCTAACAAGGGTCCGGGAAGGCGGCCGATGATCTCATAGTACATCTGAAGACTTGAAATCCCTCTCGGCCGAAGTATTCTTTCCAGTATTCGCCGCTGCCTCACTTCTTGGTATGCGTGTTTGATACATTCCGCGACTTGTTCAACGCTAGGTTGCCTGAGCTCGTCGATCTCTTGATGGACAGTATCGAATAGCTCCGTATGGGCCAAAGCATCGCCGGAAGTCGACGCGAAGCATTGTTTGCACAGCTTTTCGATCTTTGGTGATTCGTGCTCAAATTCGATCATTAACCCACTGGTAATCATGCGATCGGCAACGACGATCACGCTTTGGCCACGATCGCATAGCGCCGCGATGCAAACGGTCATTTCCAGCCCGCCTTTGAGTGTATCGGCATTGTTGTATATTCGGGCGCAAACAGAAGGCCGCGGGAGATCGCGGCCTCTACCTCGGTCCTTCTTGGGGCTCCTGGCTTCCGTACCCGCGGTTCCGGCTTCCACCGGTATGATACCAGGATTACAGCAACCGTCAACAGGAAATATAGGGTGTTTGGGAAAGCAGCGTAACATGCGAGCAATGACGATTTCAGCTTTCTTTGGCTGTTGCGCGAAGGGGAGCCGCTTGCTTGCCCCCGTAGGTACAAAATAGGGCACCGCCAACGTGCCCCGCGCCCTTGCAGAACCGCCCCGTATCTACTATACGTATGTATATTCCCGGGTCGATCCGCACTCCGGCCCCGGTTTGGGCGTGCGTGCCCCGCCCTGGGCCGAATCCGCCGGGCGAGCAGGACCCGCGCTCGTGTCCCAATTTGTCAAAGACAACCTGTTGCGACTGATGGCCGCGCGGGCCATGGGTGTGAGCCAGTTGGCCCGGCAGAGCGGGCTGGACGTGCGCACGATCCGCGCGGTGGTCCAGGGGCGCAGCCGGCCGCGCGCAGCTACGCTCCACCGGCTGGCCGAGGGGCTCGGCGTGAAGGTGGACGAGCTGTTCCTCGACCCTGCGCAATTGCTCTATCGGCGCTTCGACCAGCAGACCAACCCCGTGGTGGAGGACCTCATGGAGGCCCGCGGCGAGCTGTTCGACGGATGGACCGACGCGGACTTCGAGGAGTTGCACAGCCGGGTGGCATCGGGCGGAGGGCTCACCTTTGAGGGCGCACTGGACGCGGTCGAGCGCATGAACCGCAAGCGCCGGCTCCACCAGCGCCTCGAAGTCCTGCTCGAAAGCAGCCAGTCGCAGACCATCCGCGGCATCATCGAGCTGCTCTACGACCAGGTAGTCGCGCGCGGCGAGGAGCCCGACGGCCAGTGACGCTACTCGCGGCGAGTTGCGGTCGTCCGCGGGGCGCGTCGTGCCACGTTTCGCGGCCGCGTCAGCCGATCGTGGTCCACGGCGGCAGCTCGATTTGCTTGGTGGTGACCGTCTGGTTGACAAAGTCCACGGACGTGACCACGCTGAGCGTCTGGTAGTCCTTGTTGTTCGGCTCGACAGCCACGATCCAGTACTTGGCGTTGCGCACGTCCCAGCGGCAAAACACCCGATCGCCCTCGTTGCCCGCAAACCAGTAGCCCGCAAAGCTGCCGCCGCCCTCGGGATTGTAGGCCGTGATCTGGTTGCCGAAGTTCTCGCCGAACACGTTGTAGCCGCCCAGCACGCCCGTGCCCTGGACCACCTCGACGGTCTGCGCCGCGTCTTGCTGCGCGAGATCACTGCTCAGGGCCCCGAAGAAATCGCCGGGCACCTGCATGTCGAGGATTTCCCAGGCCTGGTGGTCGGGCATCCAGCGGGCCCAGCCCAGTGCGCCCGCGTCGCCCGTGGCCGTGGCCATCTTGGAGAAGCGCTGGGAGAAATCGTGGACCGTGATGGTGCGCGCCAGGGGATCGTCGGCATAGGCGCCCTGGTCGAACACCTTGACCAGCGCCGCCGCACTGCTCCCGCAGCTTAGGGCCGCGGTCATTTCGAAGCGGATCACGGCGGGCGAGGACCCAACGATCTCCCAGCGCTTGCTCTGGCGGTTGTACCAGGCGTAGCAGCGCATGCCCGCACACAGCGCGGGCATGGCCCAGGGCCGGCCCGATGCGTCGCGCTGAGCCGCGGGGTGGTAGAGCGTCACGTCGGGCGAGTGTTGCGTGCCGCCGTACTGGTCCTGCGGGTGGTCGAGCCAGACGGCCTTGGCGAACTGGGTATAGGGCACGTCGGGCTGGTTGGGGTCGGCCGGGTCGGGCCAAAGGAGCGGCTGGGTCAGCTCGAACAGCCCGATGCGGGTCGGTTCCGTGGGCGCAAAGCTTACGCCGGCGCTACCCATTTGGGCGCGGCCGGTTGCACCGGGGCGAAACAGGCGACTGACGCGCGCCGCCCAGGGATTGGGCCCGCGCGTGGCACGCCGGCGGCCGGGAGCAGAGCGTTTGGAGGTCATGCCGGTGAAACCATCCCACCAGTGGGCTTGTGCCCGGCCGGCTCATGCCAGCGCGGCAAAGCGGAACAGGGCGCTGAGGTCCGAAGTGCGATAAAGCGGGTTGCCGGCCTGATCGACCAGCTTGTCCCAGCCGGCCCCACCCGGCGGCAGGCTGCGGAACCTGTGGTTCCAGCCGTAGATGTTGCCGCCGGCCTTGACGGCCTTTTCGCGGAAGACATAAGCGATCTTCCAGCCGAACTGCGGCTGGCTCAGTTCGTCGATGCCCACGAACTGCTTGTCCGCGGTCACGCCGTCGAGCAAAACCGTCTCCGCGGCCGCGCCGAGAAACGCCGCGGCGTTGACCGTGCCCACGCACTCGCGCATGGCCTGCCACGGCGGGTTGACCACGCGGTGCCAGGTGATGTGGTGTTCGGTGATGGGCACACGGATGGTGGGCACGGCATCGGGCGGCACGGGGATCGACCCGTCCGAGGCCCAGTACATCACGTGGCCCGAGATGTCTTCGTATTCGGCCCCGAAGTCCATCCGATAGGTCAGAAACGTGTCGTCCTCGACCTTGGGCAAATCCTTGCGGCTGCGGCTTTCGTCGACCAGTTCGTAGTCCACCGTGACCAGGGCGAACTTGCCGCTGTAGCTGTTCAGTTGCGAGGTCACGTCGTCGAACGTGCCCTGGTCATCGGGGCTGGGCGGGAAGGGCTCCACCTCGATGCGGGCCACCGCGATGAACGGCCGGCCGGGATAGGCGGCCTGGCCGCGGCCGCCGAACTCGTAGCCCTCGCCCAGCAACCGGGCAACCAGGGCGTGCCGGTCCTCCCAGGCCACCAGCAGCCGGCGCTGGGCCCGCATGGCCTGCGGCTCGAAGACCTCCAGCGGCGAGCCGCCCAACTCCTTGAACACCACGCTCATCAGCCACTCCTTAGGACTTGTAAAGGAATTGTTTGCCGAATTCGATGCGAAGCCCCGGGTGGCCGGGGCTGGAGCGAAGCGAAGCCCCGGGAAGTAATACTCTTACAAGTTCTTAAGTGGTTTGCAGGATGCCGTGGGCCGCGGGCGGGCCGTTGGCCGCGAACACCGCTTCATAGGCCAGCGGTTCCCCGCTGCTCAGATCCACGACCAGCTCCACGCGCTCGATCACGGCCGGCACCTGATAGTAGTTCGCGCCGGTAGCGTCCACGTGCAATTCCAGCTCCACGCTCTGCCCCGGGGCGAGCGGGCAGGGCTGGCCCTCGGCCAGTGCGATGCGCAACGTGCCCTGGCAGTCCGCCGCACCCGCCACCCGGCGCACGGCCCCGCCCGAGTCGTTGGCCGCGTAGGCGTGCGTCTCGCACTTCAGGGCCAGGCGCCAGGACGAGACCGGGGCGAGTGGCGCGCCGCCCTGGTACACGGTGCCGTCTTTTCCGCTGAGGATGGCCATCTTGAGACTCGTCTCTTGTGCTGATTTGCGCAATGTGCCATTGCTTCGCCAGAAGCAGTGCCTCGGCGCTCGAAGCACTGCTTGCCCGGCGGGCAAGCAGTGGCACACCGCGAGCCGGCGGCGTGAGAGGCCGGCTCGCTATTTGCCCGACCTACGGCCCCCGAGTTGTAGGGTGGGTCGAGCGACAGCGAGACCCACCGACAAGGCAAATGGTGGGTCTGCGCCTACGGCTTGACCCACCCTACGTGCTACGGCTTGACCCACCCTACGTGCTTAGTTTGCCTGTTTCACGCGGTGCCCACCAGCACGATGGAATAGGTCACATCTCCACCGGAGGCCGCCAGATTCAGTTGCTTGTTGTTCGCATCCACCGGCCAGCCCGACTCGCGGTTGACCAGCAAGAGCGCGCTGTCGGGCGGCACGCGCACGCGGTCGGTGGCCGCTCCGAAGGGTCCCCACCAGGGGTCCGCGGCGGCTGCGCCGACGAGCAGCTCGCCGGCGGCGGTCGTGGCGTTGACCACCAGCAGTCCCTTGACCGCGGTGAGCGTGAGGCTGTGAGGCGATCCCAGGATCGTGCGCGCGAGCGCCGTGAGATCCAATGTGGTCGAGGCCCCGTCGGCAAGCGACTGGTCCTCGAGGTGCCAGACCGCGTCGGCCTGGCCGTTGCCCTGACCTTCGAGCAGTTGGCGCGCGTAGTCCAGCCGGTCGTTGTCCACGGCCCCCTCGCGCCAGTTCCAGCCGATCCACGCCTGGATTTCCGCTTTGAAACTCATGGCTGGCCCTTATCGTGCTGAATTTGCGGTATCTCAATTCCCGGCGGTGCAAACCTGGTGCACTCGCTGATGCGATTGTCACGCTATGGAGTGTTTGGTGTTGTCCGGCCAGTCTTGGCGATCATCCCCCGTGGTTACGCGCGTCTACGGGAAAAGGTGACAGGCACCATTTGTGCGAAGCACCCTCCGGGCCGTTCCGGCAAATGGTGCCTGTCACCTTTTCCATCCACGGCCCCCTCGCGCCAGTTCCAGCCGATCCACGCCTGGATTTCCGCTTTGAAACTCATGGCTGGCCCTCGTCTATTCGCGTGGGGGCAACGAGCCCCGGGGTTTATCCCCGGGGGATTGGCGTGAGCAGTGATTCATCTTCCCGGCGGGGTAAAGCAAGCCGGCTCGTCTGTTACTGGAAGTGACTGGTTGTCGCCCGCGGCGGCGTGTCAAATCCCCGCGGCCAGGTACACTGTGCAGCGGAAGTCGATGGCCCATCGCCAGCGGCCGTCGTCGGCCTGCTCTTCCGCCTCGGCCGTGCGCCGCATGAGGATCACCTTGTCGCTGCCGGCCAGGTCGAACGACGTGCCGTCAAAGGCCGCCTTGACCTGGGCGATTACGGCCGCGGCGCGATCGTAGTCCTCGTCGAAGACCTCGATCCTCAGGTCGATCGCCTCCACGGCCGAGCCGTCGTTGTAACGCAGCGCCCCGGAACCCGCCGGTCCGCCGGGCGCACCGCTGCGCTTGGAAATCACGGCATAGGGCACCTGCGGATCGACGCTCAAGCCGGTGAACACGCGCCCGGCCGGCAGCAGGGCGTCGAGTTCCGCGGCCGCGGCCCAGCGCTGGTGGATCACTTGGGCAAGGTTCATGGCAGCAGCTCCACTTCAACCGCCACCGGCTCGCCGATCTCCTGGGGAGCCATCGTGCGCCGGACGCGGTACAAGGTGCCGTCGCGCGCCTGGATGCGGTGCCGCTCGTCGAGCAGCAGGTGTTCTTCGAGCAGTATCCGGCAACGGGTCGCCGGCCGGCGCGCGGCGTGCCGGGCGGTTGGTCGGGCTTCGATCGGCTGGATTCTTGCGCGCACGCCGGTGCGCCAAACGCGCCAGGCCGCCACCGCGGCCCCGGCCTGGCCCTTGGTTTGCTCCGCCCTGAGCACGTTGACCGTGTCGTCCAGGCCAAAGGCCAGCGCCAGGCAGCGCGCCAGGCAGCGCCAGCGCGATCCCAGCGCCGCGATCTGCGCCTCGAGCACGGTCCAGCGCCGGCTCTCGGCGTCGAGGATCACGTCGCCCACTTCCGGCGGCCGGCTGAGCTCCTCAGCCGGCAGGTGCCAGACCGCCTCGCCCACCGTGGCCTGGCCCGCCGTAGCCGCGGCCGCGCGCGTGGCTGTGCTGCGGCGCAGGGCATGGGCAACCGCCTGGCCCGAGGCGCCGGAGGTCACGCCCCGGCGATAGAGCGTGACCGCTTCCAGCCCGTCGGCCGACAGCGGAAGATCGCCTTGCGGATCGAACGTGGCGCTCATGCGTGGTGCTCGGTGGAGCTTGCGAGTTTCGCCGGTGGGTCTCGCTATCGCTCGACCCACCCTACAAATCGCGTACTGCGCTCACAAAATCAGGTGTAGCCGCGGCTTTCGAACTCGAAGGGCTCGGCCGCGGCCAGCTTGCGGTCGCACCAATCGACCGTCTGCTGCAACTGCTTCAAATACTCGGCCCAGGCCACCGTCTGGCCGTCGATGTTATAGGTGGGCTTGGGTTGGGCCGTGATCTCGGCGATCCGGGCCAGGGTCTGGCTCTTCACCGCGGCAATCTGTTCGAGGTCGGTGGACATGTTCGTTGTTTCCCCGTAGTCTCGAGCACGAAGAAGGTGACAGGCACCATTTGTGCGAAGCCGGGCACCGACCGCAGGTTGGTCGCGGGCCGTTCCGGCAAATGGGTTCCGGCAAATGGTGCCTGTCACGAATGGCACTGTCATTAAGCGCTGTGACCACAAGATATTGTGGTTTCGCGTCGGCTGAGGGCACAACATCTGGTGCCCCAGGACCTTCACGACAGTGCCATTCGTGCCTGTCACCTTTTTCTGTCCCGGCGCTCTCCATTCGGCTGGAATGTTACACGAGCTCAAATCACGTCGATGCGAAAACGCACCACGATCACCTGGCCTGCCGCGGGCAGCAGGCGGTACTCGACCAGATAGCGCCGCCCGGCCACGGCAAAGGCCGGGTATTGCGACACATCCGGCTCGTGGCGGAAGTTGTAGCCCACCTCGTCCACTTCCCAGAGCGCGTCGTTCTGGAGTGTGTCGAAGAGCACGTCGCCGGGCACCAGCGCCACGTCGGTGTGGCCGCTTACGGCCGTACGCCCGTCCGCGTCCGCGTCGTCGAGCAGGTAGATGCTGTACCCGGCTGCATTGATTTCGCCGGGTTGCACCGGCTGGCCGTCGGCCCCCACCACGCGGGCCAACAGGGTGAGGGTCCCCTCTTTGAACGCCGTGCCGAAGATATCCGCGGCCTGACTCATCGCGTGCTCCCTGCAATCGCACCGGACAGGTGAACGCCGCCGGCTGCCGCACCCGTCGAGAAATCCCCGCCCGCCACGGCACCGTGGAACCCAATGCCCCCGGGCCTGGTTTCCGGCCCCCAGATGAGTTCATGCCCCACGTGGGCGATGTTCGCCTGGGTAAACTTGAGCCAGGCCCGGATGTTGTCGCGCTT
>CAYXPN010000268.1:0-7994 GCA_964467075.1 uncultured Planctomycetaceae bacterium
ATTGGGGATTGGGGATTGGGGATTGGCTTCAGCCGCGCAACTGGTCTACGCCGCTCTGGCTACCTGCCGATACAATGGCAAGGAACAAGGACTCGCGCGGGTGGCACGCCCGGAGCCCCAAGCGACGGGCGTGGTGAGTGGTGTCTGGTCCTGGCATCACGTAGGGGCGACGCATGCGTCGCCCCTACCAAGGCCATGGTTTCGACGCGTGTCGAAAGAAAACCACGCCCTTCCGAGGACGTGCCACCCTGCCGCAGATCTGACACACACCGACTCGAAACGCCGGGAGTCCTCGCCATGTCGCCTCCACCGCTCGAAATCCACGACATGACCGTGGCCTATCACCAGAAGCCCGTGCTCTGGGACATCGACCTCACGGTGCCCGAGGGCAAGCTGGTGGGTATCGTGGGTCCCAACGGGGCGGGCAAGAGCACGCTGATCAAGGCGGTCTTGGGGCTGGTGCCCCTGGCCAGCGGCCGGGTGACGTTCTACGGCCAGCCCTACGCGCGCCAGCGACACCTGGTCGGCTACGTGCCCCAGCGCGAATCCGTGGATTGGGATTTCCCGGTCTCGGCCCTGGACGTGGTGTTGATGGGCACCTATGGCCGGTTGGGCTGGTTTCGCCGCCCGGGCAGGGCCGAGCGTGGCCGGGCCCGAGAGTGCCTCGAGCAGGTGGGCATCGAGGCCCTGGCCGGCCGCCAGATCCGCCAGCTCTCCGGCGGCCAGCAGCAACGGGTCTTCCTTGCCCGGGCCCTGGCCCAGGATGCCCGGTTCTACTTCATGGACGAGCCGTTTGCGGGCGTGGACGCGGCCACTGAGCAGGCCATCATCCGGCTGCTGCAAACGCTGCGCGGAGAGGGCAAAACCGTGCTGGTGGTCCACCACGACTTGCAGACTGTGCGCCAATACTTCGACCACGTGATCCTGTTGAACATGCGCCTGATCGCCGTTGGGCCCACGGACCAGACCTTTACTTCCGAGAACCTCCAGAAGACCTACGGCGGGCGCTTGACCCTGCTGGAACAAGCGGCCGAAGCGGTGCGCCAAGGCTGAACGGCCTTGCACGCGGCGCGGACCGCTTTGCTCCCCACGTGTTGCCATGCCCCATTACCTGACCCTGATCGTGCTCGCCGGCGCCTCGCTGCTGGGAACGGTAGCCGGGGCACTGGGCTGCTTTGCGGTCCTGCGGCGGCGAGCCCTGATGGGCGATCTGGTCTCCCATGCGGCCCTGCCCGGGTTGTGTCTGGCGTTTTTGTTCATCGGTACGCGTCATTTCTCGGGCATGTTGTTGGGGGCCCTGGTCACGGGCTTGCTGGGCGTGGGGCTGATCACCTTCTTCTGCCGTCATACGCGCACCAAGGAAGACGCGGCGTTGGGCATTGTGCTGAGCACGTTCTTCGGGGCGGGTATCGTGCTGTCGAGCGTGATCCAGCAACAACCCGGCGCGGGCAAGGCGGGCCTGGAAACTTACATCTTCGGCCAGGCCGCGGGCATGATCCGCCAGGACTTGTACCTGATCGCCGGCGTTTCCGCGGCCGCCTTGCTGCTGGTGGCGCTGCTCTACAAGGAATTCAAGCTGCTCAGCTTCGATCCCCAGTTCGCCCGGGCCCAGGGCTGGCCTACCCTGGGGCTGGACCTGCTGATGATGGGCTCGCTGGCCGTGGTCACGGTGGTCGGGCTGCCCGCGGTGGGTGTGGTGCTCATGGCAGCCATGCTCATCCTGCCCGCGGCCGCCGCGCGCTTCTGGACCGAGAGGCTCGGGCTGATGCTCGTGCTGGCCGGGCTGGTCGGCGGGCTGAGCGGGGCTGTGGGCACGTTGCTCTCAGCCGGCATCGGCGCCGAGCTGCCGGGGCTGGCCTGGCTGGGTGCTGCCTCGGGCGATCCGACACGCGCGGGCCTGCCCACCGGCCCGGTGATCGTGCTCTGCGGCACGCTGTTGTTTGTGATTTCGCTCATGTTCGGCCCGCGCCGGGGGGTGCTGGCCCGCGCGATCCGCCTTGCCCGGCTGCGCAGCAAAACCGCAAGGGAAAACCTCCTGCGCGCGTTGTTCGAGGCCACCGAAGCGTTGCCGCGGGGTGAGGATGAGGTTGCAATGCAGCAGCTCCTGGTGCGCCGGGCCTGGAGCCGGCGCATGCTCAGACGCCTGCTCCACGGGGCGGAGCGACGCGGGCTGGTCGAATGGGAAGGCGAGCACGTGCGCTTGACCGCGGCGGGCCGGGCCGAGGCCCGGCGCCTGGTGCGTACGCACCGGCTGTGGGAACTGTTCCTCATTCGCGGGGTGGCGATCGCACCGGACCACGTGGACCGCGATGCCGACACCCTGGAACACCTGCTGCCGGCCGAACTGGTCGAGCAGGTGGAAGCGGAACTGGCGGCAAGCGGCCACCTGGGCGCCGACACAGCGGCCGTGCCCGACTCGCCCCATCCGACCTCGGCGTCCGCGGCGTCGGGCGAGGCCAAGGGAACACCACGCGGCGCCGGCGATGACCCGCCTGCCGGCAGCCCCAGTGCCGAGCATCGAGGAAGCTGACGAAACAAGAAGTCGCACCGGTGGCCGGAGGCCTCAGCGTGGCGCAACCCCAGGAGCTAAGGACTTGTAAAGGAATTGTTTGCCGAATTCGATGCCCAGCCCCGGGAAGTAATACTCTTACAAGTTCTAACATGGTTACAAGTTGTTGGAGCGAAACCATGCAGCATGGCACGGCAGGCGGGGCACGTGGGATCGTGGCCGCACAGAGAGCCATCACGAAAACACGAAAGGGCGAAAACACGAAAACGCATGCTGACGGAAAAGAAGCTGGTTGAGCATGTTCCCGCTGGAGATTTCGTGTTTTCGCCCTTTCGCGCTTTCGTGATTTGTATCGGCCTTTCGGCCGTGGCCGGGGAGCAGCGCCGAGGCACTGCTTCCGGCGAAGCAGTGGCCCACTCAGCGACTATCCGAAAACGCAGTTTGGGTGGCCGTGGCCTACGCCAAAGGGAAGCCACGGACCGGTTTTCCGGGGCTTCGCTACGCTCCAGCCCCGGCCACCGAGGTTGCACGCCGCTTTTCGGATAGTCTCTCAGTCCGAGGCGCCTTCAGAAACCTGACAAAGGAAAACGGCCCGTGTTCGACTGGCTCGCCCAACTCGATCCCCACCTGCCGAGCGACCTGTGGATCGTGGCCATCGGTGCGATGACCAATGCGGCCTGCGCGCTGGTGGGCTGCTACCTGGTGTTGCGGCGCATGAGCCTCTTGGGCGACGCCATCTCCCACGCCGTGTTGCCGGGGCTGGTGGTGGCCTTCGCCCTCTCGGGCACGGTAAGCCTGGTCTGGATGTTTGCCGGGGCCCTGGCCATGGGGGCCTTGACCGCCTTTCTGACCGACACGCTGCACCGCCGGGCCGGAGTGAGCGAGGACGCCAGCCTGGGCGTGGTCTTCACCTCGCTCTTTGCCCTGGGGGTGATCCTGGTGAAGCGCTACGGCAGCGCCGTGGACCTGGACCCGGACTGCGTGCTCAACGGCCTCTTGGAGCTGGCCGTCTTCAACCGTGTAAGCCTGGGCGGCATCGACGTGCCGCGTGCGCTGGTGACCATCGGGCCGGTGCTGCTCGTGAACGTGCTCTTCATCCTGCTCTGCTGGAAGGAGCTGCTGGTCGGCTCCTTCGACCCGGCCCTGGCCGAGACCATGGGCTTTCGGGCCGGCTGGTTGCACTACCTGCTCATGGCCCTGGTGGCGCTGACCACGGTGGCCTCGTTCGAGCAGGTGGGCTCGATCCTGGTGGTGGCCATGCTCATCGTGCCCGGGGCCGCGGCCCACCTGCTCTGCGACCGCCTGTCGCACATGCTCTGGGTGGCCGCGGGCATTGCCGCGGCCTCGGCCGTGCTGGGGCATATGGCGGCCGTCCATTGGAACGTCAACACCGCGGGGGCCATGTCCGTGGTGGTGGGCGTGATCTACCTGGGCTGTGTGGTCCTGGCGCCGCGCTACGGGCTGGCCAGCCGCGCGATTCGCAATCTGCGCACGTCGCTGCGCATCATGCGCGAAGACCTGCTGGGCATGCTCTACCGGCTGGAGGAGCTGGCCGCAGAGCGCCGCATGACGCCCCGGGAAGCCAGGCGCGCGGTGGGCGGGGGGTGGAAGCCCGCCGTGGCCCTGCGGTTGCTCGAAGCCCGCGACTATCTGCGGCGCGAGCCCGACGGCCTGTGCTTAAGCGAGCACGGACGCGCCGCGGCCCGGCGCCTGGTGCGCTCCCACCGGCTCTGGGAGGTCTATTTGATGGAATATCTCGGCCTGCCGGCCGATCACGTGCACGAGCCGGCCATGCGCATGGAGCACTACATCGGTCCGGAGCTGCAGACGCATCTCGCGGCCCAACTCGGCCGGCCCGAGACCGACCCGCACGGGCGCACCATCCCTTCGTCGGGCGAGGCTTCGCCCGCTGGCGGGCAAGACCCCGCCGAGCCCGGCCCAGGGGCCGACCGGTAGGCAGCGCGATCTGACAGGGAGCGCTCAACCGGCGAGCCGGGAGCGCTCAACTGGCGAGCCGGGAGCGTCAGCTCCCGGTTCGGGTGGAATCACAAAAGGTATCGAATCCCGCGCCGCGAGGCGCGGGTTTGCGCCGGTTTGTTGGTTGGAATGCCCGGCGGGATGAACGGACCGGCTCGCGTGGGGTTGGTCGATTGAGACACGTAGGGTGGTCGATTGAGACACGTAGGGTGGGTCAAGCCGGAGGCGCAGACCCACCAACTGGCCGCCTGTTGCGGGCGGAAGATATCTGAGGGTGTCCGGGAATTGTGTGTGCCAGTGCTTCGCCAGAAGCAGTGCCTCACCGCTGCCGGCACTGCTTGCCCGCCGGGCAAGCAGTGGCACACGGTCGCTTTCCAGCGAAATCCAGGGACAATTGCCGGACACGCTCGGTAAGATTGCCCACGCAGCGGAGCTACCTGGGCTCCGGCCACAAGGCGTTGATGGCCTCCACCGTGCGATCCACGAGCAACTGCCCGCCCTCGGGTCCCACCAGGCTGCTGTGGACCACGGCGCTGTAGCCGCCCCCGCGAACCGCCTTTTCGGTCGGCAAGTAGGTGCCCGGGCCTGCCAACTGCACCACGAAGGTTTGCACGGCCCGGCTGCGGGCCTTGGTGCGGATGCCGTAATCCGTGAAAAGCTCGAAGCGGTTGGTGCAAACAACCACGTCTCCCAGGCGCAGCACGTGCAACTCGACCGGCAAGGCAGGTTGCGGCTCGGACTTCTGCTGCTCAAAGCGGCGAACCGTCCGTTCATACCATTTCATCCGGGCAAACAAGCGATCCGCGGCCTTGGGATCTGCCTCGATGGCCGAGGCCGCCTTCTCGACCTCGGCTTGGGCCTGGGCATATTCGGCCTCGGTTACCAGGCGCATGGGCAGGGCCACATTCACCGCGCGGTGCACCATCACCGGCTCGGCGTGGCGATCGTCTTTGACCGTCTCGTAGGCTTCATCGACGGCCCGAACGATCCGCCGAGCGATTTCCTCCAGGCGCGTAAGGCCCCGAAGCTGCCTCATGCGCTCGTCGGCCGCCTTGCGGTACATCAGATGGGGCGACTGGTCGCCGGCCGCGGCGATCCATCCCAGCACACACACCTGCTCTCCATAGCGCTTGCCGAGCGCCTCGCGCACCGGGTGCCAGAAGTCGGCGTTGACGGTCCATAGACCTTCCACCTCCTGGGCCGGACAGGCGACGTTGACGACAATGGCCGCCAACCGGCCTTCCTGATCCCAGAAGAACAGCGTGCCGATATCGTGGTCCTCGTAGCCCTCCAGGTTGCGGAAATTGGCGATATCGGTGCGCCCGTACATCTGTGCCGAGCCGCCCGCATACACGGCCCGGCGGTTGTAGGCGACCACCGCATGGCTCAGCCCCCAGGTGAAGCTGCCCGGGGAGCGGCCGTTCCACGCCTCCTCAATCGCTTCGGCCACCTGCTCGACAAAGAAGCTGCGGTACTGCTCGATCGGCGTGACCCCTTCGGCCGGGAGCTGATACTTGCCCTCGGCGAGCGTCGGGCCGGTGTGGGTGTGCGTGGCGGTGAGCACCACCTTCTGTGGGTCCAGGTCGGCAATGCGCTCCCTGACCGCCTGGCGCACCATGTCGCGGACCTTCTCGGCGATGACCACCACGTCGCACGCCACGAACACGGCCGCATCCAGCGGCTGACCTTGCCTGCGCGATTCGAGCGCAAGCACGTTGGCCACCAGGGGGGTGTCCACCTGGCGGGAGACCCGGAGATGAAACTGGCCCCTGAGCGCCACCGGGCCGCGGGGCGTAATGTCGGCCGTGGCGGTGCCGACCAGCAACTGGCCTCGGGCCGCCGGGGCCCAGAACGCGCAGAGTACGAAGACCAGCCAGCGCAACTTGTGAAATCGGGCAAGCATCGCGTGTCTCCTTGCTCGTTGTAACGGGGGTGTGGTGGTTCACGGCGAATGGCAGAATCCCACCCCAGCGCTCAGCGGGCGTGCCGGCTGATACGAGGCGGGCACGTCCCTTTTGTTGCCGCCGGGCTGGTGGATGTCAAGCCACAAGCAATCGGAACCCCGCGGCTCTCGCGCGAGCAATCACCGCCGCGCTTTGCCGGGCGCCGGAGTCTCAACGCGGCCCCAGGGCCGCAACCCAATGTGGCAGCGGCTGCCAGCCGCCGCCGTAGGGGCGACGCATGCGTCGCCCCTACGCCAAAGATGCGCGCACCACGCGCGCATGTTACGGCGCGAGACTGTATACGCACTGCCTGACCATGCACTGCCCGCAATGCCCGCGCGAAACCCCGCCAGGCATGCCCCGAAGGTGGGGTTCCAGGCCGCACGATCCCACTGGCTTGCACAACCGGCCGTGCTGGGCGTAGAATGCCTAGTGGAGCATGTTCCACAAGCCCGCGCCCTTCGCCCCGTTTGTCGGCAAGGTGCCGGGCGCGAAGTGCTCACGGGATCGGCTCTTGGAGCACAGCAAGACCCTGGCTCAAGGGGGGTGCAATCATGTGGCCATGGTGGACCGGGCTGCTCGCCGCGGCGGTGCTCTCGGCGCTGGTATTCTTTGTCTGGCGACCATGGCGGACGGCGGTTCGCGAGGCCCGATTCGGCGAGGCCCTGCGCCAGTTCCATCTGTATCGGGAGCGCCTGGAAGCCAAGTTCATCCAACTGGCCGAACGCCGAAATCTGGCGGATTCGGCCCATTGGGAAGACGCCGAGTTCGGCGACGAGGTGGCGTTCGTGCGCCACCGCACCAGCGGCGAGCTGTCGGCCTTTGTGCCGCTGACCGTGGGCATGAGCGACTACGATGACCTCTCGCTGGCCGAGGCCTCCGATCTGATCGGCAACCTGCGCGTGGCCACCGTGGTGTTCCGCTTCGATGGACAACACTGGGATACGGACGGCCGGGCCATGCTCAATCTGAAGCCCGAGGAAGCCATCCGGCTCCACCATCGCGAACTGGAAGTGATCTCACCGCAGGTGGAGCCCAGGGATTGAACGCGCGCTTCGCGGCGCACGCCACAGTGTTTTCTTCCTGCTCTCTGAGCCTTCCGCCAGCGACTGGTCATTGGGGATTGGGTACCACTTCAGCCGAATGGAGACAGGCGCGGGGAAAAAAGGTGACAGGCACCATTTGTGCGAAGCACCCTGCGGGCCGTTCCGGCAAATGGTGCCTGTCACCTTTTTCTGCATGTGCCGCGCAGCGTTTCTCGGCCGGCAGTCGGTCGCTTGGAGACTATCCGAAAACGCAGTCTGGGTGGCCGTGCCTTACGCCGAAGGGAAGCCACGGACCGGTTTTCCGGGGTTTCGCTACGCTCCAACCCCGGCCACCCAGTTGCACGGCGGTTTTCGGATAGTCTCTTGGTCATTGGCCACAGGTCATTCGGGCTTGGCCATTCGTCCGTCGGAGATTTCAGGATTTGGGATTTGAGATTTGAGATCTTGGGGATTAGGGATTGGGGATTGGGTCCTTCCGCTTTCCGACTTCCGACAGAAAACGTCGCCTGCGGCTTGCCG